>NZ_JBITGZ010000012.1:2645-204708 GCF_044457565.1 Kitasatospora sp. NPDC050543 | reverse complement strand
ACGCCTACAAGCACGCGTTCGCCACCGCGGCCGTCATCTGCCTCGTCGCCGGCGCCGTCCCCTTCCTGATCCGCCAGATCAAGCCGACCACCACCGTGGCCGCCGCCGTCGCCGCCGGCCACACCGTGGCGGACCTGAACGCCAGCCCCGAGCTGGTCGAGACCGGCGCCTGACGAGGCGTCCACCCCCCGCGCTCAGGGACAGGGCGTGGGGGCCGGACCCGGCGCGGTCGGCGAGGGCATCGCGACCGCCCGAGGCCCGGCCGCAATCGGCCCCACCCGGCACCCCCTTGCCGAGTGGGGCCGATTCGCGTCCTCGGCCCCGGCGCTGGGTGGCGCGTGGGGCGTTGGCGCCGGGGCGGGGTCAGGCCACTGCCGGGGGGCGGGAGGGGCGGTCGCAGCGGCGGACTTCGACTCGACCGGAGTGACTGAGGGGCATCCGGGCGGCCCAGGTGAGGGCGTCGTCCTCGGTGGGGGCGTCGATGATCCAGAGGCCACCGACCTCCAGGACGCCCTCCTCGGCGCGCTCCTCGCCCTCGGCGGCGGCCGGCCGGGCCAGCCGGGCGCCGTAGCTGATCCGGATGCCGGCCTCGGCCAGTGCCTGGCCGTAGGCCCGGTTGGCGGTGAAGCGCTCGGCGCGCTCCGCCTCCGTCATCGCGTCCCAGTCGCTCTCCTGCCCGAAGACCAGCAGTGCGAACTCCATGTCCGGCTCCTCTCGGCCCCCGAACGCGCGGGGGTCACTGGATCTGACGGCTCGCCAGGCGGGCGAAGAGTCCGCCCTCGTCGGCGAGCAGTTCCTCGTAGCGGCCCTGCTGGACGACCCGGCCCTGGTCCATCACGATGATCCGGTCGGCCTCGGCGACGGTGGAGAGCCGGTGGGCGATCACCACCCGGGTGGCGTTGAGGCGGCGGGTGCTCTCGGTGACCAGACGCTGGGTCGGGTTGTCCAGCGCGCTGGTGGCCTCGTCGAAGAAGACGATGCGCGGGCGGGAGACCAGGGCCCGGGCGATCATCAGGCGCTGGCGCTGGCCGCCGCTGAGGGTGCTGGTGCCCTCGGAGAGCACGGTGTTCATGCCCATCGGCATGGCCGCGATGTCCTTGTCGATGCCCGCCATCTCGGCGGCCGCCCAGGCGTCGTCCAGGGTGTGGTTGGTGCTGCCGACGATGTTGGCCTTGATGTCGCCGGCCAGCAGCGCGCCGTTCTGGAGCACCACGCCGCACTGGCGGCGGACGGCGGAGACCTCCAGCTCGCCCAGGTCCTGGCCGTCGTAGAGGACGGTGCCGCTCTCCGGGCGTTCGAAGCCGAGCAGCAGCCGCAGCACGGTCGACTTGCCGCTGCCGGACGGGCCGACGACCGCGACGAACTCGCCGGGCTCGATGGTCAGGGTGACGTCCTGGAGCGCCGCGGGGCCGTCCTGGCCGTAGCGGAAGGTGACGTGGCTCAGGCCGAGCCGGCCGGAGAGGTCGCCGGGGTCGGCCTTGGTGTCGTCCACCTCGGGCTTCTCCTCCAGGATCGGCCGCAGCCGCTCCAGCATCGGCACCACGCCGAGGGCGGTGACGGCCGCCGAGGTGAACTGCAGGCTGGAGGCGATCAGCAGGTTGAACGCGGTGAAGAAGGAGAGGAAGACCGGGACCGGTACCTCGCCGTCGAGCGGGCCGGCGATCACCCCGAACAGGACCACCGAACAGACCAGCGGGAAGCCCGCGTTGAAGGTGGTGACGGCGTTCTGGACGCGCCGGGAGGAGGCGGCCAGGCCGCGGCCCTTGCTGAACTCCCCGGCCCACACCCCGAACACCCGGTCCTCGGCCGCGGTGACCCGCAACTTCGGGACGGCGGTGAGCAGTTGGAAGACCCGGGCGGACATCGCCTGCTCGTGCGCGTACAGCCGGCGCTGCCAGCGGATCTCCAGCCGGCCGGCGATCAGGCCGAAGCCGACGCCGACCAGCACCAGGGCGGTGGCCAGGCCCGCCAGCCGCAGGTCGTAGAAGTAGACCAGCAGCAGGTTCGCCAGGCCGGTGAGCAGGCCGAGGGTGGCCGTGGTCATCATGCCGGAGAGGGTCTCCTGCGCCGCGCTGACACCCAGCACGGTCGTCCCCAGCTCACCGGTGGAGTAGCCGGAGAAGAAGGAGGCGGGCAGGGAGAGCAGTCTGGTCCAGACGCCGACCTGCATCGCCGCCGTCGAGCGGCTCTCGATCCGCAGGACGGCGATGTTCTGCACCACGGAGAGTGCGGCCACCGCCATCGCGGAGCCGATCACCACCACCGCGCCCTCGGTGATCAGATTGCGCTGGGCGTGCGCGACGAAGGTGCCGAGCACCTCGCCGGTCATCACCGGGACGAGCAGCCCGACCACCGCGATCAGCGCGGCCATGCCGGCGAACATCCACAGGTCGCGCCGGTTGTTGCGGATGCCGAAGCGGAGCAGGCCGCTGACGGTGCGGACGGTGAGCGGCAGCGGCCGGTACAGCACGGTGGCCTTGTTCTGCAGCTCGGCCGCGAGTTGGGGGGTGAGCGGGGTGACCCGGCCGTTCTCGGCGAGCACGTAGCGGCCGCTGACCGGGAGCAGGGCGACCGCGCCGCCGCCGATCTTCCGGTAGCCGATCATCGGCCCGAGGTCGCCGCGCCACCAGCGTCCGTCCAGCCGGACGGAGCGGGTGCGCACGCCCGAGGCCAGTGCGATCGCCTGGAGCTCGTCCAGGTGGCGGTCGTGGCCGTTGCCGGCGACCGGGGCCTTGACGGTGAAGCCCTGCTGGGCGGCCACCAGCCGGGCGGCCGCGAGGGCCGGCGGGTCGGCGGCGGCGTCGCCGATCCGGACCCGGGAGGAGGTGTCGCGCAGGACGGTCTCGAAGCCGCGCGCGGAGTGCGCGAGGGTGCCGGCGTCGCGTTCCCGGCGGGCGGCGATCTGCTCGGTCTCGGCGGCGCGCCGGCTCTCCACCCGCAGGTCGACGGTGTACAGCAGCCGCCCGCAGTGGGTGACCAGCCGCTGCCACAGTTCGCCCTGGTCGAGCAGTTCGCGCGGGGAACGGGCCCGGACGGTGGCCGGGTCGCGGGCGACCAGCCAGTCCTGCTCGGTGAGGCAGATGTCGGCGCCCGCGGTGAGTTCGCCGAGGGCGCCCGCGGCGGGCTCCCCGCCGGCGCACTCGGGCGGTTCGACGGTGCCCTCCTCGATCTGCACCCACTGCACGCCGTCCACCGAGCGCAGTGCCTGGCCCTTCTTGAGGGTGGTCGGCCCGGTGGTGGCGAGCGGGGTGAACTCGCGCGGCGGCAGGCCGTTGCGCAGGGCGCCGGCCAGGGCGGTGATGCCCCGGGCGAGCCCGCCGAGGAACTGGTCCACGGCCTGTTGCTGCTCGGCCTCCGGCAGCGCCCGGACGGCCGCGCCGGCCGCGGTGCCGCAGTCCCGGCCGCGTGCGGAGAGGCCTTCGAGCCGGCTGGTGGCCAGCAGGGCGACCTCGGCGCCGAGCACGGGGCGGGCGACGATGCCGTGCACCGGCCCGGCGGGCGCGCCGGGCAGCAGGGTGCCGGCCTCGATCCGGCAGAGGAAGTGCCAGCGGCCGGTGGGCTCACCGTCGGTGAGCCGGACGGCGAACAGGTCGACCGCGCCGCCCTGGACCAGCAGCATCCGGCCGGGGTCGTCCAGCACGAGGTAGCGGTCTGCCCGCAGGTCCACCGCGCCGGCCGCCCCGGTGCCGGCCGCCTCGGTGAAGAAGGGCGCGAAGGCCCGTTCGACGACGGCGGTGCTCACAGCTCGTCCTCCTCCTCGCGGCGCGCGGACTCGATGAGCGCGGTGTAGTGCCCGTCCAGCGCCAGCAGATCGTCATGGGTGCCCCGTTCGACGATCTCGCCGTGCTGGAGCACGATGATCTCGTCGGCGTCACGCACGGTGGAGAGCCGGTGGGCGATGATCAGGCAGGCGCAGCCGCGGCGGCGCAGGTTGTCCATGATCACCCGCTCGGTCTCCGGGTCGAGCGCGCTGGTGGCCTCGTCCAGTACCAGCAGGGTCGGCTGGGTGGCCAGTGCCCGGGCCAGCTCCAGGCGTTGGCGCTGCCCGCCGCTGAAGTTGCGGCCGCCCTCCAGGACGGGGCTGTGGATACCGCCGGGCCGGGTCATCACGGTGTCGAACACGGCGGCGTCGTGCAGGGCGGCGGTGACCGCCTCGTCGGGGACGTCGTCGTTCCACAGCGTCAGGTTGTCGCGGACGGTGCCCTCGAAGAGCGAGATGTCCTGGTCGACGTAGGCGAGCGAGGAGGCCAGCACCGTCCGGGAGATCTCCTCGCGCGGCTTGCCGTCCAGCAGGATCCGGCCCTCCCAGGGCGCGTACAGGCCGGTCAGCAGCCGGCCCAGGGTGGACTTGCCGCTGCCCGATCCGCCGACCACGGCGATCCGCCGGCCGGGGACGACGGTGAGGCTGAGGTCCTTGATGACCGGTTCGGAGAGCGGGCTGTAGCCGAAGCGGACGTGCCTGAACTCCAGCGTGCCGTCCAGCTTGGCGCCGGCCGGCGGCTCGGGGGCGGCGAAGCAGGCCGCCACCGGGTAGCGCTCGACGTCGTACAGCCGCTTGATGTCGGCGGTGACGTCCTGGAGCCGGCCGCCGAGGTTGGTCAGCTGGGTGACGGGGCGGCTCAGCGCGGAGAGCAGGGTCTGGAAGGAGACCAGCAGGCCCACGCTCATCGCGCCGTCGACCACCCGCTGGCCGCCGACCAGCAGGATCAGGCCGCTGTTGAGGGCGGCGAGCATCGGCGGCACCACGGTGAGCACCGCGCTGGGGATGCCGAGCTTCTGCTTGGCGGAGACCACCTTGGCCAGGAAGCCCGACCAGCGGCTGAAGGCGTCCGGCTCGGCGCCGGTGGCCTTGACCGTCTCGATCAGCGCGAGGGTGGTGAAGGTGGTCGCGGTCAGGTTGCCGCGGTCGGTGCGCAGGGCGGCGACCGCGTCGGTACGGGCTCGCGAGACCGCTTGCAGCACCACCACGTTGAGCAGTGCCATGCCGACCCCGATCACCCCGAGCAGGATGTCGTAGCGGATCAGGATGGCCGCGTAGAAGAGCACCAGACCGAGGTTGATCACGGTCAGCGCGACGTCCCTGGAGAGGATCTCGGCGACCATGTCGTTGCCGGCGACCCGCTTGGCCACCTCGGCGGGACGCCGTTGCAGGAAGAAGTCGACGGGCAGGCGCAGCAGGTGGCGGAAGAACCGGGCCGAGCTCACCAGCCCCATCCGGATCTCCAGCCGTAGCAGGTAGTGCCGCTGCACGGAGGTCAGGATGAACACGGCGACCGCGGTCATCGTCATGGCGGCCAGCAGCGGGAGGAGGTAGCCGCTCCCGCTGCCGGCCAGGACCCGGTCGATGAAGACGCGGGTGTACGCGGGGACGGCGATGCCGGGGACGACCAGCAGCAGGCTGGCCAGCAGTACCAGCGGCATCGCCCGTCCGGTGGGCAGCCGACGCTCCAGCAGGGCGCGGCCGATGCCGCCCCTGCTGCCGCCGGACTCGAAGTCCGGCCCCTTCTCGAAGGAGAGCACGATCCCGGTGAAGCCGGAGTCGAACTCCTCCCACTCCATCAGCCGCGGCCCGCTGGCCGGGTCGTTGACCGCGACGACGGTGCGGCCGTACCTGGTGCGGATCCCCTCGACCACCATGAAGTGCTGGAAGGCCCAGAAGATGATGACCGGCCCCGGCAGGTCCCGGAGCTGGTCGGCCTCGGTCTGGTAGCCGCGCGCCTTCAGGCCGAAGGTGCGGGCGGCGGAGAGCAGGGTGGAGGCGCGGGCGCCGTCCCGGGAGACCCCGCAGATGCCGCGCAGGTCCTCCAGCGGGACGTGCCGCCCGTGGTAGGCGAGGATCATGGCCAGGCTGGCCGCGCCGCACTCGACCGACTCCATCTGGAGGATCGTCGGCACGCTGTGCCGCCAGCGGCGCGGCCGCCGCAGCCGTGGCCGGCGCGGGCCGCCCCGCGGCTTCCCGGGCCGCTCGGGCCCGGGCTCGCGGGGTGCGGCCAGGGAGCTCTCGGGGAGCGTGGATGTCATCGCAGCGCCCCCTCAGCGGCCGAGAATCAGGTTGAAGGGCGTCTGACGGCCCACGTTGATCGTCGCGGTGACGGACGCCTGGGTGCCCAGCCGCATCGGCGGGCCGCTCTGCGAGGTCCAGGCGAATCCGGACGGGGTGGAGGCGTCGGGGGTCAGCTCCACCGTCACCAGCTTCGGCGGGCTGCCGCTGAGGTACCGCTGGGCGGCGAGCTCCCCGCCGACCAGGCCGGAGACCGCCTCCCTGGTGAGCGTGTACGGGCTGACCGAGCCGATGGTGCCGCGCAGCAGGCCGAACGCCCCGGACGGCGCGGTGGAGACCGAGAGTTCGACCTCGTTGCCCGGCGCCAGCCCGATCGCCCGCTCGGCGGGCACGAACACCATCGCGACCATCCGGTCCTGCGGGGTGTCGGTGCGCTCGACGGAGGCGACCGGAGAGCCGGGCGCGATCACCTGCCCGTCGGTGACGGACAGGCCGACCACCTGCCCGCCGAACGGGCTGGTGATCTCCCGGGTGCGGCCCTCGGCGTCCTCGACCCGCACCACGGTCTGGCCCAGCTTCACCGGGTCGGCCGGCTGAGCCAGCACGGCCCGGACCATTCCGCCGTACGGGCTCTGGATCAGCGCCGTGCCGCTGGAGTGGGTGAGCAGGCCGGGGGAGTCCACGGTGACCGGGATCCGGCCGCCGAAGGTCCACAGCAGCGCCGCCGTCATGGTGATCATCACGACGAAGAGCGCGATCCAGCCGCGCGGCGCGGCCAGCAGCGTCGGCGAGTCGAGCTCGTCGGGCTCGCGCATCCGCTGCAGTGCCTTGAAACGGAACTTCATCTCTTCGCTTCTCTCCGTGGCTTGCCGACGTCCTGGCGCAGCGTCAGCGGCTTGCTGCCGATCACCAGTTCACCGACCGTGCCCTCGGTGAAGTAGTCGATGCCGCTGGCCGCGGCGAAGTCGGCCGCGTCACCGCCGCCGAGCCCGCAGACCGCGAGGTCCATCGCCGAGCCGGCCAGGTAGAGGGTCTGGTAGAGCGCGCCGACGTGCTTGAGGATCAGCGGGTAGGCGACCGTCTCGTACTTCCACATCACCCGGCCGAAGCGGGCGGTGACCAGCAGCACCACCTGCGGGTCGGTCGTCATCAGGCAGGACTCCCGGGCGCCGGAGACCAGCGCCGCCGTCGCCTGGTTGGGCTCGGTCACCAGCTCCAGCTCGTGCCGGTCCGTCGCGTAGTGCCACAGTCCGGGCTCGAGGCCGGCGCAGTTGCTCACCAGCGGGTAGACCTCCAGCTCGTGCACCGCGCCGCCGCTCGGGTACGGCCGGTCCGCCAGCTCCTGGCCGTCGCCGCCGGTGAAGGTCTGGCGGCGGCGCATGGTGCGGTAGAGCAGCTCGCCGAGCTGCTCCAGGGTCAGCGGCGCCTGGTCGTCGTGGTCCCGGACGGAGCGGCGCTCCTCCAGCACGTCGGTGAACGAGCGGTCGGTGCGGGCGAGTTCGGCCAGGTCCGGTACGGGCAGGGTGACCTTCTCGCCGGGGAACGGCGCGGGTGAGGCGGGCTCCGGCGCGAAGCGGTCGCCGAGGCGGTACGTACCGCCGTACCCGGCCACCGTGGTGGGCCGCCGGGTGCGGGAGTGGAACGCCAGGTCCGCGGCCGACCACTGGGCGAAGCGCTGCTCGGTGGCCTCCGGCTCCTGCCCGGGCGAGCCGTACGCCAGCAGGCCGGCCGCGGCGAACAGCCGCAGCGTCTGCCGGACGGCGTCCAGGGTGAGCCCGCCGGGGTGCTGGGCGAGGGCGGCGGGGCTGGTCCAGGTGGCGAGCGCGGCCAGCAGGGCGGCGGCCCGGGGCCCCAGCTCCACGGCCAGCGGGCTGCCGGGGGCGCGGACCAGCAGGACGCCGTCCTCGGCGGCGGCGGTGGCGAAGCGGGAGAGCTTCACCTGCCCGGTCGGGTCCGGGGTCGGGCCCGGTTCGGCGGCGCCCCGGCCGATCGGACGCAGCGCGGCCAGTGGCTCGCGGCCGGCGCCGGTCACCAGGTGCACCGAGTGCTCCAGCATGCCGGCCATGCCCAGCCGGCGGCGGGTCAGCTGCCAGCGCAGCAGACCGGCGTCGCCGTCCCGGGCGGCGACCAGGGCGCCCAGCTCCTCCTCGCTCTGTTCGCCGGCCGAGAGTGCGGCCACCGCCTCGCGGGCGCCGGCGGACAGGTCGGGCAGGTTCAGCGAGCCGACCGGCGCGGTCAGCCGCACCGATCGGGCGGTGGTGCGCACCGGGTCCGCGGCCGCGTCCCGGCGCAGCCGTACCCGGCGCAGCACCCGGACGAGGTCTGCGTGCGGTGCGCCGAGGCCGTCGGCGCCCTCGGCCACGGGGGACACCTGCGCGGCGCCCATCTCTGCGGTGGTCATCTCTGCGCCCCCGTTCTAGAAGAAGACGTTCTTCGGGTTGAGCCGCGCCTCGGTGTGCGCGGTGGCGAGCCATCCCTGCTCCACCGGCACGTCGTAGAGGCGGCCGGGGGCGAGCCGGCGCCAGAAGTGCCGCATGCCGGGGGCGATCACCTTGACCACGGCGAGGTCGAGGTCGGGCCGGCTCTGGTCGAGCACGATGATCTCCACGCCGCGGGCCCGGGCGCGCTCCACGCAGTCCCGCACGTGATCGGCGAGGTCGTCACCGGCGGGCGGGGCGAAGTCGGCGACGGTGGTGGGCTTCAGGGAGCGGTCGGGCAGCAGCCAGGGCTCGTCGGCGACGGTCGCCGTGCGGCACCACTCCAGGGTCTCCAGGTCGTCCGTGCGGTACAGCGTCGCGCCGTTCTCGTCACGGCGGTCCACGAACGGGAGGAACTGGTTGACCTCGGTGAGCGCCCGGATCGCGGCGATCCGCGCGTCCGGGTGGGAGCCGAAGCCGACCATGATGTCCTCGACCTCGTGCTTGCGGCGGGAGATCGCCGCGAAGGTCGGCACGCCCAGGTCGGAGGTGATGTCCAGCACCCACAGCTCGCGGTCGACCGAGGCGTAGAAGTCGCGCATGGTCTGCACGTACGGGTCGTTCAGCGAGTCGAGGTCGAACTCGGGGCGGCCGAGCCGGTTGTACCACCAGAGCGCCACCGCGTCCCGCTCGACGACCTCGCAGAAGCCCTGCAGGATCGCCTCCTCCAGGGTGTTGCCGCTGGCGCAGCCGTTGGAGTCGCCGACGCAGTAGAAGTGGTCGGCCAGATCCGGGTGGCCGTACCAGGCATAGCCGGAGGGGATCAGCCGCTCGGCGTCGTGGGTCAGCGACCAGGCACGCGACCAGTCGAGCTCGGCGTCGACCGGGAACGGGTCCGGCACCAGGTGCAGGCGGTGGGTCGGCTGGGCGTTCCACTCGGCCCGGCCGGCGAACTGCTCCTCGGAGAACAGCAGCACCTGGTCCATGTGGACGGCGCTCTGCGGGTCGAGGTCCCGGTAGGCGGCCCGGACCACGGGCTCCTCGCCGCGCCAGACCGCCGAGTACCGCTCGATCGCCTCGCAGATGGCGCTGACCTTGGCCTGGATCTCCGAGCGGCCCTTGCCGCCGCTCTGGCCGCGCATGTTGCGGCGCAGCAGGTCCATGTTGTCGTTGACCATCGCGAAGTTGTGGCCGGCGGTGAAGCTGTAGGTGATGCCGTTGCCGGTGTCCTCGTGCGCGCCGAGCCGGGTGATCGCACCCAGCTGCGGGCTGATGTGGTGCTTCAGCCGGTCGTAGGTGAACTGCGGGGCCTGCACGCGGTAGCCGCCGTCGGTGGTGTGCCGGGCGGGGCTCGGCGAGAGCACCACCTTGGGGCTGCGCTCGGCGATCAGCGCGCGGTCCCCGCAGCTCGGGCACTGCGGCTGGCGGACCAGTGTGTGCTCGGTGGTCTGCAGGGTGGCGAGGTTGAGGGTGACCATCAGGCCGTCCAGCGCGGAGCAGCAGCCGTCCGCCAGGGTGCGGGCGGCCTCGGCGGCCAGCAGCTGGGCGGTCATCGCCGGGCCGGCCGGGATCGCCGCGCGCATCGGGTGGAGGGGCACGCTCTCGCCGCGCTTGCCGGCGAGGTAGCGCTGGACCTGGCGGTTCCCGCTGATCCGCTGCGCGATACAGCTCCAGCAGCCGGTGACCCCCGGGCGCAGCAGCGGGCCGAGCCAGGGTGCGGTGCCGGTCGGCTTGGCGAGCAGCCACGGCTGTCCGTCGGCCAGCCGCGCGGAGTTCAGCCGCTCCAGTGCCGGGTGCAGGTAGTCGTCGGCCAGCGCGATCAGCATGAAGCCCTCGCCGGAGGCGATCGCCTCGTCCTCGTCCACCGCGCGGGCGCGCAGGCCCATCGCCAGCAGGGCGTCGACCACCGGCTCCGCCGTGGTGCCGCCGGTGGGGAGCACCAGCAGCTCGGTGCGCTCGGCGGCCTCCAGTACGACGGCCGGGTCGATGCCCTGGGCGTCCCAGTACGCCAGCACCTGCTCCGGCAGGTCGGGCCGGCCCTCGGCGAGGTGCCCGGCGGCCTCGTAGCGGCGCAGCGCGGTCAGCGCCTGGCCGAGCGGGACGGTGGCGCCGAGTTCCTGGAGGATCTCGGCGACGGTGCGCCGGCCGTCCAGATACGGCAGGAGACGCACCGCGGCGGCTCCCGGGACGATGTAGTCCTGGCCCTCACCGAGCAGGAAGACCTTTCCGTCCACCACTTCGTTGAGAAAATGGGCCTTGAGCCGCGGACGCTCCATAGGTGATCCCCCGTGTTCACGAGTACTTGCCGTTGCCTGACGGTAGGGATTAGCCCCCTCCCGCAACATTCGAACACGTCGTCAAAAGGCCTGTACATACTGCAAATTCCGCATCGGCGCGGTGTTACGCATCGCCGGAATTGCGTATTGCGCATTCCGGGGCGCCGGTACGTAGCGGGTACGCATGCCCCGCGCGTTGACACCCCCGCGGGGGGCGCGATACTGGTGTGCTTGCGGCCGCCGGACCCCGCGCGCGCGGGGGCGGGCGGCCCGACTGTGCCTGGGCACCAACGGGGGGAATGCGTTGTCGGCAGCGAGTTTGTTGCACCGTGAGCGGGAGCTGGCCGAACTCGGCCGCGCACTGGAGGAGGCCCGCGCCGGGCGCCCGGCGGTGGTGCTGATCCAGGGCCCGCGGGGAATCGGCAAGACCGCGCTGCTGGACGCCGCGCTCAGCCGGATTCCGGGCGGCTCGGTGCTGCTGCGGGCCCGATGTCACGACAATGAGCGTGACTTTCCGTACGGGGTCGTACGCCAGCTGTTCGACCCGTTCATGAACAAGCCGAACCCACCCGAACCGGCGGAATTCCCGGCACAATCGACGGACGGATATCTGGCCGAGGCACTGCCCGGCGACGAGCGGGCGGGCGCCGGCGCGGGCGCCGGGGACGGCCGCCAGCAGGTCCTGAACAACCTGTTCCACGCGGCCCGTTCGCTGACCACCAGGACCCCGGTGGTGATGGCCATCGACGACCTGCACCTGGCCGACGACGCCTCCAGGCAGTGGTTCTCCTACCTCGCCCGCCGGCTGGACGGCCTGCCCGTCGCGCTGCTCGCCACCACCGCCGACGAGGCCGCCGACCCGCTCAGCGCGGAGCTCGGCGCGCTCGGCCACGCGCGGACGGTGACGCCGGACCCGCTCTGCGACAGCTGCGTGGCCGAGCTGGTGGCCGAGGAGTTCGGCGCTCCCCTCGACCCGGAGCTCGCCGCCGTCTGCCACAACCTCTCGCGCGGCAACCCGCTGGTGCTGGAGGAGCTGACGGCCCGGCTGATCTCCGCCCGCACCTCGCCCGGCTCACCCGAACTCGACCTGGTGCTGCGGATCGGCGCCGCCACCCTCGCCGACACCACGCTCAGCTGGCTGCGCCGCAGCCACCCGCAGGCCATGGACGTGCTCACCTGCCTGGCCGTGCTCGGCCCCGGCGCCGACCTGTCCACCGCCGCGCTGCTGGCGGGCCTCGGCGACCTGCTGGCCGACGAGGCCCGCGGGGCGCTGCGCCGGACCAACCTGATCGAGCCCGGCCCGCCGGAGACCTTCCGCCACGAGCTGGTGCGCACGGCCGTGCTGGCCCGCACCGACCCGCGGGTCCTGGTCGGGTTGCACGAGCGGGCCGGCGCTCTGCTGGTCCGGCTCGGCGCCCCGGCCGCCCGGACCGCCGAGCACCTGATGTCCTCCGGCACCACCGGCCTGGACTGGGCCCTGCCGGTGCTGCGTACGGCCGCCCGGGAGGCCGCCGCCGACGGCCACTGGGACGACGCGGCCCGCTACCTCCAGCGCGCGCTGGCCGAGGCGGGCGACCACGAGCTGGTGCAGGCGCTGACGGTGCAGCTCGGGGCCGTCGAACTCCACCGGGACCTGGCCGGATCCGCCCGCTACGCCGCCGCGCTGGCCGAGGCCGGTGACCCGGTCGAGCGCGCCCGGCTGCTGGTGCCGTTCGCCAACCCGGTGCTGGCCCTCACCTCGGCCGGCGCCGCGGTGCCGTTCGCGGAGGCGGCCGCCGCGCTGGCGGCGGGCGAGGACCCGCGGCGCGAGCTGCTGCTGCCGCTCACCGCCCAGGCCGTGCTGGCCGGCCGGCACATCGACGTCCGCCGCGCCGTCGCCGCGCTGGGCACCGCGGAGCCGGGCCAGGCCGGGTACGACTTCCTCGGCGCGCTGGCCGCGATGGCCGCGGCGGGCGGGCACTCCACCCGCCGGGCCGTGCGCCTGGCCGTCCGGTGCGTGCGTGGTGCCTCGCCGGCCGAGGCGGGAATCGGGGTGCTCGGCGCGGCGATGGCCTTCGCCTGGACGGGACGCCTGGACGAGGCCGCGGTCTGGGCGGGACGCGTGGTGCGCTCGGTCCAGCGCTGGAACCATCCGGCGGAGCTGGCCCTCGCGCTGCTGGCCCGCTCCGACATCGCCTACCGCCAGGGCCACCTGGACGCCGCGCTGTCCGACGCGGAGCGGGCCGGCCGGCTGGCCGGGCAGGTCCGCTCCGGTGAACTCGCCGCCGCCGCGCAGGCCCTGCGGATCCGGGCCGAGCTGCGCCGCGGCCTGATCCCGGACGGCGCGGTGCTGACCACGTCCGCGCTGCCGGCCGACACCCACCCGCTGGTCCGCGCGCTGGTGCTGGAGGCCCGCGGCCTGCTGGCGCTGGCCGGCGGCGACCACCAGGAGGCGCTGCGGCTGTTCCTGGAGTGCGGGCACCAGCTGGCCGTACGCGGCATCGCCAACCCGGCCTGCGTGCCCTGGCGCACCCACGCCGCCCAGGCGTACCAGGCGCTCGGCGAGCACGCTGCGGCCCGTACCATCACCGCGGACCCGCTGCCCGGCGTGCCCGCCCGGCCACGCCCCGCGCAGGAGCGCGGCCCGGTGATCGGCACCCGGGACGCCGGGCCGGTCCGGCTCACCCCGAGCGAGCGCCGGGTGACGGAGCTGGTGCTCCAGGGGCTGAGCAACCTGGAGGTGGCCGAGCGGCTCTGCCTGAGCAAGCGCACGGTCGACACGCACCTGGGCCGGATCTACCGCAAGCTGGCGATCAAGGGGCGCCCCGAGCTGGCCGCCGCCGTCAAGGCGCTCTGACGGCGGCGGCCCGGCCCGCCGCCGCGATGGCGGCCGGCCAGGCCGCCGCCGGTGCTGCCGGGTGCCGCCGGTGGTGCAGGGCGCGTCGGGTCAGGGCGCGCCGACGGCGGTCAGCCCGAACTCGGCGCCCCACGGGTCGCGCAGTACGGTCGGCTCTCCCCGACCCGACCGGACCACCTCCGCCCCGAGCTCCACCGCGCGGCGCACCGCGTCCGCCGGGTCCACCGCGCCGAAGTACGGCAGCCACAGCGGCCGTCCCTGGTCGCTCTCCACCACCCGGGCCAGGCCCGCCCCGTCGAGCTCCAGCTCCTCGCCCCCCGGCGAGAGGCGGTAGTCGAACAGGTCTCCGTAGAAGCGGGCCGCCCGCCGCGCGTCCGGCACCCGCAGTTCGTGCCCGGACACCGCGCCCGGCTCGTCCGCCAGCACCACGCCCTCGGCCCGGTTCCCCTCCCAGAAGCCCACCGTCACGTCCGACGGGTCCACGGCCAGGAACAGCCGGCCGTCGTCGCCCGCGGGCACCGGGCTCATCACCACCCGTCCGCCCAACTGCCGTACCAGCGCGCAGGTGTGGTCCACGTCCTTGGTGGCCAGGTACACGCTCCAGGAGGCCCTGGGCGGCACGCCCGGCGGCGCGGCGCCGAACCCGCCGATGATCCGGCCCTCCAGGGTGGCCAGTTGGTATCCCGGCGACTCGACGGTGAACTCCCAGCCCAGCAGCGAGCCGTAGAAGGCCTGGCTGCCGGTCAGGTCAGGACTGATGCAGTCAACCCAGCACGGCGCGCCTGCGGAATATCGGGTACGTAGAGGCATGGGTCGCCCTTCTCCTGGTTCAATCCGTGGTCGATCAGACCGGCCGCCTCCTCCGCCCCGGTCACTCCCGGCAGCTCCAGCCGGTAGGTCGGCGCCTGCGCCAGCAGTGCCGCGGATCCGGGCGGCCAGGTCTGCGCCGTGAACTGCCACGGCGTCAATTGCACATTCTCATAGGTACTTCGGCACAATCGAACCAGCGTCGGCGGGGCCAGCCGGGCCTGTACGGGGGCGACCGGGCCGAGACACTCCGGCCGTACCAGGAGCACCTCCCCGCCGATCGGCGAGGTCGTGGTGCGCCACTGCCGGTCGGGCAGTCCGGCGCCGCGCAGCCAGGCCGCCGATCGGCCGCGTACCTCCAGTGGCACCAGGTAGGGAAGCACCTGGCCGGTGGCCCGGTCGAGCACCAGGAGCCGTCCGGAGACGAACTCCCACGAGCGTTGTGCCAGCGCGGCGCCCACATTGGCCTGTTCGGAGTACGGGCCGCCGATCAGGGCGACCGTGGTGCCCCCCTTGGCGAGCACCACGGCCGGGGTCAGGCAGAACCGGTCCCCGAGCGCCGCGAACGGTGGCAGGGCCGGTGGTACATTCCCCCACCCCCGGAACGTGCGGCGCAGCAGCGGGGTCCCGTCGCCGCGCCGGACGAGGAACTCGTCGGGCGCGGCGGATCTCGAACAGGCGAATTCCACCCGGAGTTGATCGGGTGCGGCCGGACCCTTGACGGTGTGCGGACCGAAATGGAAGGCGATCTCGTCCCGGTCGCCCGAGACGACACACACGTCAATTCCGAAGAAGTTCAGCACAATCGGCTCGATGACCGTCACGGCAGCTCCTGGCGGATTGCGGCACAATCGATTCGGACGGGCGGCGCCGGGTGGCCGCCGCCGGGGCCCCGCTAACGCGGGCCGGGATACAGACTCCAGTCGCCGAGTTGGGCGGCGGCGCGCAGTGCGCGCCGGCACAGATCGGCGCCGGCGGCGTCGGCCGCGCAGGGGCTGGGGCCGGCGTAGAAGAGCACGACATCGGCCCGGCCGGGGCCGGCCGTCACGGTGAGGTGCTCCAGTCCGCTGCGCTCGTCGGCCACCGCCCAGAGCAGTGACCTCAGCAGCGGCCCGTCCAGGACCTGGTCCGGTGTCGGTCCGACCAGGGTCGTGGTAGCCATGTGCATGATCGTCAAGCCCCTTGCTCCGGTGCGGCTTCGGCGCTCGGTGTCAGTCCCAGCGAATGTCGTCGCTCAGGCTCGCCGGGTGGAAGCCGAGCCGGGCCGGGCGCAGCGCGTGGGCGGCCCCGTTGACCACGGTGCTGACGTCCGCGGCGATCACGGCACCCGGGTTGGCTGACGCAGAGTCACCCGTGGCGGCCTGTGCGGACCCGGCCAGCAGGCCCAGTGAGGCGGCGAGCGCGAGCAGGCCGGAGCCGGCGAACTTGGTACAGGAAAGCACGATTTCCCCCAGAAATCTCAACTCTTCGGAAGCGGGCACCGGGCCGAATCCTGAGCTCATTCCGTCAGCAATCCTCGATGACGCTCAGTCATTAGCGGCCGGTCCGGCCGGGAATGGCCGAAGCCTCCCGACAAGGACGAGTCTGCTGTAGTCGGCGAGCCATCGGAAGGTGTTCGGGGCGGCATGAAGATCGGCCTGGCACTTTGGTGCCACGCGAATGTCCGGGGGCGATCTCGGGCGGCCGGTGAGGCCCTCGCGCTCAGTTGTCCTGGCACCCCCGCCGTGGCATGATCGATGGGCAACACGCCCGGCCGCAGGCCGGAAACGCGGCCGTGTACACGGGGGTGATACGCCGATCATGCAGGGAATCGACAGTGCCGCGCAGGCGGTCTACCGCCTGATGCTGACGGATCATCAGCTCGGCGTCGAGGACATCTCCTGCCGGCTCGGCCTCTCGGACCGTGAGGTCCGCGCCGCGCTCGACCAGCTCGCCGAGCTGCGCCTGATCCGCCCCTCGGACGAAGTCCCCGGCGAGGCGCCCGGCGGCCTGCGGCCGGTGGATCCCCGGGTCGGCCTGCCCGCCCTGCTCCAGCACAACGAGTCGCTGCTCCAGCGCAGTCAGCTCGAGTTCGAGGAGAGCCAGGCCGAGATCACCCGGATGCTGGCCGAGTACCGGGACGAGTCGGCGAACGAGGAGAACAACCGGATCGAGCGGCTGATCGGGATGGCCACGGTACAGGCGAGGCTGGAGGAGCTGACCCGTTCGACCACCACCGAGTGCCTGGCCTTCAGCCCCGGCGGCACCCAGTCCGCGACCTCGCTGGAGGCCAGCCGTCCGCTCAACATGGATGCGCTGACCAGGGGCGTGCAGATGCGCTCCGTCTACCTGGACAGCGTCCGCAAGGACAAGGCGACCACCCGGCACGCCGAGTGGCTGACCGATCTGGGCGGCATGGTGCGGACGATCCCCGCGCTGCCGCTGCGGATGATCATCTTCGACCGGCAGATGGCCCTGGTCCCGATCGACCCGGCCAACACCCGCAAGGGCGCCGTCCAGATCACCTCGGTCGGCGTGATCACCGCGCTGGTCTCGCTGTTCGAGCAGGTCTGGACGAGCGCGACCCCGCTGGGCGCCCCCAAGGAGCGCGACGAGCAGGGGCTGACCCGCCAGGAGCAGGAGCTGCTGCGGCTGCTCGGCCGGGGCTTCACGGACGAGGCGGCGGGCAAGCACCTCGGCCTCTCGCTGCGTACCGTCCGCCGGATGATGGCGGACCTGATGGACCGGCTCGGCGCGCGCAGCCGCTTCGAGGCCGGGCTGTACGCGGGCCGGCGCGGCTGGCTCTGACGCCGCCCGGGGGCCCGCGTCCGCCGCGGGCCGGGAATTCACGGCCCGCGCCGTGCCTGAGCCCGGCGGTAAACGTGCCGAATTCGCGCTGCCGGGCTCGGCCGATATCGGCTCCCCACCCGCACCGGCGGGGGTCCGCCGGCATTCCCGGGTTCGGCTCCCCACCCCGCGCCGGCGGGGTGTACCGGTATTCCTGGCCGTCCGCCCGGCGCCGGCCGGGAGCCGGTCCGCACCCGGGGTGAGCAGGCGCTGCTCGATCCTGCTGCGCATGCGTACGCCGGGCCCAGCAGCTATGCGTAAGACGGTAATTCAGTATGTCCGGGCCACTCGGGCGCGTGTTTCAATGACCGTGCTGTCACAGACGCCGGGGAAGGCGGTCGGCCATTTCGCGGGGAGCGGATCTTCCCCCCGTGCGGGCCGGAATTACCTCGTCCTGGCAACCAGAGGAAAGAGGGATCCGTGGCCGAGTACTTCCTGTCCGCCTATCTCACCCCGCCCGGCGACGGCGCGGTGTTCTCCGTGCGCCACGACCAGAACGTCGCCCTCTGGCGGCGTGAGGGCCCGGACGTCTCGCTGGTGCGGGTCTGGGAGCTGGAGCGGGTCAGCGGGCAGAAGCACCACTTCTGGCCGCTCTACACCGTGGAGCGCGCCGCCGTGTTCCTGGACGCGCTGCTGGCCGAGGAGGGCCTGACCCTCGGTGACATCAGCGCCAGCTGGGGCACGCCGGGCCTGCCCGGGGCGCAGCCCGTCCCCAAGCCGGCCGGCGCCGAGGACTTCCCGGTGCACAGCCTCGCGCACCTGTTCAGCGGCGTCCTGCGGGACACCCGGCTGTTCCGCGAGGAGCAGATCATCGGCATGGCGATCGACGCGCTGCCCGACTACGCGCAGGAGGACCGCCCCAACCGCTACTGGTACGCGGGCAGTGTCTCCAAGGCGGGGCGGCTCACCTTCGAGCCGGTCGAGTCCCCCGGCCCGCTCTACACCGCCGCGGAGACCGTCTTCGGCCTGGAGCCGGGCTCGCTGATGGCGCTCGCCTCGGCCTCGCAGACCAGCATCAGTTTCGACACCGAGGCCGCGATCCGGGACGTCAGCTTCTTCGGCGGCTCGGCCACCCAGCCGTGGAAGGCGGCGCACGAGCTGGTCCGCGAGGTCGTCGCGGAGGCCGAACGACAGCTGGAGGGCGTGGCCCTGGACCCGGCGCTCAGCCGGGAGGACCACCTGCGCAGCGCGGTGATGAAGGTCGTCCAGCGCTGCTGCGAGGGCATCGCCATCCGCAACGTCGAGCGGCTCCTGGAGGTCGGCGGCATCCGGGCCGAGGACACCTACCTCTCCACCAGCGGCGGCTACGCGCTCAACTGCCCCACCAACACCCTGTTGATGGACCGCTTCGGCTTCAAGGGCCTGATCACCCCGCCCTGCGCCAACGACTCCGGCCAGGGCATCGGCCTGGGCCTGCTCGGCCTGT
Organism: Kitasatospora sp. NPDC050543; assembly: GCF_044457565.1. Taxonomy (NCBI): domain Bacteria; kingdom Bacillati; phylum Actinomycetota; class Actinomycetes; order Kitasatosporales; family Streptomycetaceae; genus Kitasatospora; species Kitasatospora sp. NPDC050543. The sequence goes on along the minus strand of NZ_JBITGZ010000012.1, from coordinate 186,119 downwards.
ACGGCGCCGGCGCCCTGGAGAGCGCCGATCTGCGGATCGACTCCGCGTACTACGGGCGGGACGTCACCGACGTGGAGGAGGCGCTCGCCGAGTTCGCGCCGTGGATCGCCTCGGTCACCGACTTCAGCGCCGAGCAGTTCGTCGCCGACGTCTCGGACAGCGTGGTCGCCTGGGTCGACGGCCGGGCCGAGCTGGGCCCGCGCGCGCTGGGGCACCGGAGTCTGCTCGGCGACCCGCGCTCGGCCAAGGTCAAGGACCTGCTGAACGAGTACAAGCAGCGCCAGTGGTGGCGGCCGGTCGCACCGATGGTGATGGCCGAGTACGCGGGCGGGTGGTTCGCCTCCGACCGCGAGTCGCCGTACATGCTCGAGGCCGTCCAGGTCCGGCCCGAGGTCCGCGACCTGGTGCCCGCGATCGTCCACCTGGACGGCTCCGCCCGCCACCAGAGTGTCGCCGCGGCGGCCAACCCGCTGCTGCACCGGGCGCTGGACGCCTTCCGCGCCGCGACCGGCGTGCCGATCCTCTGCAACACCTCGCTCAACGACAAGGGCGAGGCCGTCGTCGACAAGGCCGCGGAGGCGCTGAACTTCGCCGTCCGCAAGGGCCTCGGCGTCCTCTACCTGTGCGGCCGGCGGGTCGAGCTGAGGGCCGAGCCGGTGCCCGCCACGGCGGCACCGGAGGGCCCCCGGCCGCGCTCGCTGGAGTACTTCGCGGGCCAGGAGGCCGACCGCGACCGGCTGTGGCAGGGCTGGCTGGACCGCGGCTTCACCGTCGAGGGCATGTACCACCTCTCCCGCAGCCACGAGCTGCGGGCGGAGCAGGAGCTCTCGACGCCCGAGCGGGTCAACATGCTGGCCGCGTACCGGGCCAAGGTCGACCCGTCCTTCAGCGGCCTGGCCGAGAACTTCCGCCGCACCCACGGCCCCGGCGGGTCCTTCGTCGACCCCTCGACGCTGACCGGTGCCTTCGGGGTCATCAACCCGCTGCGGCGCGGCCGCTGACCTCCCCCGCTGACCTCCCCCGCGGAGCGGCAGGACCCCGCCCGGCCCCGACGGCAGCAGCCGCCGGGGCCGGGCCGTTGTGCGTGGCCCCGCCGCGCCGACGCGCGACTGCCCGCCGGCGCCAAGGGCCGGCGGGCAGTCGCGTGTGCTCTTCGAGAGGTGTTTCGGGGGTGCGGTGGATCAGCGCAGGTGGGCGGCGATCAGCGGGGCCACCGCGTCCGGGCGCTCCAGCAGCGGCAGATGGCCGCACCGGGCGAGCGTGAGCAGCCCGCAGTCGGGCACCGCGGCGCGCAGCAGCTCGCCGTTGCGGACGAACGCGGGCATGTCCTCGTCGCCGACCAGGACCAGCGTCCTGGCGGTGATCAGGGCCAGGTCCTGCCCGGTGTGGCGGTGGGCGGTCAGCGCGTCCATCGCCCGGTTGCCCAGCTCGGCCCAGCTGTGCCGGGCGACCACCGCCCGTAGCTCGGCGCGCAGTTCGGGATGCCGCTCGGTGCCCTTGAAGATGTCGGGCGGGGACTGCATCCAGAGGTCGGCCAGCTGCTCCCCGGGCCCGGTGAGGCGGTGGAGCATGGCCAGCTGCTGGTAGCGCCGCCGCGCGGAGTCCTCGTTCGGCGTACCGGCGAGGGTGGGGGCGGCGAGCACCAGGCGGTCGACCAGCTCGGGCTCCTGGATGGCGAGTTGGAGGGCCGACATGGAGCCGAAGGAGAGCGCGACCACCCGCCGGGCGCCGGTCTCCCGGGCGACCTCGGCCAGCTGCCCGGCCAGGGCGGTCAGCGTCAACCCCGGGGGGATCGGGGGAGAACCGCCGTGGCCGGGCAGGTCGACTCCGATGTGGGTCCAGCCGGGCAGCCGGTCCCACAGCGGTTGCCAGGTGGTGGAGTCCATGGTGTAGCCGTGGAACCAGAGCACGGCCGGGCCCTCGCCCGTGCGGTGCAGGCGCAGGTCCGTCATCGTTGGGCCTCCTCGGCGCCGTCGCTCGGGCGGGTCTCGGCGGTGCCCGTCGTCACGGGCGCGGACGTGGACGCGGAGGCGGAGGCGGTGAAGGCGGCGCAGAACGCGCGGAAGGCGAGCACCGGCGCGTCGCGCGGGTCGTAGCGGACGACCGCGTTCGGGTCCAGGTTCTCCCAGACCACCTTGTCCTCGCCGAGCGCCTTCTCACTGCCCCCGACCAGGGCCGGCAGCGCGGCCCGCTGGTCGGCGCGCACCCCGATCGCGACCCGGGCGGTGCAGCCGCCGTCGGCGGTCGGCACCGAGCCGGTGACGATGACGTGCATCTCCTCCGGCGGTCCGAACTCGGTGACCACCAGGGCCGGGCTGAACGCGCGGGCCAGGAACCGCGGCCGGTAGGACCAGCGCACGGTGCGGGTCCGGATCGCCTCCCAGCGGATCTCCTCCAGCCGGCGGGCGTCCTGCCAGGGCGAGGCCTGCATCAGGAACTCGCCCTCGATGACGAGTTCACCGCTCTCGCCCGGCCGCGCGGCCATCCCCCGGGTGCCGGGCACGCCGTGGACGGCCTTGAAGTGGTCGGGGTCGAAGGCGTTCTCGACGACGTACTCGCCGGCCACCGCCACCGGCAGGGTGACGGCCTTGACCAGCGGGTACACGCTCTCCCAGGCCTTCACGGCCTGCTCGAAACCGCGGTCGCCGTCGGGGTCGCCGGAGAGCCGGACGAAGATCGCCTCGCCCCAGCTGAGCACCCGGTGCTCGCCCACCGACCACGGCTTCGAGCTGTCGCCCAGTGCGATCCGCTTGCCGTGGAACGGGCAGACCACGCAGTCGCCCTCGCGCCGGCCGCCGTAGCCGAGATGGGCGCCGCGGTGCGGGCAGTTGGCGTCGAAGACGCGCACCTGCTCGCCCTCGCGGACGGCGATCAGCCGGCGCTCGGCGATGGCGAGCGGGGTGATCTCCTCGGTGAGTTCGGAGCGGAAGGCCAGCAGGTACCAGCCGTGGTGCACGGTGGACGGCTGCGCGGCGGTGGGGTGGTTCACGGTCATCGGTTCGCCAATACTCTGAGCAGTTCTCCGGCGGCGCGCTCGCCGCTCTCCAGGGCCCCGTGGACCCAGGGCAGGCGGCTGCCGGACATCGTCGCCTCGCCGGCGAAGAAGAGGGTGTCGGCCACCGGCGCGGCCCAACGGGCCGCCGCGTCGGCGCAGCCCGTCCTGGGCGCGGTGAACGCGCCGCCGGTGTATGGGTCCTGGCCCCAGTCGGCGGCGCTGAGTCCGGTCACCGCGGCGCCGGCCGTCCAGGGCAGCACGGTCGCCAGCAGCACGGCGAGCGCCGGACGGTCGGCCACGGCGGCGCGCAGGGCAGCGGCCGCGCCGGCCTTGGCGACGAACAGCACCTCGGGGCGGCCGGAGGCGCAGCGGACGAAGCCGCCCGCGCCGTCGACGTCGAAGCTGATGACGGTATCCGGCGCGGCACGGTCCAGCGTCACCACCAGGCAGTAGCCGTCGCCGAGCGGCAGCTCCGCGGCGGCGGCGAGTTTGGCGGCGAGTGCCTCGGCGGGCAGGCCGGTGATCGCCAGCCGCCCGGAGGCGAGGACCGGCGGCGGCACGGTGAGCACGGCGGCGCGGGCCGCGGTGCCGCCCCGCCCGGTGCGGGCCTCGACCAGGCCGGGGCCGCAGTGGAGTCCGCGTACCGGGTCGCCGAGCCGTACGTCCAGGCCCTCGGCCAGCAGCAGCGGCAGCCGGTCGAAGCCGCCCCGGACGGCGAACTCGCCCTCGCCCGCGGTGTCAGCGCGGTGGGCGGCGGCGATGCCCGGGGCGCTGAGCTCGTCGGGCTCGGCCGCCCAGTTCTGCCGGAACCACTCCTCGGCCGCCCGGCGCTCGGCGCCGGTGCTGCGCCTGAGGGCGAGCCAGCCGGCGGCGGACAGGCCGTCGGGGCCGGGGCCGGCCTGGAGCTGGGCCTCCAGCAGCCACGGCGCGCGCCGGTGGTGGGCGAGTACGCCCATGTCCTGGTCGGCGCCGTCGAGGACGATCCGGGCGGTGACCCGGCGCGGCACGGCGGTCATCCGGGCGGCGCCGATCAGGGCGTGCACCGGGTTGCGGTCGCCGTGCACCACCTGGGCGCCGAGCTCCAGCGGGGGGCCGCCGTCGGCGGGGTGGAAGGTGTGGATCCGGCCGCCGATCCGTTCCCGGGCCTCGTGGACGACCACGCTCAGCCCGTCCTGGCGCAGTCGTCGCGCGCAGGCGAGCCCGGCGGCTCCGGCTCCGATCACGACGACGTCGGCGATCGCCGGGCCGTCGGGGCGCGCGGTGTTCCCGGTCGTCATCGGCGCTCCCCGGAGGCCGGGCACCCGGCGGGCAGGGGCGCCGCGATCAGCTCGTCGGACGCCGCGCCGGGCTCGCCGGGCGTCGCAGTGAGCACGCCGGGTGCGGCCGTCAGGTGGAGCGGGAGGGCCCGGAGCCGGCGCGGCACCAGGCACAGGTCCCAGTCCGGAGCGTCCTGCGGTCCGCGCAGCTCGGGGAAGCGTCGCACCAGCCGGGCCAGCAGCAGGGCGCCCGCCTGGCGGACCAGCTGGGCGGCCAGGCAGAAGTGCGGGCCGCCGCCGAAGGACAGGTGCGGATTGGGGGTGCGGTCGATGCGCAGCTCGTCCGGCCGGTCGAAGACGGCGGGGTCGCGGTTGGCCGCGGTGACCACGGCGAGGACCCGGGCGCCGGCCGGGAGGAAGCCGCCGGCCAGTTCGACGGGTGCGGTGGTGACCCGCGCGGTGAACGGGATCGGTGCCTCCAGCCGCAGCAGCTCGTCCACGGCCGTCCGCGCCAGCTCGTCGTCGCCGTCGGCGAGGCGGCGGACGGCGGCGCGGTCGGGGAGCAGCGCGTGCAGCGCGTTGCCGACCAGCTCGGCGAGCGGCTGCCAGCCGCCCACGACGGCCAGGTTGAGGATCCCGAGCATCTCGGGCCGGCTCAGCCGGTCGTCGGCGGCGAGCGCGGCCAGCGGCGAGTCGCTGCCGCGCAAGGTGAGCAGGGTGGTGTGGGCGTCGAGGTAGCGGGTCAGCGCGCCGGCGGCGGTGCGGCCGAGTGCCGCCCGGGCGGGGGGCGCCATCGGGTCGAGGTTGACGGAGGCGGCCCGGGCCAGGGTCTCGAACCGGGTGAACTCACTGCTGGGCAGGTCGAAGAGGCGGCCGAAGACGGCGGTGGACAGCGGGCGTCCGAGGTCGGCGACGGCGTCGGGCCGGGCGTCGGCGGGCAGTTGCCCGAGCCGTTCCAGCAGCTCGTCGGTGTCACGGGCGATGGCGTCGGCGACGGAGCGGACGGCCGCCGGCCCCAGGAGCAGTGCTCCGGGGGCCCGCAGCCGGTGGTGGTCCGGCGGGTCGGTGGTGAGCATGGACGGCGGCAGCGCGTCCTCGCGGGCGCGCTCGCGCTGGCCCTGCGCCGCCGAGAACCGGGGGTCGCGCAGGACCGTCGCGCAGTCGCCGTGCCCGGTGATCAGCCAGAGCCGGGAGCCGGCGTCGAAGTGCACCGGGTCGTTGGCCCGCAGCCACCGGTACGCCGGGTGGGGGTTGGCCCGCCCGGCCGGGGCGAACGGGTGGATCAGGTGCTCCGGCAGGCGCACCGGCGCCGTGGTCATGGTTCAGCTCCTGGGTCGTCGGCGGGGTGCTGCTCGGTACGCCTGCTCGGTACACCTGTGTGCGGTACGCCCTGATCGGCATGCCCTGCTGGGGATGTCCGCTCGGCACGCCCTGCCCGGCACGCCCTGCCCGGTACGTCGGCCGGATGCGGCGGCTCGGCGTCGCACACCCGGCGTTGACCGGGCGGACGACGCCGAGCGGTCGGGTCAGCGGACCCGCGGTCCGCGCCAGCGGAAGGTGAGCGCGGTGACGGCCAGGCCGCCGAGCGTCCAGAGTCCGAGGACGAGCGCGATGTGCCCCAGTTCCCAGCCGCCGGCCGGCTCCACCACGGTGAAGGAGTCCGGCAGGAAGACCGAACGGAAGCCCTGCGCCATCCACTTGACGGGGAAGAACGCGGCCACCGTCTGCATCCAGTGCGGCAGCTGGTTGAAGGGGAAGAAGACACCCGAGATGAACTGGAGCACCATGAAGACCGGTGTCACGATCGCGGCGGCCGAACGGCTGTTGGGGATCAGGGCGGAGTAGGCGGCGCCCGCCATGGCGCAGGCGATCGTCCCCAGCGTGAGGTCCCAGCCGAGGGTGAACCAGCGCTCGCCGGTGCCGGGCAGCGGCAGGCCGAACATGGTCAGCGCGATGCCGATCAGCAGCACCGTCTCCAGCGCGGTGGTGACGATGACCCGTACCAGCTTGCCGATGAAGTAGGCCGACTTGGGCATCGGCGTCATCGCGAGCCGGCGCACCGTGCCGGTGTCGCGCTCGATCGCGATGCTGATCGCGAGGCCCGAGAAGGAGGTGCTCATCACGCCGGCCGCGACGATGCCGGCCATGAAGACCTGCTTGAGGTCGGTGTCGGTGCCGGTCACCTTGCCGGAGAAGATCGACCCGAAGACGACCAGCAGGATCACCGGGAACATCAGGGTGAAGACCAGCGACTGCTTGTTGCGGAAGAACGCCTTCAGCTCGACCTTGGAGCGGGCCACCCCGGCCCGCCAGATGCCCGGCATCGCGGCCGGCCGGGGCGCCGCCCGGTGTGCCGTCCGCTCGGCCCGGTCGGTGCGGGCCTGGGGGGTGTCGGTGAGGGTCATCGGGTGCCCGCCTCGATAGCGCCGTCGGTGGTGTCGGTTCCGCGGTCGGTGCCGCTGACGTTCTCCCGGATCAGGTCGAGGTAGACGTCCTCCAGGGTGGGCCGGTTCACCCGCAGTTCGGGCAGTTCCGCGACGCCCGCGGCGTGCGCCCAGGGGACCAGCGCGGACAGCAGCGCGGTCGGGGTCTGGGTCCGCACCCGCAGCACGCCGTCGGCGGTGTCCGGGTCGGTCTCGGCACCGGGCGGCAGGTGGGGCAGCGGGCGGCCCGCGAGCTCCGGCGGAATCCGGAAGGAGACCGTGGTCGGAGTGTGCGAGCCCGCGCCGAACTCGGCCAGTGGTCCGGACTTGACCACCCGGCCGGCGACGATCACCGCGGCGCGCTGGGCCAGCGCCTCGGCCTCGTCCAGGTAGTGCGTGGTGAGCACGGTGGTGCGGCCGCGTTCGGAGAAGTAGCGGACCAGGTCCCAGGCCTCTCGGCGAGCCACCGGGTCCAACCCGGTGGTGGGTTCGTCGAGGAAGATCAGGTCCGGGTCGCCGATGATGCCGACGGCCACGTCGAGCCGGCGGGCCTGGCCGCCGGACAGGTCGGTGCTCTGCTTCTTCTCGTGCTTGGTCAGCCCGACCATGTCGATGACCTGGCCGACCGGGAGCGGCGCCGGATAGAACGCCGCGAAGTGCTCCACGACCTCGCGCACGGTCAGGTCGGCGTAGGCGCCCGTGGACTGCGGCACCACCCCGATCCTGGCGCGCCAGTCGCGCCGGTCCTCGGCTGGGTCGCAGCCGAGGACCCGCACGTCACCGCCGGTTCGCTGGCGGACGCCCTCCAGGATCTCCACGGTCGTCGTCTTGCCCGCGCCGTTCGGCCCGAGCAGTGCGAAGACCTCTCCCGGATGGATGTCCAGATCCAGACCCTGGACCGCGTGCCAGTCGCCGTAACTCTTGCGAAGGCCGCGGACTGAGACGGGGATTTCCCCGACGGCGGTTGCCACTTGGATCTCTCCTAGGTGGGTATCAGGTTGATCGGTTTGATCAGGTGCAGCAGCAGCACGGGCAGCAGCAGGAGTTGCCGCCGGCCGCGATGTCCGACAGGTCGCCCTCGCTGAGCTCGGCGGTGTCGATCTGCGGGGTCTCCGGGATGTGGAACTCGTAGCGACCGGTCGCCAGACCGATCTCGAAGAGCTCCACCTGCACCTCGAGGTTGCCCTCCTGCTCGCCCTCGGCGGCGGTGGAGACGATGACGATCTCCGCGTCGGCCGGGAGCTCCAGGCCGGCCTCGGCGAGCGCGGCACGCGAGTCCGTCTTGAGACGGGTCGCGTACTCCTCGCTCGACCAGGCGCTGATCAGGGCACGGGTGTAGCCGTTGACGAACTCGGCCCGCTTCCGCTGGTCCAAAGCCATAAGACTTTCCTTTTCATCGGTTCCGGTTGTCCGGCGGCGCCTGTTCGGTGCTGCCGACAAATGAAGAATGACATGCCGGTAATTGGCTGCCAAGACGTCAGTTCCGGCCCCTGAGGTAAGTATTGAGCACCTCCGGCGGGTGCGGTAGATTTCGGGCGTGGAGAGGCCCTGAATGCGTATCAGAATACGCATCGGAATACGTATCCGAATGCGTATCGCCGGATGGGTCGTACGTATTCATGAATTCCCGGTACGCATCGCCCGGCGGTTACGTATCCGCGTACGCCCCGGGAGCCGACGCGACAGAGATAACGGAGGTGGTCCGCACCGTGCCTACGCACACCGAGCCGCGCACCCCGCAGGCAGGGCGCCCCGACGCGGTCCTGCCGCCGGGGCCGCCCGGGGACATCGACATGGCGGTGATGCGGGAGTCCCCGCTCGCCTTCATCACCGACCTCGCCCGCACCTACGGCGGCATCACCCGCCACCGGGCCGACGGAGAGAGCGTCTACCTGCTGAACACACCGGAGTTCGCCCGCCACGTCCTCAAGGAGAACGGCGCCAACTACACCAAGGAGGGCACCCCGGACGACGCCATGCTGCGCCCGCTGCTCGGCAACGGGCTGCTGACCAGCAACGGCGCCGACTGGGCCCGCCAGCGTCACCTGACCGCCCCGGCCTTCCGGCCCAGCTCGGTGAAGACCTTCGACGGGATCGTCACCGGGGCCACCACCGGCCTGCTGGAGCGCTGGCGCCCGGCGATCGAGGCGGGCACCCCGCTGGCGGTGGACGACCACCTCACCGCCCTGACCCTGGGCATCCTCACCCGGGCCATCCTCGGGGCGGACATCGACGGCATCGGCGAGGGCTTCGGGCGGGCGGTGGACGCCGTCAACCGCTGCATCGGCCACTACGTGCCCGACCCCGACCCGGACCCGGCCGACACCGCACGGCGGTTCGCCGGCTTCAGCCGGGCGCGCGCGTTCCTGGACATGGTGACCCGCACCCTGATCGCCTCGCGGCGGGCGGCGGGCCCCTCCGCCGCCGACGCCGGCGGGAACCTGCTGGACACCATGATGTCCAGCCACCATCTGGTCTCCGACGAGGACCTGCGCGACCAGGTGCTGACCATCGTCATGGCCGGCCACGAGACCACCGCCAAGTCCCTGTCCTGGACGCTCTACCTGCTGGACCGCCACCCCGAGGAGGCCGCCAGGGTCCGCGAGGAGGTGGACCGGGTGCTCGGCGGGCGTCCCGCCACGGCCGCCGACCTGGCGGACCTGCCGGCCTGCCAGCGGGCCGTCAAGGAGGCGATGCGGCTCTACCCGCCGGTCTGGCTGATCTCCCGCCGGGCGATCGGCCACGACGTCATCGGCGGCTACGACGTCGAGCCGGGCACCCTGGTCTGCGTCAGCCAGTGGGTGCTGCACCGGCACCCGGAGTACTGGGACGCCCCCGAGGAGTACCGGCCGGACCGCTTCGACGGCGCGTCCTTCCCCAGCCACCTCTACCTGCCGTTCGGCGGCGGGGATCGCATCTGCATCGGCCAGCACTTCGCCGTCCTGGAGGCCGTTCTGGTGCTGGCCACCCTCGTCCAGTCGGTGCGGCTGGAGCTCGCCGAGGGCTTCGAGGTCGAGCCCGAGGCCCTGGTGACGCTGCGTCCGAAGCACGGCATGACGATGATCGCGAGGCCCCGATGACCAGCACCGCCGCAACTACCGCCAGCGCCGCAGCTGCCGCACCTGCCCCGGCCGTGCTCGGCGGCTCGTACGACCCGGCGCGCACCACGGGGGGCGGCCTGCCGGCCGAGCTGGCCCGGCTGGAGGCGCAGGCCGAACTCTCGTTCGCGGAGGAACTGCGCATCCTGCGCGAGCTCGGCATCGCCGCACCGACCGGCACCGTGCTCGAACTCGGCGCCGGCCCCGGCGCGGTGACCCGGCGGCTGCGGGCGGCCCTGCCCGCCGGCGTCCAACTCATCGCCGCCGACATCGACGCCGACCTGCTCGCCCACGCCGCCGGACCGGGCGTCACGCTGCTGGTCACCGACGCCGCCGACCTGCCGCTGGAGAGCGGCAGCGTGGACTTCGTCCTGCTGCGCTACGTCCTCCAGCACGTCGCCGACCCGGCCGCGGTGCTCGCCGAGGTCCGCCGGGTGCTCCGCCCGGGCGGGCGGGTCGCCTGCACCGAGGTCGACTCCTCCCTCTGGGGGGCGGCCGACCCCTCCTACCCCGAACTCGCCGGCGTGCACGCCAGGATGGCCGCCGCCCAGCGGGCCGCGGGCGGCGACCGCGCGATCGGCCGCCGGATGCCCCGGCTGCTGCGGGCAGCCGGCTTCGAGGACGTCGTGCTGCGCCCCTTCGCCAGCACCAACGACGACCACCCCACGGACGCCTTCGCCCCGCAGCTCGGCCCGCAGCGGCTGGAGCCGCTGGTGGCCCGGGGCTTCCTCTCACTGGCCGAACTGGCACTGGCCGCGGACCGCTGGAACCGGTTCCGGGCCGACCCGGACGCCTGGGTCATGCTGCTCGGCCTCACCGCCGCCGCGACCGCTCCCGCGGGTCGCGGTCCGCAGGAAGCCTCCTGAGTCCCCCCTCAGGGCCTTCCTCACCCACCACATGAAAGGCAAGCAAGTGAACCCGAACCTCAAGATCTTCATCACGATCTTCTGCTACATCAGCGCCGTCGCCGGCCTGGTCACGGCCGTCATGGACGCCAGCCAGAAGCCGGCCGACACCACCTCGGCGATCATCGCCGGCGTGCTCGGCGTCGCGTTCCTGCTCGGCGGTCTCGCCCTCACCCGCAAGCCGCGTTACTGACCCGGGCAGGTGGCCGGAGCCGACCGGGCTCCGGCCACCCCGGGCGGTACGGCCGGCGGTCGATCGGCGGGGGTGGGGCAGGCCGGGCTCCGGCCCGTGCCGCGGTGCTACTCGTCGCCGTCGAGGTCCGGGCCGCCGTTGTCGCCCGGCTCAGGGCTGCCGGTGATCGCGTACCCCTGCCGGCGGGCCTCGTAGCAGGCGACCGTCGCGGCGGCGGAGACGTTCAGCGAGCCGACCCGGCCCAGCTGCGGGACGAAGACCACGGAGTCGCACAGTGCGAGGGCGTCCGGGGTGATGCCCCGGTCCTCGTGGCCGAGCACGAACGCGACGGCCGGCGTGAGCTCGGCCGAGAACATCGGTACGGCCTCGTCGGCCAGCTCCAGGCCGACCACCTTGAAGCCGTCCGCGCGGGCCTGTGCCACGGCCTCCGCGACGGTCGCGAAGTGCTGCGTCTTCAGGTACTTGTCGGTTCCCATCGCGGCCTTCTGCGCGCCGGAGGAGCGCACCGAGGGCGTGTCACCGGTGAGGTACAGCTTCTCCGCGCCCATCGCCGCGGCGGTGCGCACGATCGAGCCGACGTTGAACGGCGACTGAAGGTTCTCCAGGATCATCGCCAGCCTGAAGGTGTTGCTGCGGCGCCACGACCGGTGCAGGCGCTTCAGGTCGGTGCCACGGAGCTGCTTCACGACGTCGTACCTCGTCCACTCTGGGGGGCCTCGCCCTCCGGGCGGGGCCGTGCTTCAAGAATCCGGAATCCGTTGACCGACGTGACCCGCGTGGTGGGGAAGCCCTCGGTGTTCAGCCACTTCTGCAGCGAGTCCGAGCCGAGGTTGCGCTGGATCACGAGGAACGCCGACCCGTCGGGGGTGAGCCGCCCGAGCCACTGCTTCAGCAGCCGGTGCAGCGCGGACTTCCCGATCCGGATCGGCGGGTTGGAGTAGATGGCCGTGAACCGCAGGTCCGCGGGGACGTCGTCGGGCAGCGCGGCCTGGACGTTGCCCAGGTTCAGCGCCTGCGCGTTCTCCCGCACCAGGTCCAGCGCCCGGGTGTTGACGTCGACGGCCCACACCGCGGAGCGCTTGCGGCGCGACGCCCAGGTCAGCGCGATCGGCCCGTAGCCGCAGCCGACGTCCAGGATCGGCCCCTTGGCGCGCGGCGGCGGCGCGTGCTCCAGCAGGACCCGGGTGCCCGGGTCGAGCCGGCTGCGGGAGAAGACACCGCTGTCGGTGGTGAGCTCCAGGGTGATGTCGGGCAGTTTCACGGTGATCGGACGCCGTTCGCTGGCGACGTCGGGTGCACCGGTGAAGTAGTGCGAGCCGGACATGATTTCCCCGTCGGGTCGTAAGGGCCTCGGGGCCGCCGGGTGGGCGCGGATCAGCCCTGCTTCTTCGGCACTGATCGTACCCCCGCTCCGGCGGCCCCAAGGATCCCCGCAGGTCAGCGCCCCGTCCGGAGCTCTGCGGGTACGCCCGGGCCGGAACTCCGCCGGCGCCCGGCCGTCGCCCGGCCGTCAGGCGGTGCCGGGCGTCCTCCGGGTGGAGACGTTGATCCGGTTCCAGGTGTTGATGGTGCAGATCAGCGAGATCAGCTGGGCCACCTCGGTCGCCTCGAACCACTCGGCGGCCCGCCCGTACACCGCGTCGTCGACACCCTCGCCGATCCGGGTGACGGCCTCGGTGAGCGCCAGGGCGGCCTGCTCCCGGTCGGTGTAGACGCCGGCGGGCGCGTCGCGCCAGACCGCCAGCAGGTACAGCCGCTCGTCGCTCTCGCCGGCCTCGCGCGCGTCCCTGGCGTGCATGTCCAGGCAGTACGCGCAGTTGTTGAGCTGCGAGGCGCGGATCTGCACCAGCTCGACCAGCGTCGGGTCCAGGCCCTCGCGGGCGGCGGCGTCCAGCGCGAGCAGGGCGCGGAAGGCGGTGCGGGCGGACTTGGCGTAGTCGATCCGGTGCGAGGTGTTCTCGGTCGTCGTCATGTGAATGACCCTACGGTCGCATTGAACCCGGACTATGGTTCATTCCCATGGCAGAATCCCGGGTCAATTCGACGAGCGGCGGGGGCGTCGGCCCAGGCGCCGACCTGCACCTGGAGCTGGCCCCCGGCGGCGGCCGCCGGGCGGCGCTGATGCAGGCCCTGCGGGAGGCCGTCCGCTCCGGGCGGCTCACGCCCGGCACCCGGCTGCCCCCGTACCGCACGCTCGCCGCGGACCTGGGGCTGGCCCGCAACACCGTCGCCGAGGCGTACGCCGAGCTGGTCGCCGAGGGCTGGCTCACCGCCCGGCAGGGCTCCGGCACCCGGGTCGCCGCCCGGGCCACGCCGCCGGCGTCCGGCCGCGCCCGCCGGCCCGCGCGCCCCTCCCGTGCGCCCCGGCCCGTCCATGACCTGCGGCCCGGCTCGCCCGACGCCGCCGCCTTCCCGCGCGCCGCCTGGCTCGCCTCCGCCCGCCGCGCGCTGACCGCCGCACCCAACGAGGCCTTCGGCCCCGGCGACCCGCGCGGGCGCCCGGAGCTGCGCCGCGCCCTGGCGGACTACCTGGCGCGGGCCCGCGGCGTGCGCACCGACCCCGAGCGGATCGTGATCTGCTCCGGCTTCGCGCACGCCCTGCGGCTGCTCGGCGGGCTGCTGGCGGGCCCGGTCGCCGTGGAGTCCTACGGGCTGGACTTCCACCGCGGCCTGCTGACCGCCGCCAAACTCGCCACCACCCCGCTGGTCATCGACGAACACGGCGCCAGGACGGGCGAGTTGGCCGCCTCCGGGGCCCGCACGGTACTGCTCACCCCGGCCCACCAGTACCCGACCGGCGGCCCGCTGCACCCCGAACGCCGGGCCGCCGCGATCGACTGGGCCCGCGCCACCGGCGGCCTGGTGCTGGAGGACGACTACGACGGCGAGTTCAGGTACGACCGGCAGCCGGTGGGGGCGCTCCAGGGCCTGGACCCGAACCGGGTGGTGTACCTCGGCTCGGTCAGCAAGAGCCTCTCGCCCGCGCTGCGACTGGGGTGGATGGTGCTGCCGGAGCACCTGGTGGACGCCGTCCTCGCCGCCAAGGGCGAGCGCGAGGCCTGGGTCGGGGTGACCGACCAGCTGACCCTGGCCGACTTCATCGACTGCGGCGGCTACGACCGCCACCTGCGCGGCATGCGCCGCCGCTACCGCCGACGCCGCGACCAGCTGGTGGCGACCCTCGCCGAGCAGGCCCCGCACGTCGCGGTGACCGGCATCGCGGCCGGGCTGCACGCGGTGCTGCGCCTGCCGCGCGGCACGGAGCGCAGCGTGCTGAAGGGCGCCGCCTGGCAGGGCCTGGCCGTCGACGGTCTGGCGCCCTACCGGCACCCCGCCAGCCCGATGCCCCCCGAGGACGGCCTGGTGGTCGGCTACGGCGCACCGCCCGACCACGGCTTCGCCGCCGCCCTGGAGGCGCTCTGCCGATCCCTGCCGCTCCCGCCACAGGACTGACGGACCGCCGCTCTGCCGCGCCCCGGAGCCACCCTGCCCCTGCCCCCCGCCCCGGGCCGCCCCGGCCTCCGGGGCCCGGCCGGGGCGGGCCGCCCGGAGGTGGGGCAGACGCATCGCGCGCCGGGCGCCGCCGTCGGATACTTCAAGGGCCTGTCCCTCCCCTCCCGCCGGATGCCGCGCGGGGCGACGCGCGGCGAGACAATGGGGCTGGACAGACCCTCGGGACCACGAGGGCCCGGGTGAGGGTCCGAACAGCGAGGACGGACGCCATGCCGCAGAACCCCGAGGACTACCTGGACGAGGCCGTCGAGGTCGAGGAGCCGGACGAGGAAGGCTCCGAGGAGGACGAGTACGACGAGCTCGCGGAGCGCCGCGCGCTCGGCGCCGACCCGGCCACCGAGGTCGCGGACGCGGCCGAGCAGACCCGGATCGTGCAGCTGGACGAGGACGAGTACCGCTGACCGGTGGCGCCGCCCCGTACCGGCCCGCAGGGGAGGTCACCCCGCCCGGACACCGCGCACCGGGCCGCCGCGCACCCGGACACCGCGCACCCGGCTGACACAGGCCCCGGCCGTCACAGCGCGCGGCGGCGCTGCAACCAGGCGAAGGCGGCCCAGCCGGGCAGCACCGGCAGCAGGAAGGTCAGCAGCCGGTAGAGCACCACCGCGGCGAAGGCAGAGCTGTCGGTCATCGCGGCCGTCGCCGTCAGCATGTTGGGCAGCGCCACGTCGATCGCGCCGACCCCGCCCGGGGTCGGCGCCGCACTGCCCACCGCGTTGCCGATCAGCAGCGCCACCGCGACCGAGGAGAAGCCCGGCCGCTCGCCGACCGCCAGCGCGCAGCAGTACAGGCACGCCACCAGGCAGAGCGAGACCAGCAGCTGCCCGGCGATCCCGACCGCGAGCCGGCCGGGGCTGCGCAGCAGGTCCAGCAGCCGGGGCAGCACCTCCGCGGTGAGCGGGCGCAGGCGGGCCGCCAGCCAGCGGCGGGCCTGCGGGACGGCGAAGACCAGTGCGAGTAGGAGGGCGGCGCCGCCCAGCCCGCCCACCAGGGCCGGCAGGGCGGTCAGCTCCTCGCCCGGATCCCGCCCCAACAGGTAGACGAAGGCCCCGAGTTGGAGCAGGTGCAGGATCAGTCCGAGCAGCTGGCCGACGCCGACGCTGGACAGTGCCTGCGCGGTCGGGATGCCGGAGCGCTGGAGGAAGCGGGTGTTGAGGGCGACGCCGCCGACGCCGCCCGGGGAGACCAGCTTGACGAAGCAGCCGGCGACCTGGGTCAGCGCGGCCCGGCCGAGGTGGAGCCGCTCGGGGACGAAGCCGACGAACCCCATGGTGGCGGCCAGGTGGCTCGCGGCGGCGGCCAGCACGGCCAGCGCCGTCCAGCCCGGGTCGGCGTCCACCATGGTGGCGATCGGATTGTGGTCGGTGGCGAAGAACTGCGGCAGCAGCAGGCAGCCCGCCACCACCCCGCCCACCACGGCGAGCAGCGTGCGCGGGCGCAGCCGCTCCAGGCGTACCGCGGCGACCGGCGCCTGCGGCCGGGTGCGCAGCACCTCGGCCCGGATGGCGTCCAGCAGCTCGCCCTGCTCCTTGAGCGCGGCCCTGGTCGGCCGGGCCAGGGCGATCGGCTGGAGCAGCGGCAGCGCCGACCCGACGGCGTCCGGGCCGAGGACGGCGACGGCGCGACGCACCGCGCGCTCGGCGCCGACCCGCAGGGCCAGCGTGGTGAGCAGCTGGGCGACGTCGACCCGCAGGACGAGCTCGCTCGCCGCGATGTCGCCGTCGGCGAGGTCGACCAGGTGGACGGCGCCGTCGGCGGTGACCAGGACGGACTCGGACACCAGCGCGCGGTGCGAGATCTGCCGGGTCTGCAGCAGCTTGAACTGCGCCCAGACGTCGTCGACCAGCGCGTCCGTGAGCTCCTCGTCGGCCAGTTCGGCGAGCGTCCGGCCGGGCAGGGACTCGTAGGCCACCAGGGCGGCGTCCGGGCCGAGTTCGGCGGTCGCGGCGACCTTGCGGGTGCGTACCCCGGCGGCCACGGCCGCGTACGAGACCAGGGCCTCGTGTTCCAGGCCGGTGCGCAGCGAGCGCAGCACGCGCGGGTGCGGGGCGGTTCGCAGCCGCAGCCGGCGCCAGACGCGCTGGAACAGCGCGGCGACCAGCGCCTGCCGGTCGAGCAGCAGCACGTCCAGGTCGGGGCGTCCGTCGTGCTGGCGCACCAGGTAGCGGTCGGGGCCCGCCGCGCTGACGCCGCTGGGGCGAAGTCCGACCTGGCGCAGGCTGCGCAGCAGCTGCTCGGGGAGCGGGCGGGGGTCGGGTACACCGATGGCGTACAGGGTGCCGTGGGCGGTGGTCCAGCCGATCAGCACCGCCAGGACGACGGAGAGCGGGCTGGCGTACCCGGCGATCAGCCCGGCGGCGCCGGAGAGGGCCAGCACGGCGCGGGGCAGCCGGCGCTCGCGGGCGGCGGAGGCGACCAGGAAGCCGAGGACGGGTGCCAGGTAGCCGTAGACGGGCTCGGTGTGCCCGCCGCCGGGCAGCGGGTGGGTGAGCGAGGTGAGCAGCGAGGCGGCCGCCGGGCCGTCGGCCCACAGGTCGAGGGCGACGGACGCGCCGTAGGCCAGGACGGCGGCCAGCAGCCCGTCGGCGACCTGCTGGCGCCCGCGCCGGCCCTCGCGGCCCAGCAGCCGCCACCCGGCCGAGGCGGCGGGGACGAGCAGCAGGGCGGCGGTGGACAGGGCCCCGGCGATCCCGGCCACCGGGCGCGGGACGAGGCCGGCGCCCTGGGCGACGTCGGCGTCCAGGCCGCCGGCGGTGGCCTGGGCGTGGTCGGCGAGCAGCAGGGTGAGGCAGACGGCGGCCAGGCCGAGCAGGAACCGGATCAGCGCGGCGGGCTGTCTCACCCGCAGGGGGGTCCGGGCAGGGGCGGGTATGCCCGTGTCGCTGTCCTGTCGTTCTGTCACGGTGGCCACGCGGCATGCTCCCATGCCGGGTCCGGCCGGGCCTCCCCGGGCGGCGCGCCGGCCGAACCTCGTCCGCGGTGCCGCGTGCCGTACCCGGCCGCACCTCGTCCGCCGGACGCGCCGGCCGGTGTCCTGCCGCCACGGCACGGGCGGGGCGGCGGCCCGCCCGGCGCGGGAGCCCGCACCACGGCGCCGTCGTCACTACCCTGCGGGTATGAGCGCGTGCGAAGACCTCTCGGCGGCACCCCCGGACATCGCGCCGTTGCCGCCCACCGACGGCTGTGCGGACTGTCTCGCGGCCGGCAGCCGCGACTGGGTGCACCTGCGGCTCTGCCTGGACTGCGGGCACATCGGCTGCTGCGACAACTCGCCGCAGCGCCACGCCAGCGCCCACTTCCACAACACCTCCCACCCGGTGATCCGCTCGTACGAGCCGGGGGAGGAGTGGCGCTGGTGCTACGTCCACGAGGCCATGGGCTGACCGCCACCGCCGCCGCGCCGGGGCGCCCCGCACACCCCGGCGGCCCACGGCTGCCCGCCTGACGTCTGCCCGTGTCGCCTGCCCACCTGCCCGCGTGCCCGCCGCCTGCCCGCCGCGTGTCCGATCGCCGCCTCACGGCCGCCGGTGCGCGGCACCCGCGGGCCTCGATCTCCCAAAATGTGTACATCGGATAAAATCCGGACATAACAGCCCGTGCGGCCACCGGACCCGTATCTGCGGGGCGGATGCCCGCCGAAGGGAGGTCACCGATGACCAAGCGATCGATGGGCAGTACGAACAAGCTCCGCAAAGGCACCCAGGAGCTGCTGGAACGCCGGGGCATGGCGGCGAGCACCAAGCCGATGGGCCCGGACACGAAGGCCAACGCGATCCCGGGGATGAAGGCCGGTACGCACTTCGGCGACACGGCCTTCCGCCACGGCGGCCAGGCCGACACCACCATGGGAGTGCAGTCTGCCCCCGCCATGCACGCCGAGCTGAAGGGCCACCGCCACCGCGGCGCCGAGAAGCACTCCGCCCACTGACCCCCCACCCGCTCGTCAGGGGCGGGAGCGCAGACCGCCGCCGGGCCCCGCGCTCCCGCCCCTGACGTGTGCCCGGTGCCGGCCGCTGGGTGATGCCCGACCCGGATCCGGGTCGGATCGGGGGCCGTCCCGGACGGCCGTTCCCGACGGTCCGGCGCATCGTCACCACCGCCTTCGGATCCCGGCAGTCCTCACTGACCGGCATGGCAGAGTGGAGCCACCAGCACGGCCCCCACTACCCCCGAAGGAGCCTCATGTCGGATGCCCCCCTCCAGTCGCGCGAGGACTGGCTCGCCTCGCTCACCCGCGTGTACGCCGCCGCGGGCTGCATCCTGCGGGACGAGGACGGCCGGATCCTGATCGTCAAGGCCGGCTACCGGGAGCACTGGCAGTTCCCCGGCGGCACGATCGACCCGGGGGAGGGGCCGGTCGAGTGCGCCAGGCGGGAGCTGGAGGAGGAGACCGGCCTCGTCCGCGAGACCGGCGAGCTGCTGGCCGTCTCCTGGGCCCACCCGAGCGGTGAACTCGACCACCCGGCGGCGCACTTCCTCTTCGACCTCGGCACCGTGCCGGCCGGCACCCCGGTCACCGTCCCGGCCGGCGAGCTGGACGACTACCGCTGGGCCACCGTGGAGGAGGCGCTCGATCTGCTCGGCCCCGCCCGCTCGCTGCGCCTGCGCGCCGCCCTCGACGCCGCCCTCGACGGCCGGGTCCGGATCGTCACCACCCCGGTCTCCGGCTTCTGACGGCCGGTCGCCGCGATCGGGAGGGGCCGGCCGGCGGTCAGAGGGTGAGCTTGAAGCCGTCGTGGCTGCGCGCGAAGCCCAGCGACGCGTAGAAGCGGTGCGCCTCGGTGCGCCGCTTGTTGCTGGTGAGCTGGACCAGCGTGCAGCCGCGCCCGCGAGCCCGTTCGACGGCGTGCCCGAGCAGCTCGCGGCCCAGGCCCGCGCCCCGGTGCTCAGGGTGGACCCGGACCCCCTCGATCAGGGCGCGCTCCTGGCCGTGGCGGCCGAGCCCGGGGATGTAGGTGATCTGGAGGTACCCCAGGACGGCGCCCTCCCCGTCGTCGAGCACGCGCATCTCGTTGCGCGGATCACCGTCGACGGCTTCGAACGCACGGGCGTACGCTTCGTCGACCGTGACGGTGGCGGGGTCGACCGCCCGCTCGTCGTCGGCGAGCAGCGCGATGATCGCGGGGAGGTCCTGGCGGGTTGCGGTACGGAAGATCACGGACCGGAGTCTGGCAGGCCGGAGCCCGGAAGAGCGGAAGCGGGCGGGGTGGCGGATGCGGATAGTCACGGCGCCGGAGGCGAAGGTGCCGGCCGGGCTGCGCCGGCAGGTGGCCGCCCTTCAGGAGCAGGCCTGGCCGAGCGTGGGCGGCGCGCCGGCCGCCCCGGGGCCGGTGCACGATCCGGCGCTGCGGCCGCTGTCGATGCTGCTGCTGGACGCCGGTGACCGGGTGCTGGCCTCGCTGGACGTGCTCTCCAAGGAGATCGTCCATCGCGGCCGGACGTACGCGGCGGCGGGCCTGAGCGCGGTGGTCACCGACCGTGCGCAACGGGGGCTGGGGCACGGCCGGCGGCTGGTCGAGGCGGCCCGCGAGGCCGTCCGCGAGAGCGGGGCCGACCTCGGGATCTTCACCTGCGACCGGGAGCTCCAGGGCTTCTACGAGCGGGCCGGCTGGCCGCTGCTGCCCGGCGCGGTCCTGGTCGGCGGGACGGCCGAGGAGCCGCTCCCGAGCGACCGCTTCGACAAGGTGACGCTCGCCGGCTTCTTCTCGGCGCGGGCCCGGCGGCACCGGCGGGACTTCGAGCACAGCCGGATCGCGCTGCACCCGGGGCTGATCGACCGCCTCTGGTGAGGGGACGCGGGCGGGATCAGCCGCTCGGGTGCGGGGATCAGCCGCGCAGCCGGGACCGGACGGCGGCGAGCTCGCCCTCGGTCAGTCCGGCGGCGCGCAGGTAGCGGGCCGGGTCGAAGCCCTCCAGAGCGGCGTACAGGGCCTGCTCGGCGGTGGTCCCGGCCCGGGCGAGGACGGCCTCGATCTCGGACGGCCGCTCGGAGAGGCCGAGCATCGCCCACAGCGGGCGGAGGTTGGGCGCGCTCTGCTGGTAGTCGGCGACGATCCCGGCCGGCTCGACGCCCGCGAAGGCGAGCAGCAGCAGCGCGGCCAGGCCGGTGCGGTCGCGTCCGGCGCCGCAGTGCACGACCACGCCGCCGGGCCGGGCCCGGGCGATGGTGCGGATCAGGTCGGCGCTCGCGTGCGGGCAGTGGTCCAGGTACGGGCGCAGGGCGAGCGGGGTGCCGTCCAGGTGGCCCCAGCGCTGCCACCAGTCGGCGCCGGCCAGCTCGTCGAGCGGCACGCGGACCAGTTCGACGTCCGCGGGCAGCGGGAGGAGCGGCTTGTACTCCTCGGTGTTGCGAAGGTCGACGACCGTACGGATGCCGTGGGCCCGCAGGGCCTCCCAGCCTTCGGCGGTGAGCCGGTCGAGATTGTCGGCCCGGACTATCGAGCCCCGGGCGGTGCGGCCTCCGTCGACGGTCGGCAGGTCGCCGAGGTCGCGGACGTTGAGGCAGCCGTCCCAGGTCAGCGTGCGTTCGTCGGACGGTGTGTGAGTCTGCGTCATCGGGTCCCCCATCTCCGAGGAGGCGCGTTGCCCCCTTCGATCTCATGACTACGGGGGAGGCCGGGTGGTTCCTGACCGGGCGGTGGCCTGGGTCTCAGGCGCGGGTCCCGCCGTGGGCCGTGGGCGTGGTCCTGGCTTCAGGAGTGCCGGCCCTCAGGTGACCCGGCGATCCGGCCCGGAATTGGTTCGATCACTTACCGATGTGATCGGAGGTCCGGCCGTGGGGTGAGGGTCAAGGGCCACGGCCTGCGGGGCCTTCGGTCGGCCCGCAGGGGCCTTCGTCCCGGGGTGGGAAATGCCGTGTTCACCTGGTACCGGTGCTGGCCCGCCGGGCCATGCCGCATGATGTGGCAGGTGCACAGTGCAGATCACCCCGGGGCGGGCACAGGGACGGGCCGGCTCGACCCGCCGCAGGCCGGCGGGCCCCCGTCGGCGGCCGGGCCCCGCCAGGCCTGGCCGGCGCAGTCCTCGCCTGCGCCCGCACCCTCGCCTGCGCCGTCCTCGCAGCCGTGGGCCGGTGCGGCGCAGCCCGGCCGGGAGCGGGCCGAGCCGTCGTACGCCGACGCCGACGCGTCGACCGCCGCCGCGCCCGCCGCCCCGGGCGCCGACCCGGATCTCTCCGCCGCCGTACGGGCCGCCCAGGCCGGCGACGAGGACGCGTTCCGGCGGCTCTTCCGCGCCGTCCAGCCCGGACTGCTGCGCTACCTGCGGGTGCTGGTCGGCGGGCGGCCCGGCGACACCCAGGACGCCGAGGACATAGCCTCCGAGGCCTGGCTCCAGATCGCCCGCGATCTGCATTCCTTCTCCGGTGACGCGGACGGCTTCCGCGGCTGGGCGGCGACCATCGCCCGTAACCGCGCCCTGGACCACCTGCGCAGCCGGCGCCGCCGCCCGGCGGCCGACCTGCCCGTCGAACTGCTGGCCGAGCTCGCCTCGGGCGACGACACCGCGGGCTCCGCGCTCGCCGCGGTCGGTACGTCCGACGCGCTCGCGCTGATCGCCCGGCTGCCACCCGACCAGGCCGAGGCGGTGCTGCTGCGGGTGGTGATGCAGCTGGACGCGGAGAGCGCCGCGCGGGTGCTCGGCAAGCGGGCCGGCACCGTGCGGATGGCCGCGCACCGGGGGCTGCGCAGGCTCGCCAAGCTGCTGGAGCAGTCGGGGGCGGCCGGGGCCGGGATCCCGCGCCAGGAACCCGTGAAAAGAAGTTCTCCGCAGGGTGTGACAGAACCCCGGGCCGCGACGCTGAAGGACATGAGATGAGCACCAACCGATCCCGTCGGATCGACCGCGACACGGCCGAGCAGCTGCTCGGCGGTGCCGGGGTCGGCTCGCCGGCCGGTCAGGCCTCCCTCACCGGAACGGACGGCGGTAGCGGGCAGTACGACGCTCTCGCCCGACTGCTGGCCGCGGCCGCTGCCCCCGCAGCGGAGGACGGCGAGCTCCCCGGTGAGGCAGCGGCCCTGGCCGCGTTCCGGGAGGCCCGTCCCGCCGCCCCTGTCCGACCGCCGAGGAGACGATCGATGTCCACCGCCGCGCTGGCGCAGGCCTTCAGTGCGAAGGCCGCTGCCGTCGCGCTCGCGGCCACCGCGCTCGGCGGGGTCGCGGTCGCGGCCGGCACCGGCAACCTGCCCGGCTCGCTGGGCGGCAGGCAGCCCGATCCGCCGGCCCGGGTCGCACCCGGTGTCCCGAGCCGGCTCGGCGCGTCGGGCCAGTCCGGCCCGGCGACCTCGGCGGATCCCTCGGGTGGCGGCGGGCACAAGGCCTTCGGCACGCCCACGCCCACGGCGTCCGGTTCGGCCGCGCGACCGGGCACGGGCACCGCGACCGCGTCGGACCCGGCGGACCTGGCGGCCCTGTGCCGTGGGCTCGCCGAGCGGACGGCCGCCGGGGAACGCCAGCGCGAGCTGCTCGCCGACGCTCCGTTCGCGCCGCTGCTGGGTGCGGCGGGCGGCCCGGAGAAGGTCGGCGACTACTGCCGGGAGGCCCTGGGCCGCAAGGGCGACGACGAGCGCCCCGGCGCCACCCCGAAGGCCTCCGCACCGTCCTCAGGCCCCGCCTCCACCGGCGGCAGCAGGAAGGGCGAGGACAGCGGGGGCGGCGCGGGCGGCCAGGACGGCAGGAAGCCCGACAGCCGTCCGGGGGCCGACCGCAGTGCCCGGCCGAGCGCCACCCCGGACCGGCCCGACGAAACCTCCGGAAAGAGGTAACCCCGATCCCCGGACGGGCGGTGGGCGAATCCCCCCGGGCCCACCACCCGTCCGGCAACCCGAACGACCCGACCGCGGCACCACGCACGACCACCGGGCGCCACCAGGCGCCACGCAGCACCACCCGGCGCCACGCAGCGGCGCGGAGCGCCGGCCTCGACCGCACGATCCGGCACCACCCCCGAGAACTCCGGGTGGCCGGTGGGTTCCCCCGGGCCCGCCGGCCGCCCGGACCGCCACCGCCGCCGCGGCCGGGGCAGGTCGGCGCTCCCGCCGCACTCGAACACGACGGCGGCTATCGTGCACAGATGCACGAGCCGCTCCGGAGCCCCGGGCGCGGTGAACGAGGGGAGCGTTGCCAGGTGATCGGACGCGCGCTGAACGGGCGTTACGAGCTCGTCGAGACGATCGGCGTCGGCGGCATGGCCACGGTCTGGCGCGGTGTCGACCGGGTCCTCGGCCGGCCGGTGGCCGTCAAGGTGCTCAACGGCGGCCTGGCGGACGACCCACGCTTCGCCGAGCGCTTCAGCCGGGAGGCGCAGCACGCCGCGATGCTGGCGCACCCGCGGATCGTCATGGTCTTCGACTCGGGTGTCGACCAGGGCTCCCCGTACATCGTCATGGAGCTGGTGCAGGGCCGGCCGCTCAGCGCGCTGCTCGCCGAGTGGCGGGAGCTGCCGGTGGAGCGGGCGGTGGGCATCGGCGCGGCGGTCTGCGAGGCACTGGAGGTCGCGCACGGCGCGGGTCTGGTGCACCGGGACATCAAGCCCGGCAACATCATGATCACGGACGACGGCGGCGTGAAGGTGGTGGACTTCGGCATCGCCCGGGTGAACGCCTCCGGCAGCCGGCTCACCCAGACCGCGAGCGTGGTCGGCACCGCCGCCTACCTGTCCCCGGAGCAGGCCACCGCCGCCGCCGTGGACGCGCGCGCGGACCTCTACGCGGTGGGCTGTGTGCTGGTCGAGATGCTCACCGGGGAGCCGCCGTTCCTGGCGGAGGCGCCGGTCGCCATCGCGTTCAAGCACGTGTCCGAGCAGCCCGAACCCCCCTCCGCGCGGCGGCACGGCATCCCGCCGGCGCTGGACGCGGCGGTGCTGCGGCTGCTGGCCAAGGACCCGTCGGACCGACCGGCGGACGCGGCCGCCGCGCGCGCCGAACTGCTGGCCACCGTGCCGTCCCCGGCGGTCACCGACCGGACCGCCGAGCTGCTCGGCGCCGCCCCGGCCGGCCCGGGGCAGCCGACCCAGGCGCCGCCCCCCTTCGCGGACCACCTCTTCGCGGACGGGTCCGCCGCTCGTCGCCCGCTCGCCGACCAGCAGCGGACCACCGTCCTGCCGGCCCAGCGAGTCGCGCCGGCCACCTCGTTGATGCCGGCCGTCCCGGCCGGTTACGAGGCGGAGTCCGGCCTCACCGGCCCGCCGCCGGCTCCCGCCGGCCGGAGCCGGCGGCCCTTGCTGCTCGGGGCGCTGGGCCTGGCGGGTGTGGTCGGCGCGGCGGCGGTCGCGTTCGTCGTCCTGAACGGCCCGGGGGCCCCCGGGGCGGCGGCCCCGCAGGCGTCCTCCTCGTCGTTCCCGTCCTCCCCGGCCGTCACCGGCACGCCCGAGAGCCCGGCCCCCTCCCCGTCCACGGTGACGCCCTCGCCGAGTGCACCGAGCTCGGCCCAGGCGCCCACCCCGACGTCCGCGGGCCCGGCAGTGGCGGCCGCGATCCAGGCGTTCCGGCAGACGGTGGCCCGCACGCAGCTGACCAAGGAGCGCGACCGCCAGGGTGACCTGGTGAAGATCCTGGACGACGCGGCCAGACGGGTGCAGTCGGGGCAGGCGGACGATGCGGAGCAGGAGTTGAAGACGGCCCAGCGGGTGGTGCGCGACCTCGCCAAGAAGCGCGCCATCGACGACGGGACCCTCCGGGACTGGGACGGCCGGCTCAAGTTGCTGGTCGCTGCCGCGCACACGGTGGCGGCCGGGGACGGCAACTGACGCCCGGCGCCGGCGCCCGGGGCGGGGACGGCGGGCGGTCAGGGGTCCGCGGGGCCTTCGCCCTCGGGCGTGGCGCCGCCCGTCCCGTCCTTCCCCCGCTTGCGCATCCGGACACCGACCTGACTGCGCACCCGGCCGCTGACGGCGCTCGCCGCGGCGGCCAGGAAGACGAAGTTGTAGAGGATCTGCAGGACCACCAGCAGCCGGGTGGTCTGGGTGGCGGGGGTGATGTCCCCGTACCCGACGGTCGACATGGTGATCACCGTGAAGTAGAGCGCGTCCGTCCGGGTGTTCAGGCCGATGAACGCGCCGGGCTCGCGTGACAGCGCGTAGTACGAGGCGGAGAAGATCACCATCGACACGGCGCTCAGGAAGACCAGCTGCACCCCGGGGCGCCCCTCGGCCTCCAGCAGCACCTGCCGGATCTGGAACAGCAGCAGCACCGACAGCCCGACCAGCGCCACACTGAACACGATCCAGCTGAGCGTCGGGTGGTGGGGGCCGAACGCGGTCAGCGGCAGCATGAAGTAGGCGGCGATCAGCAGCCCGAAGCCCACCAGCAGTCCGGCCCAGCCCAAGTAGTCCGGGCCGGTGCGGGGTGGTGGGGGCAGCTTCACGGGTACCTGCCTGCTGGCGGGGCGTCGGGCGCGGTTCCTCCCAGCCTGCGGCCGGCCGGCCCCGGCTGCCCGGCGGGCTGCGCCGTCCGGTCACCCGCCCTGGGTTACGGCGCCCGGGCTTCGTGGGGCCGGGCGTCGTGGGGCCGGGCCGCTTCCGTGGGGCCGGGTGCGGGTTCAGCCCGCCGGGGCAGGCTCCCCGGTGGGCGCCTCCGCGGGCTTCGCGGTACTCGCGGTACGCCCGGTCACGGGGCCGAAGGTACGGGCCGAGGCGTCCTCCTGCGCGAGCCGGCGCAGCGCGGCGATCAGGGTGTCGCCCAGCACCGTCCCGAGCACCGCGCCCTCGACCTTGCTGTCCACCTCCGCGCGCGTACCGATCGCGGCGATGTCGGCGGCGGCGATCCGCTCGGCGGCGGCCGCGTACTCGTCCAGGACGCAGAGCATGTCGCCCTCGCCCAGGTCGTGGTAGGTGAGCACCAGCTGGGTGAGCAGGTCACGGGCGGGGTTGCCGGGCTCCAGTCGCCAGCCGCGCCGGGCGATCACCGCCTCGCTGCGCTCGTACGCCTGCTGCCAGGCGGGTGAGTCGGGGTCGGGGGTGACCGGCGGGGTGATGGCGATCTGCGCGGTGCCGAGGGTGTGGTGCAGGGTGCTGTCGGGTGAGTCGACCGAGGCCAGCACCTCGCGGGTGGCGGCGACGGAGAGCTTGCCCACGTCGAGCAGGGCGCGGACGAGCTTGAGCCGGCGTACGTGCGCGTCGCCGTACTGGGCCTGGTTGGGGCTGGTGCGCTCGCCGGCCGGCAGCAGGCCCTCGCGGAGGTAGTACTTGATCGTCGGTACCGGGACCGCGGTCCTGGTGCTCAACTCTCCGATGCGCATCGGCTCTCCTCATCCCGGCGATATGGATAGCTTACCTGTCCACTTCCTCTTGCGGTCACCCTATATAGATACCTATGCTGTCTGCTATCCAAAACGGGCAGCTCCACTATCCATCAGAAGGACCGGTCATGCAGAAGAACCGGCCGGGAGCGCTCTGGGCGCTGCTGGCGACCTCGATCCCGATGTTCATGGTGTCCCTCGACAACCTCGTGGTGACCAACGCGCTCACCGAGATGAGCGCGGACTTCCATGTCGGCCAGGCCGAACTCCAGTGGGTGGTGAACGGCTATGTGCTCGCCTTCGCCGGGCTGCTGCTGGCCGGGGCGGCGCTGGGCGACCGCTTCGGGCGCCGGCGGATCTTCGTCTGGGGCATCCTGCTCTTCACCCTGGGGTCCGCCGCCTGCGGCCTGGCGGACTCCGCCGGCCAGCTGGTCGCCGCCCGGGTGCTCCAGGGCGCGGGTGCGGCGGCGATCCTGCCGGTCTCGTTGACGCTGGCCGTGGCCGCCGTCCCGCCCGCCCGCCGGGCGCTGGCCGTCGGTGTCTGGGGTGGGGTCAACGGTCTGGGCGTCGCGGTCGGCCCGCTGGCCGGCGGCCTGGTCACCGAGGGGCTGGACTGGCACTGGATCTTCTGGATCAACGTGCCGGTGGGCCTGGCCGCCCTCCCGCTCGCCCTGTGGGCGATCCGGGAGAGCCGGGGCCGGGCCGCGGCACTGGACGTGACCGGCATCCTGCTGGCCACCTCGGCCGTGGTCAGCGCGGTCTGGGGCATCGTCGGCGCCGCCGACCACGGCTGGGGCGGAGCCCGTACGCTGGGCGGGCTCGCCGCCGCCGGGCTGCTGCTGACGGTCTTCGCCGTCCACGAGCGCCGGGTGCCCGAGCCGCTGGTGCCGCTGGCGATGTACCGGATCAGGCCGTTCATGCTCAGCAACGCCGTCTCGCTGGCGATGTACTTCGGGGTCTTCGGCTCGATCTTCTTCCTCGCCCAGTTCATGCAGGGCCCGATGGGCTACACGCCGTTCGGCGCCGGGCTGCGCACGCTGCCCTGGACGGCCGCGCCGATGATCGTGGTGCCGATCGCCAGCGCGCTGGTCCCCAGGGTCGGGGGCGGCATCCTCCAGGCGCTCGGCTGCGCCATGCAGGCGGCCGCGCTCGGCTGGATCGCGCTGCTGATCGGCCCGGACGTCTCGTACCCGGCGCTGGTGCCCGCGCTGGCCCTGGCCGGGGTGGGGATGGGCCTGGTGTTCGCGGCGGTGCCGGCCACGGTGATCGGCAGCGTGGCGGAGCACGAGCACAACAAGGCCTCGGGGGTGAACAACACCGTCCGCGAGTTCGGCGGTGCGCTGGGGATCGCGGTGCTGACCACCGTCTTCACCCACGCCTTCGACGCCGGGCTGTCCCACGGGCCCCGCTCGGCCTTCGAGGACGGGCTGCGGCAGTCGCTCTGGCTCGGCGTCGCGGTGGTGCTCGCGGGTGCGCTGGCCGCACTGTTCATCCGCCGGCCGGGGCGCGCGGTGCGGATCGCCGCGCCCACCGCGGCGGCGGTGCCGCGGGTGGCCGAGCCGAAGGTGCTCGCCGCCGCCGACCCCGACTGACCGGGCCCCGGCCCGGGTCCGGTCTCAGCGGCCGCCCGGACCGTCCGGGAACCCCACTGCGACGGATCGGGTCGGGCTGCCGGCCGGCGGTGCTCGGAGGGCATGGTGTGTCAGGGCCGCCCCGGAGGCCTCGGGGAGGGGCAGAACCGCCCGGACAGGCGACAGAGCCCGCGACCCGTCCGTTGACGGGTCGCGGGCTCCGGAAGCGTGGGGTGCCTGCTCAGGCGGTGGTGGCCGACTTGTTGGTCTCGGCCGCCGTGGTCACGTTCGTCGGCGTGACGGCCGGACGCGGCTGGTCGGCGGGCTGCGACGCGGTGGACGCGGCGGTGCCGTTCTGGGTGGAGCCCTCGGCGGGGGCGTCGTCCTCACGAAGGGCCTTGGTCTCGGCCTTCAGGATGCGCATCGACTTGCCGAGGCCCCGAGCCATCTCGGGCAGCTTCTTCGAGCCGAAGAGCAGGATGACGACAGCCAGCACTACTAGGACGTGCCAGGGCTCCAGACCGTTACGCAGCATCCCTGACCACCGGTCCTTTCGATTCTCGCCGTTGTGCCGAGCGGGTCGCCCGACCTGGCCAGTATGCCTGGCTAAACCGGAGAACGTATACACCGGCCGGGAAACGCTGGTCAAAGACCAGGTGCCGCCGAGGAGTCCGGCCGGCCGGGCCGGACGCCGTCGCCTGGACTCAGGCGTTCCTGACGATCAGTACGCAGAAGACCGCGGCGATGAGGGCCACACCGACCGCCAGCATGATCAGCACCGGCGTGTGCGGCAGCGGATTGCCCGCGCGCATCGCCCGTTCGACCGCCGACCAGCGGCGGTACGCCAGGGCCGCCAGCACCGCCCCGCCGAGCGCGCAGACCGCCGCCAGCGCCGTCCGCAGCGCCGCCGGTGCGAGGTCGGTGGCGAGCTGGTCGATCGCGACCCCGCCGGCGAGCAGGCCCAGCGCCGTCCTGACCCAGGCCAGGAAGGTCCGCTCGTTGGCGAGCGAGAAGCGGTAGTCCGGCTCCTCGTCCTCGCGGCGCCAGGCGGGTTCCGGCATCGGGGCGGGTCTCCAGCGGGTGGTCGTGGCTGTTGCTGGCGACCCTAGGCGAGCCGCCCGCTGCGCGCAGCGCGGGTTGCGGCGGGAGGGGCGGGCGGCGAACGCGCGAGTCCCCTCCGTGGGGAGGGGACTCGCGTTCAGGGCTCTCGCCACCAGGTGGGGGTCGGTTGCCCGGCCGGTGCCGGAGGGGCCTCGCCGATTCCTCCGGCACCGACCGGTGGGCCGACCGGTGGCTCGGCCGGTCGGTCGACCGGTGGGGTCAGCGGGTACCGGCCGCGGTGGGTTCGGCGGTCTCGGCGGATCCGGCTTCGGCCTTCGTCGCGCCGGCACCCTGCACCGGCAGGTGCCTCATCAGGCCGTAGGCGAGGGCGGAGGCGCCGATCGTGAAGACCAGCCCGACCACCGCCGCGAGGTGCATACCGTCGGTGAACGCGGTGCGGGTGACCTCCAGCAGGTCGCCGCCCAGCCGGCCCGGCAGCTCGCCGGCCGCGGCGACGGCGCCGCCCAGCGTGTCCTGCGCGGCCCGGGCCGCGCCGTCGGGCAGGCCCGCCGGAAGCCGGTCCTCCAGCTGGGTCCGGTAGGCGGCGGCGCCGGCCGCGCCGAGCAGGGCGATACCCATCGAGCTGCCGAGCTCGACCGCGGTCTCCGAGGTGGCGGAGGCGACACCGGCCCGCTCGGCCGGAGCCGCGGAGACGACCATCTCGGCGGTGAGCGTCATGGTGCCGACGGTGCCGGCGGCCAGGACGCCGGCGGCCGTGAGGATCAGGTAGAGCGGGGAGTGGGCGCCGACCTGGGTCATCATCGCGAAGCCCACGGCCCCGATCAGGAAGCCGCCGGTCATCAGGATCGCCGGGCGGACCCGGCCGGCCAGGGCGCCGGAGATCCCGACCGCCGCGCCGACCCCGACGCTCGGCACCAGCGCCCAGAGCGAGGCGGTGAACGGGCTCATGCCCTTGACCAGCTGAAGGTACTGCGAGGTGAAGAGGGTGAAGCCCATCATCGCGAACATCGCGACG
This sequence comes from Kitasatospora sp. NPDC050543, assembly GCF_044457565.1. Taxonomy (NCBI): domain Bacteria; kingdom Bacillati; phylum Actinomycetota; class Actinomycetes; order Kitasatosporales; family Streptomycetaceae; genus Kitasatospora; species Kitasatospora sp. NPDC050543. Next base: position 155,854 of record NZ_JBITGZ010000012.1, on the reverse strand, counting down.
GTGTTGACGCTGATCGCCCCGCTGAAGGCGCGGATCCTGAACAGGCTCAGGTCGAGCAGCGGGTTCGCGGCGGTGCGCTGGCGGTGCACGAACGCGGCGCCGAGCAGCAGTCCGGCCGGGACGGCGAGCGCCGGCAGCAGGCTCCAGCCCTCGACCGAGAGGGTCTTGATGCCGTAGACGAGCGGAAGGATCGCGGCCAGCGAGAGCGCGGCGCCGGCCAGGTCGAAGCTGCCGCTGCGGGGGGCGCGGTACTCGGGCAGCAGCACCGGGGCGGCGAGCAGGACGAGCAGCATCACCGGGATCGCGATCAGGAAGACCGAGCCCCACCAGTAGTGGTCGAGCAGCAGGCCGCCGACCACCGGGCCGAGGGTGGCCCCGGCGGTGAGCACGGCACCCCAGGCGCCGAGCGCGATCTGACGCTGCTTCGGGTCGAGGAACATGTTGCGGATCAGCGCCAGCGTGGAGGGCATCACGGTCGCCCCGGCGATGCCGAGCAGGGCCCGGGCCGCGATCAGCTCACCCGCCCCGCCCGCGTGGGCGGCGAGCAGCGAGGCGCCGATGAAGCCGGTGGCGCCGATCATCAGCAGCCGGCGGCGGCCGATCCGGTCGCCCAGGGCGCCCATCGTGATCAGCAGTCCGGCGAGCAGGAACGAGTACATGTCCATGATCCACAGCTGCTGGGTGCCGCTCGGCGCCAGGCTCGTGCTGATGAACGGGACGGCGAAGAAGAGGACGCCCATGTCCATGGTGAGGACGAGGGTCGGGAGCAGGAGGACGGCGAGGCCGGTCCATTCGCGGCGGCCGGCGAGGCCGTTGGTTGCGGTCATGAGGAAGACGGTACGGGCGTGTCAGACGTTTGTCTAGTACATTCGTCTCACTCGTCCGTCTGGTTCGTTCGTCTGGCTCGTTCGTGCAAGACGCCTGTACAGATCTGGCGTAGCCTTCGGGCATGGGAAATCGAGAAGACCTGCTGGCCGGGGCCAAGCGCTGCCTCTACGAGAAGGGCTACGGGCGCACCACCGCCCGGGACATCGCCGCCTCCTCCGGCGTCAGCCTGGCGGCCATCGGCTACCACTTCGGCTCCAAGGACGCGCTGCTCAGCCTGGCGCTGATCGAGGCCACCGGCGAGTGGGGTGAGGCCCTCGCCGCCGCCGTGGCCGGTGCCGGCGAGGCCGGGCAGGACCCGCAGGAGCGGTTCGCCGCGGTCTGGGACGACGTGCTGAAGACCTTCTCCGAGCACCGGGGCCTGTGGGCCGCCCAGTTCGAGGCGATCAGCCAGGTGGAGCACCTGCCGGACCTCAAGGAGTCGCTCGGCGCCGCGCAGCGCACCGCCCGGCTCGGGCTGTCGGCACTCTTCCAGGGCGTCGAGGAGGTGCCCGACACCGAGGAGGAGCTGGCCCGCGGCAGCTTCTACCAGTCACTGCTGGCGGGTCTGGCGGCCCAGTGGCTTGCCGCGCCCGACCAGGCGCCCGCTGGCGGTGACATCCTCCAGGGCCTGCGGCTGCTGGCCGGCGACGTGCTGACGGGGGAACAGGCCCGGGTGCCGCGCTAGTTGGTGACGGCGGTCAGCAGGACGACCGAGTCCACGTGGGCCAGCAGCCCGTGCCGCTCCTGCGGGATCGGGTGCAGCTGGCCCGTGGACAGCTCCTCGCGCCGGCCCGTGATGGTCAGCGAGACCCGCCCCCGCAGCACCTGGAGGCTGGCGGCGACCGGCGCGTTGTGTTCGTCCAGCGCGGTGCCGGCGGTGAGCGCGATCACCGTCTGGCGCAGCGGCCCGTCATGGATCAGCAGGTGGGCGCTGCGTCCGTGCGCGCTGGCGGCGGCCTTGGCGGCCTGCTCGTCGGCGAGCTGTACGAGATCTTCCATCGCGTCCTCCTGGAGGGGCCCCGTTCGCGACCCTAGAGCCGACCGGACGGCTCGCGCACCCCGGGCCCGGCGCCCGGGTGCCACCGGTGGCGCACATCGGGTGGCGCTCGGGGTGCGGGGGTGGCCGGTCTCGCCCATGGTGGAGACATGGCGAATCAGAATGTCTTCAGCGGGTTCCAGATCAACCGTCCGCTCATGATCGGCGGGGTCGTCCTCACCGGTGCCGGCGCGCTGGTCGGGCTGGCCGGTGCGGCCATGGTGTGTGTGGCGCTGGCCTCGGCCGGCCGGGGCTGGGTGCGGCAGATGGACACGCCGCCCGCCGAGCGGGCGCACCGGGCGCTGCACCACGCCAAGGAGGCCTCGGTGGCCGCCAAGGCGGCCGGCTGGGAGACCTGGCGCAACGCGCACGACGTGTCCTCGAAAAACTGACGCCGGCCGAGCCGGTGGCAGCGGGCCGGGCGAGGGTGCGCGGCCCGCTGCGTGGCGGCGGTCGTCGGGGTGGGGCCTGTCGTGACGGGCGTCGCGGTGCGCCGTGGCGTCACGTGGTGTCGCGCCCTGCGGTGCCCCGTCACGTGGTGTCGCGCTCTGCGGTGTCCCGTCGCGACGGTGCTACAGCCCCATCGACTTGGCGATGATCGAGCGCATGACCTCGCTGGTGCCTCCGTAGATCCGGAACACCCGGTTGTCGGTGTAGAGCCGGGCGATCGGGTACTCCAGGATGTACCCGTAACCGCCGTGCAGCTGAAGGCACTTGTCGATCAGCTCGGAGGCGGACTCGGTGCAGAACAGCTTGGCCGCCGCGGCGTCCGCCACGGTCAACCCGCCCTGCTGGTAGAGCTCCAGGGCCCGGTCGATCATCGACTGCTGGGCGAGCACCTGGGCCTGGCAGTCGGCCAGTGAGAACTTGGTGTTCTGGAACTCGGCCACCGCCTTGCCGAAGACCTTGCGGTCCTTGACGTACTGCACGGTGAAGCGGACGGCCGCCGCCGATGCCGCGTACGCGCCCACCGCGATCGCCAGCCGCTCCTGCACCAGGTTGTGGGTGAGGTAGCCGAAGGCCAGGCCCTCCTCGCCCAGCAGGTTCTCCACCGGCACCCGGACGTCGCTGAAGGCGAGTTCGGCGGTGTCGGAGGTGCGCAGCCCGATCTTCTGGAGCTTGCGCCCGACGCTGTAGCCCTCGGCGGTGGTGTCCAAGCACAGGATCGACAGGCCCGCCCGGCGGTCGGCCGGGTCGTACGGCGAGGTGCGGCAGACCACCAGCACCAGGTCGGCCAGCACGCCGCCGGTGATGAAGGTCTTGGCGCCGTTGAGGACGTAGTGGGTGCCGTCCGCGGAGAGTCTGGCGGTGGTGGTGATACCGGCGAGGTCGGAGCCGGCGCCCGGCTCGGTCATCGCGATGGCCGTCATGATGTCGCCGGAGACGAACCCCGGCAGCCACCGGCGCTTCTGCTCCTCGTTCGCGTACTCCAGCAGGTACGGCAGCACCAGGCCGGTGTGCACCCCGGCGGAGCCGAAGCTCACGCCCGCGCGGGCGGTCTCCTCGGTGACGACGGCCTGGTACTTGAAGCCCGTCTCGCCGGCGCCGCCGTACTCCTCGGGGACCTCGATGCCGAAGACGCCCAGTGCGCCGAGCTTGCGGTAGAAGTCGCGCGGCGGGTGGCCGGCGCTCTCCCAGCTCTCGTAGACCGGCACGACCTCCTTGGCGATGAAGTCCCGGATCGTCTCCCGGAAGGCCTCGTGGTTCTCGTCGAACACGGTGCGGCGCACGGTGGGGCTCCCTTCGGTGGCGCTCCCGCCGGGCGGTGGCGCCGCGGCTGGGCGGGCCGGCGCGCTGTCGGGGGCGTAGTTGACCGCTGGACAAGTTAATCCCCGGTAGCTTCGGCTGTCCATAGTCCGCGCCGACCCCGCGCAACCAGCGTGCGCGCGATGTCCGCGCTGGTCAACGACGGTGTCCGCGGCCGTTCGTAGCGCGCCCTCGCCGGCGGACACAGGTCGGCGGGGGCGGGCCGTGGTGGCCCGCCCCCGCCGGGTGTCGTAGGCCGTCGGGGTGGTGGTGGAGGGTGCCGCGCCGGGTGCCCGCCCCCGCGCTGGTGGGGCGGGTCCCCGGGGGTGCGGCCACCGCCGCCTGCCCGCTGCCGACGGCCGGCCCGTGCGGCGGCCTAGTCGAGGACGACGGGGTAGTAGACCTCGTCCGAGAGGTTGCCGTTGCCCTGCGCGACGCCGACGCCGCCGGAGTTGCCCGCCACCCCGAGGGTGTTGTTCTGGTTGCTGCCGCCGGAGCCGGTGGCCGTCTGCTGCGCGGCGTTGCCGTTGCCGTGCACGCCCCCGACGATGTTGCCGGAGCCCACGTTGCTCACCACGCTGCTGTTGGCGTGGTGGTCGGAGCCGGCGCCGTTGTCGGCCTGGGCGGTGCCGACGCCCGCGAGCAGGAACGCCCCGAGGGCGGTGACGGCGGCGACTGTGCGAATTCGGGACACGATGGTCTCCTGGTGAGGTGGTGCGAGATCGGCTGATCCGAGGTGGCCGCCCCGGTCGCGCCGTTGCCTGGCGTCGCACACTCAGCATTCACCGGCCTACACGGCCAGTTCCACCGAATGGGTGGCAATTCGCCCGATGGTGTCATGAAGAAGGCATAAGGTCGCAACGGGCGGCGGGTTCGCGTGGGTGCGCCGAGACAGTGAAGTTCCCCCGGACGGAGGTGCGTTGGGCCTGCTGGGAGGGCCGGTCGGGTGACCGGCCGACGTCAACTCCCGGTTGACCGAAGGATGCGCTGGATATCGGATGGTCTGCGTATTGGTCGTACTGGCAGACTCTGGACCCATGTCTGAAGGTCTCCGCCCCGACCCCGCGCCCGCCGAGGAACTGCGAACGACCGAGGTCGATCTCGGCGGACTGGTGAGCGTCCTCGCCACGCACCTCTACTCCACCCCACTGGTCGCCCTGCGCGAACTCGTCCAGAACGCCCACGACTCCCACACCCGCCGCCGTCTGGAGGACCCGCAGGGCGCGCACCGGCCGCTGATCCGGGTCCGCGGCGACGCCGCCCGCGCTCTGGTGAGCATCGAGGACACCGGCGCCGGCCTGACCGAACCGGAGATCCACGCCTACCTGGCCACCGTCGGCACCGGCTACACCCGGCTGCTGCGCGAGGTCACCGGCAACGACGAGCTGATCGGCGCGTTCGGACTCGGCTTCCTCTCCGCCTTCTCGGTCGCCCGCGAGGTCACCGTCACCACCACCTCGCACCGCGAACCCGACCTCGGCCACCGCTACCGCAGCCGCGGCGGCGAGCAGTACAGCGTCGAACCGGTCGCCGCCCGGCCCACCCCCGGCACCGTCGTCGAGCTGGCCCTGAAACCCGAACACGCCCACCTCGCCGACGAGTACGCGCTGCGCGAGGTGCTCGCCCGCTACTGCGTCCTGCTGCCCATTCCGGTCCACGTCGGCGAGGACGAGCAGCCCGTCAACAACGTCCCGGTGCCCTGGCGGCAGCCGGTGCCCGGTGACCAGTACGAGGCGCGGATGCGCTTCGCCACCACCTTCGGCCGCCGCTTCGAGCCGCTCACCGCCTTCCCCGTCGATCCGGTGGACGGCGGCACCGACGCGATCGGCCTGCTCTGGGTCCAGGACGGCGGCACCTACGGCAGCAGCGACAACCGGGACCTGTCGGTCCACCTGCGCGGCATGCTGCTCGCCGAGGACGCCCGCGACCTGCTGCCCGGCTGGGCCGGCTTCATCGGCGGAGTGATCGAGTCCAGCCGCCTCACCCCCACCGCCAGCCGCGAGGACCTCCAGCGCGACGACCACTACCGCGCCCTCCAGCAGACCCTCACCGACGCCATCGTGGCGGGCCTCCACGAGACCGCCCGGCTGCGCCCGGCCGCCTGGCGCCGGATCCTCGCCCGGCACGGGCAGGACCTGCTCGGCGCCGCCCTGTGCGACGACCGGCTGTTCACCCTGCTCGCCGACGACGTGCCCGTCCCCACCTCGCAGGGCGACCTGACGGCCGGTGCGCTGCGGGCCGCCAGCGAGGGCGGAGCGGGCGGCGGAGCGGTACACGTGGCGCTCGGCAGCGGCGGCGGCTTCGAGGAGATGCTCTACCGCGCCATGCAGGTCCCGATCGCGCGCGGCGACCGGTACGCCGTGCTGCCGTTCCTGCGCCGTTACTGCCAGCTGCGGGGCTGCCGGATCGTCGAGCTCGGCAGCGCGAGCGGCAACCGCGAGCTGTTCCGCGACCCCGAACGCCCGCTGCCCGCCGAGGAGGGCGCCTGGCTCTGCGCCGCGCTCGCGGACGAGGGCGAACAGCTCGTCCCGGCCCGGTTCGACCCGCCCGGCCTGCCGCTGGTGCTGGTACCCGACCGGGAGGCCGAGCTCAAGGCCAGGATCGAGGACGACCAGGCGGACGCCCGGATCCCGTCCGCCGCGCTGCGCCTGGCCCGCGCCTTCACCGCCCGCACCGACGGCGAGGTACGGGCCAGGCTCTACCTCAACCTGGCCTCGCCCGCCGTCCAGGACCTGCTCACCGCCTACCGCGCCGGGCACACCGGCAGCGCCACCGCCGCGGGCCTGCTGCGCTCGCTCAAGGTGATCATGGCGACCGCCTCCGGCTCGGCGGGCGGCGACCTGACCGCCGCGCTGGCCGGCATCGGGACGGCCGTCTCGGCCCTGACCGCTGCCGTCCCGGCCGGACTGCCCGCCGTCCCGGACAGCCCCGGCCCCCTCTCCGACGGCGAGCCGGCATGAGAGCGGACGGACTGTCAGTGGCCGGCCGCACACTGTCCGACAGCGCTTCCGAGGGCGCACGGCACCACCCGCAGGGGGAGACCGCATGACCACCGACATCTGGGCCTGGGTCCACGACACCCACAACCAGCTGGCCGAGGCGGGCCACCACCGCCTGGCCAACGCCATCTACGAGATCCCCGGCCACGCCAACGAGGGCCGCGACGACCAGCTCGACGCCGTGTTCCCGGAGGCGCTGGCCTCGGCCCGTGCGCTGAACCTCCCCTGGGTCGAGGTCTATCTCAGGCACTGGCGGATGCAGAACCTGCTGAACAAGCGCAACCAGGGCGAGCAGGCCCTCCCCGAGGCGGTGGACCTGCTGGAGTTCGCGCACCGCGAGGAGACCGCGAGCTGCCCCCAGTCCGTCTGCACCGTGCAGGACTTCGCGATCTGCCACGCCCGGGTCGACGGCCCCGGGTACGTCCAGGAGCGGCTGGCCGTCCTGGGAGAGACCCTGGAGCGGATCGAACCGAGCCGCGCCTGCTACGACTGCCTCTCCCGGGAGTACTCCGACGCGCTGGAGGACGACGACCGCCCCGCCGAGGCGCTCGCCCGGCTCGACGCCGCCGGCGCCCGGATGCAGTCCGCCGGCCAGCGGCTCTCCCTGCGCTTCCACCAGTCCAGGGCCGGGACGCTGCACCTGCTCGGCCGGCACGAGGACGTCCTCGCCGTGATCGACGCCGCCGAACAGGCCGAGCGCGCCCGTGGCCAGGAGATCGACGGCAGCGACCGCCGCTGGGGCGCCCTGCTGCGGGCCCGCGCGCTGGCCGGCCTCGGCCGCACCGACGAGGCCCTCGCCCTGCTGCCCACCATGGCGCAGGCCGCGGAGCACGCCAACCTCCGGCACGCCTGGGCCGAGACGGTCGAGCTGCTCGTCTCCGCCGGCGCCCGCGAGAACGACACCGAGCTGGGCGCCGCGCTGGCGCACTGGGTCGGCTACCTGGACACGGCCGGCTCCCACCGCCCCTGCGTGGACCTGCTGCTGACGGCCGGCCGGCTGGCCCTGCGGCGCGGCGCCCGTACCGTCGCGCTGACGCTGGCCGGCACCGGCGAGCGCAAGCTCGCCCAGCTGCGCCGCACCGAGGGCGTGGCCGAGCAGATCGCCGAGCTGCGGGCGGCCGCCGAGGCCCTGCCCGTACCGGAGCTGCCCGTGCCGCCGGGGGAGCTGATCGAACTGCTCGCCGGGCGCGAGCAGGGCGGCGCGTCCGAGGCCGAGGCCGACCTGATCGCCGCCGCGCTGGAGCGGCACCGGGGTCCGGCGGCCGACGCCACCGACCTGGTACTCAACCTGGCCGGCGTGCTCGGCGGCCTCGGCCACGCCCGGGCCGCCTCCGAGCTGCTGTGGCAGCGCCTGGACGCCGACCCGGGCCACGAGCACCTGGTCGGCATGCTGGGCTCCGCCCTGATCGAGGCCCGGGACGGCGAGGGCGTACGGCGCCTGGCCGACCGCCTGATGGCCACCCGCCCGGCCGACGCGTACTGGACACGGGCCCGCTGGGCCGCCGCCGAGAGCCGCTGGGCCGAGGTCGGCGAACAGTGCGCCCTGCTGCTGGCGCGGGAGCCCGACCGGATCAACACCCGTCGGCTGGCCGCCGCCGCCGCGACCGAGCTGGGCGACCACGCCGAGGCACAGCGGCTCTACGAGGAGCTGCTGGTGCACGCCCCGCCGGCCGAAGGCGCCGAGCCCGAGGAGCAGCACCGCACCGTCCAGGAGCCCGATCTCTGGCGTCTGATCACCGCCGCCACCGTCAACCGGGACTGGGCGGCGGTGCGCCGCGCCGGCGCCCTGCTCGGCATTGAGTTCGACGAGCCCGAGGGGCCGGTCGAGGAGGAGTGGCAGCTGATCGCCGTCCGGGCGACCCGGGCCAACGGCTCCACCGTCGACCTCCCGGCGGTGCGCACCGGCCCGGCCACGGCGCGCATCCTGCCGGTGCTCGGCGAGGAGCTGGCCGTCAACCACCACGACGTGGTGGTCTTCGGCCCCGCGCTGCTGGAGCCCGTTCCGGAGGAGGGCACCCCCGAGCGGGAGCGCTGGCGCCCGACCTTCCGCTACCTCGCCCTGCTCGACCCGGCGGGCTACACCACCTACTGGATCGACGGCGGCTGGCCCGGGGACGAGGCATGGCGGGCCTTCCGCGACGCGCTGGCCCAGGCCGGGTACGGCGTCTGGGTCTACAGCGGGGACGAGTACACGATCACCGACCCCGAGGACGAGGACGCGATGCTGCCGGGTGTCTACGCGGCGCTCGGGGTGCCGCCCACGGCCCAGGCCGCCGACGCGGACGCCCTGCTGCGCCGGCTCACCGCGCACTGGCCGCACCCGCTCGCCTGGCTGGAGCTGGCCAGGACGGCGGGGGTGGACACCGCCGGGCACGAGGAGATCGCCGAGCGCTACGGCCTCTGAGGCGCGGCCCTCGCCTCTCGCCTCTTGCCTGTCGGGTCGTGCCTCCGGCCGCGTGCCTCCCGTTTCCCGCTTCCCGGCGGGCGGCGGGTGGCCTCGGTCCGGGGCGCGGTCGTGGTCTGCGCCGGCTGGTCCTCCCGGGGCGGGCGGGCCCGCCGCCGCGTATATGTGCGTCCCGTGGTTCGATCAGGCAAGGTGTAGGCGGAGATCGAACGGTGGACTGCCACCAGGGGCGAGGAGCGGGAAGTGCCGAAGCGGGGCCGGCCGGGTGGCGGCAAGAGAGCCAGGGGCGGCAGAGCGGCCCGGCCCACCCGCGCCGCGAGCCCGGCCGGGCAGGTCCAGTCCGGCGAGCCCGTCCATCCGTCCAAGGCGCCGCCCACCGAGGGTCTGCTCGGCCACCCGGCGCCGGCCGCCGATCCCACCACCGTCATCCCGCTCGCCCCGGCGGCCCTGGAGACGGAGGGCCTGCTGACCCCGGCGGTCGAGGCCCGCGACGCGCCGGCCGGCCCGGCCCCGGCGCTCGACGCCGCGCCGTACGGCCCCGCGCGGACCGACGACGACATGCCCTACGACCCCGCGTCCTACGACCCCGCGCCGTACGACACCCCCGCCCGGGACACTCCGGCGCGCGAGAGCCGGGCGACCGGCGCGGAGGACACCCTCACCCCCGAGGACTGGCGCGCCGCCGGCTACACGCCGCCCACCGGCATCCCGATGCTGAACGCCGGCGCGCCCGGCGCCGCGCCCTGGCCCGACCGGATGCGCACCCTGCTGCGCACACCCATGCACGAGCGCCCCGGCTACGAGCGCACCCCCACGCAGGAGCGCCCGCCCGAGGTCCACGCCAAGAACGTCCCGCGCATCCTCGACCTCACCCTGCGCATCGGCGAGCTGCTGCTCGCCAGCGGCGAGGCCGCCGAGGACGTGGAGGCGGCCATGCTCGGCATCGCGCACGCCTACGCGCTGGACCGCTGCGAGCCGCAGGTCACCTTCACCCTGATCGGCATCTCCTACCAGCCCTCGCTGGTCGACGCGCCCGTCACCGCCGACCGGGTGGTCCGCCGCCGTACCTCCGACTACACCCGCCTCGCCGCCGTCTACAAGCTGGTCGCCGACATCACGGCCGAGGAGGTGACGGTCAACGACGCGTACCGCCGGCTCGCCGTGATCCGCCGCAACCGGCACCCGTACCCGGTCTGGCTGCTCTCGCTCACCACCGGGCTGCTGGCCGGCGCGGCGACCTTCCTGGTCGGCGGGCGGATCGACGGCAAGGCCTGGCTGGTGTTCGCCAACGCCTTCGTCGCCGCCATCCTCGGCGACCGGCTGGCCTCGCTGATCGCCCGGCGCGGGCTGCCCGAGTTCTACCAGTTCGTGGTCGCAGCGATGCCGGCCGCCCTCTCCGGCATCATCCTCTCGTTCATCGACCTCGGCCTGCGCGGCTCGGTGGTCATCACCGGCGGGCTGTTCGCGCTGCTGCCGGGCCGGGCCATGGTCGCCGCCGTCCAGGACGGCCTGACCGGCTTCTACATCACCGCCGCCGCCCGGCTGCTGGAGGTGATCTACCTGGTGGCGGGCATCGTGATCGGCGTGATGCTGATCCTCTACGCCGGGGTCGGCTTCATCTCCAACCTCAATCCGGACGCGAGCCTGGTCGGGGTGGACTACCCGCCCGTCCAGCTGGTCGCCGCGATGGTGCTGGCGCTGGCCTTCGCGATGCTGCTGCAGACCGACCGCAGGAGCCTGGCGCTGGTCACCCTCAACAGCGCGATCGGCTGGTCGAGCTACGGAGTGCTGGTCAACGCCGACGTCTCGCCGATAGTCGCCACCGGCGTCGCCGCCGGACTGGTGGGCCTCTTCGGCCAGCTGATGGCCCGCTATCGCTACGCCTCCGCACTGCCGTACGTCACGGCCGCGATCGGCCCGCTGATGCCGGGCTCCGCGATCTACCTGGGGATGCTCTCCTTCGCCCAGGGGCACTCCAGCGCGGGCCTGGTCTCGATCAGCCGGGCGGCCGCGCTCGCCATGGCCCTGGCCATCGGGGTCAACCTCGGAGGCGAGGTCGCGCGTCTGTTCATGAAGATCCCCGGCGGCGCGGAGCGGCCCGAGCTCTACCCGGCGCTGCCCAGGCGGGCGGCGAAGCGCACCCGAGGCTTCTGAGCGCACGTCAGCCGGGCGCAGTCCCGGAGCAGCACCTGGAACGAAGGTACGACCAATGATCAGGACCCTGCTGGACGGCTACCACGAGCACATCGTGGCGGCGCACAAGCAGCCGCTCTTCCTGCTGCTGGTGGGGTTCATCACGTCCTTCGTCTGCATCCGGGTCAGCGTGCGGATGATCCGCGCCAAGGTCCGCTGGTGGCCCGGCAACATCACCCCGGGCGGCCTGCACATCCACCACATGGTCTTCGGCCTGGGCTTCCTGCTGGTCGGCGGCGTCGGCGTGTTCGCCACCAACGGCGGACACCCGTGGATCGACGGCTTCGGGTTCTGCTTCGGCATCGGCTGCGGCCTGGTGCTGGACGAGTTCGCGCTGATCCTGCACCTGGACGACGTGTACTGGAGCGAGCAGGGCCGCAAGTCCGTGGACGCGGTGATCTTCGGCATCCTGTTCACCGCACTGCTGCTCACCGGCTACGTGCCGCTCGGGGTGGTGCCCAGTCAGGAGACCCGCTGGGGCCTGGTCGCGGTGATCTCGGTGAACGCGCTGGTGTCGATCATCGCCCTGGTCAAGGGCAAGGTCTGGACGGGGCTGCTGGGCATCATGGTGCCCGGTCTGTCCTGGATCGGCGCCATCCGGCTGGCCCGCCCGAGCAGCCCGTGGGCGCGCTGGCGCTACGCCACCCGCCCGCGCCGCCGGGCCCGGGCGCTCCGGCGTGAACGCCTGCTGCACCGGCGCGCGGACCGGGCGCGCACCTGGGTCTTCGACCTGATCGCCGGCGCCCCTGACAAGGTCCCCGCCCACCACACCGCGACCCACCGGGTCGCCGAGCGGATGGCCGCCCGCGCCACCGCACACCTGGACGCCCACGAGGCCCGCGCCCTGGCCCGTCGCTCGGCCCGGCTCGCCGACCGGCGCTCGGCGGCCGGCGCCCCCGGGCCCGGTACGGCCGGCGGCGGTGCGGTGGAGCACGGGCAGCCCGGCCGCCAGGACCGCGCCCGGCAGCGCCGCCGTACGGTACGGGCCGGACGCAGCAGGACGTACGGCGTCCGCGCCGGCGGACCGGCCCCGCAGGAGCCGTCGGCCGGCACGGGGCCGGAACCCCGGGCGCCGCACCGCTACCTGCACCCGCACCCGCACCTGAGGACGCCCCGGGCCCGGCGGTAGCCGGGGCGGCAGATCGCGGAGGCCGTGCGGGTGGTGGCGGCGGGGGAGGCGATCCTCTTCCCGGCGGCACTGCGCCGGACGGTCGCCGCCCGCCCGCTGGGCTCCGCCGAGGCGTTGCCGAAGGCGGCGCTGACGGGGCGGGAGGAGGAGGTGCTGCGGTCGATGGGCCACCGGCCTGTCCAACCCGGAGATCGCGGACTCGCTCACCGTGAGCCTGGAGACGGTCAAGACCCACGTCGGGAAACGTGCTGACCAAGCTCGGCGCGCAGAACCGGACCCACGCGGTGGTGATCGCGTACGAGTCCGGCCTGGTGGTGCCGGGGTTCGCCGACTGACGCGCCCGAACGCGCACCTGGTGCAGGAACTCGCCGACCTTGGAGAAGGTCTGGTGCCGGTCCCATCCGGTCGACGGTCGGCTGCCACCCACTGGCCGGACCCTGGACGGCCTGGCCCTGGACGACGACGAGACACCGGTTCGCCTCGGCGTGGCCGCCACGCGACGCTCATTTGTCGCAGTGCTCGGCCGGCTCCTGCCTGGCGGGTGCGGCGAGGAGATCTTCGCCGTCGTTCCTCTCGTGCTCGGCCGAGCGGAGCCCGTCCGGGTCGCGCGACCAGTTCTTCCCGTCGCTGTCGAAGAACTGGACCGCCCGAATCGGTGCCCCGCCCGGCAGGACTCCGTAGCCCCGGAGGAAGCCGTCGATGTCCTGGGCGGCGAAGACCAGCCGGGTGCAGGGCGGGATGGCGTCGAAGCCCATGAAGATCCATTCGTGGGTAGCAGGATCAATGCCCGCGTCCGGCGCGTAGAACCACAGGTCGACCCGGGTCACCGGGTCCAGCGAGCGGTTCGCGATGATCACCGTCTCGCTGGTCTCACCGGCCCACTCGGTCCAGTAGCTGACCCGTCCGGCCTGTTCCCGCCGGTCCCGCTCCAGCTGCTTGCGCGTTGCGTCCACGCTCGACGATGCCACCGTGGCGCTGAAGAAGAGGCCGATCGCTGCCGCGATGGCGGACAACGCCGTGGCCCAGGGCGCCAGGTTGTGGCCGAGGGCCCGCGTCGCCGGAGGTGCGGCGGTGCTGCCCGGCGGACGTCTCCGGGCGGCCGACCGCAGGCGGGCCCGGATGGTGGGGGAGGTCGCTCGACGCACGGCATCAGCATCGTCCAGAACCTGCGGCCCGACCATCGGGTGTCCGCCACCTGCGCGGGAGAGGGGCGTTGCGAGCTTCACCTTTGCCACGGGCGTGCACGGCCCGCTCGCGGGCGTTCAGCGGACGCTGCGTGACGGGGACAGGGACGGGGACGGGGACGGGGACAGGGACGGGGACGGGGACAGGGACGGGGACGAGGACGGGAGGCAACGGCTCCTCATGCCCGCCGTTCGGGGAGGCGGGGGAGGCGGCGGGGCGCGGAAAATGGGATGCCGGGGGCGCGGGGCCGGTCGTACGGTGGCGGAATGGGTACTTACGCGCTTGGTGCGACCCGCGATCCGGGCACCGGCCGAGAAGACGATGTGGTGATCCGGGCGATCACCGAGGACGACCTCGCCGGGTGGGACCGGGCCCTCACCCTCGGCTTCCTGCGGCCGCACGTCGAGGACGGCACCGAACTGCGCCGCCTCCAGCTCACCCAGGGCCGGACGCTCGGCGCGTACGACGGGGAAACCTGCGTCGCGACCTTCCGCAGCTACGACAACCAGCTGACGGTGCCCGGCGGCGCCACCGTCAACGCCGACGCGATCACCGCCGTCACGGTGAGCGCCACCCACCGCCGGCGCGGCGTGCTGAGCGAGATGATGGGCCGGGATCTGGCCGAGGCGCGCCGCCGTGGCAACACCGTCGCCATCCTGATCGCCGCCGAGTACAACATCTACGGCCGCTACGGATTCGGCCCGGCGACCCGCGGCCACGGCTGGAACATCGACCTGCTGCGGGCCGGCGGCCTGCGCGCGGAGCTTCCCTCGGAGCCCGGCGGCCGGATCGACTTCGCCACCATGGCGGAGCTGCGCAAGATCGGCCCGGAGCTGCACGAGCGCTGGCGCCTCACCCAGCCGGGCGCGATCGGCCGGGACGAGCTGTTCTGGCGGATCCACACCGGCGATGTGACTGTGCCGGGCTTCGACTGGAAGCAGCCCTTCGCCGCGGTCCACCGCGACGCCGAGGGCACCGTCACCGGTCTGGTGGTCTACAAGATCGATGACACCTGGGACGGCAGCTACCCCAACTGCACCCTCACCGTCACCGACTTCATGGCGATGGACCGCGTCACCGCCGTCGCCCTGTGGCGGTTCGCCTTCTCGGTCGACTGGGTGCGCCGGGTGGTGGTCGAGAACATCGGCCCGGACGACCCGCTGCCGCTGCTGCTCAACGATCCGCGCGCCGCCACCCCGTACGCGGAGAACGCCGACTTCATGTGGCTGCGGGTGCTCGACGTCGAGGCGGCCTTCAACGCCCGGACGTACGGCGCGCCCGGACGGGTGGTCCTGGACGTCGAGGACGAGGTGGGCTACGCGGCGGGCCGCTGGTCCCTGGAGGTCGCCGCCGACGGCACCGGCCGCTGTGCCCCCACCGCCGACGACGCCGACCTCGCGCTCGACGCCTCGACCCTCGGCGCGCTCTACCTCGGCGGCGAGACGCTCCCGCGGCTGGCGGCGGCCGGGCTGGTCGGCGAGCTGCGCCCGGGCGCGGTCGCCGCCGCCGACCTGCTGCTGCGCACGCCACTGCTGGCCTGGAATCCGGACACCTTCTGAGACCGGCATTCTGGGTCTGGCCTTCTGAGCCTGGCCTTTTGGGCCGTGGTACCGCCGATGGTCGTGCGGTCGTGCGGTCGTGCGGTCGTGCACAGGACCGCACGACCATCGGCGGTACTACGGCCTCGCCGTACGGCCGATGGTCGGCAGGATGAAGTCCTGGATCAGGCCCTTGGCGTCGCGGACGATCGGGCGGAACACCCGGTAGCGCGAGAGATTGATGACCCGTGCGGTCATCGGCGTCGAGCGGCGCACGAACTCGCGGGTCCGCCCGGTGTCCGGGGTGCGGTCGAACACCCAGTAGAGGACCACGATCATCAGGTCCAGCCAGAGCAGGTCGGGCAGCAGATCGGCGAGTTCGGCGTCGAGCTTGGCGGCGATGTCGGAGCCGGTCAGCACCTCGCGGAAGAGCTCGACCGCCGTCGCGCGGGCCGGGTGGGACTCGTTGGAGAACGGGCTGAGCGAGCTGGTCGGGTCGGCCGCGGTACGGAAGAACTGCGAGGCGAACTCGTGGTACTCCGCGGCGCAGTCGATCCACGAGATCAGGGCGATCTCCAGGCGCTCCGCGAAGTCCGTCCGCCCGGCCATCCGGGCTCTGGCGTCGGCGGCGTGCTGGTACGTCATCTGGTCGTAGAACCCCTGGATCAGGAATTCCTTCGACTCGAAGTAGTAGTAGGCGTTGCCGACCGAGACACCCGCCTCGGAGGCGATGGCCCGCATCGTCGTCTTGTCGTAGCCGCGTTCCTTGAACAGCCGCATGGCCGTCTCCAGGATCAGCGCCCGGGTCTGCTCGCTCTTGCCGGTCTTGGGCAGCGCGCGGCCGCCGGGGACCTCGCCGCTGGGCACGGGCTGCCTGCCCGTGCCCTTGACGGAGAGGTCGGCTCCCGCGGTCGCGCCCTGCTCTCCGGGCTCGCCCTGCTGCTGTCCGTTCGCGCCGTTCGTCGGTGTCACGTCGTCCACGGTCGTTGAGCCTAGCCGGAGACCGAGCAGGCGCCGTCGACACAGCCGTACGCCGGGGGCCGGTACGGCTCGCCGTACGGGTCTGTGACCGGGTGGGCGGCAGACTGCGTCCGGCCCGCGACCGCGCCGGGCCGCGCCGTACCGGATGTCCCCTCCGCACCCGGTGCGGCGCGGCCGGCCCCCACGGCCGCGCGGTACTTGCTGGCGGCGAAGGCCGCCGCCCTGGCCACCGGCAGTCCGGTCGGGGTGCTCAGCCGCCGGGCGAGCGGCCGGTACTCGGCGAGCGCCCAGAGGCAGATGACGAACGCCTGCGGGCCGCGCCAGACCTCACCGGTGTCGGCGACGACGGTGATCTCGCCGAGTGTCGCGTCGTGGTCGAGCCCGGGGAACCGCTCGCGGGCCTCGGCCGAGGCGACCGCCACGAACTCCAGCGGAACCAGCTGGTACCGGCCGCGCAGCCAGGCCGTGAGGTGCCGGCAGAGCGGGCAGGCCGGGTCGTGCAGCACGGTGATCCGGGTGACCGGTGGCGGGACGGACGGCTCCGCCTGCGGCGCGGGGTCGGTGGTCACCTGAACCGTCCTCAGCCCTGGGCCGGCTGGTAGGCGGTGTAGCCCTGCGGTGCGACCGGCGGGCGCTGCTGGCGCTCCAGCGCGCCGCGGCGGCGGATCCGGTTGAGGACGTACACGTTGGCGAGGTGCATCCCGCCGAGTACCAGCAGGACCGTGCCCAGCTTGATCGACAGCGCGTCGAAGACGCCCTGGGTGCCGATGACCTGCTGGTCGGTCTTCATCCAGAGCGCTACGAAGCCGAGGTTGAGCAGGTAGAAGCCGACCACCAGAAGGTGGTTCACGGCGTCCGCGAGCTTCTCGTCGCCGGCGAAGACGTCGGCGAGGAAGATGCGGCCGTTCTTGGTCAGTGTGCGGGCCACCCAGATGGTCAGGCCGGTGGCGATCGGCAGGTAGACGGCGTAGCTGACGACAGTGCAGTCCATCGGGACCACCTCGTTTCGAACGTGTTCAAAACCTTGTGGGCATGACTGTAGCCCTGAGTTTGAACGTGTTCAAGGTGGGGGTGTGGGAGGCTCGTCACATGACGACGCAGCACGCTCCGGGCGTGACGATCAGGACGGGCGCCGACGCCGACACCGACGCGGTGGCAGCCCTGCACGCGGCCAGCTGGCGCACCGCCTACACCGGGATCATGCCGGCGGAGGCGCTCGGCGACGGCCTTGCGGACGAGCGGCGCGAACTGTGGGCGCTGCGTCTGGACGCCGACTACGGCGAGCCCGCCAACACCCCGCTGCTGCTGATCGCCGAACTGGCGGGGGAGACCGTCGGCTTCGCCTACCTCGTCCCGCAGCCGGAGGGCCGGGTCCTGCTCGACAACCTGCACGTGCGCCCCGGTCTGACCGGTGGGGGCATCGGCGGCAGGCTCATGGACGCCGCGCTGGCCCGCTGTGCCGAACGGTTTCCCGGCGCGGACCTCTACCTGGAGGTGTTGCAGGCGAACATCCGCGCGGTGGCCTTCTACGAGCGGGCGGGCGGGCGGCGCACGGACGAGCGCGACTGCGAGTTCCCGGCGGGGTTCACCCTGCCCGAGTACGAGTACACCTGGCCCGCCCCCGTTCGGCGGTAGCGCCGACCCGGATCGGTCCGGTCCGGGCCGGGGGAGCAGGCGGACCGGGCCGAGCAGGCCGACCGAGCCGAGCAGGGCTGAGCGCCCGGGCGGCTGTGCGCCCGCGCTGCGGGAAGGGGAACGTGCAGAGGCCTGGCCGACAGTGCGGTCAGCCGTCATGGTCGTACACCGTGACTGCCGTGACTGCCGTGACCGCCGTCACCGGCGGGCCGGCTCCGGCTCCGGCAGCCGCTCGCCCGCGCCCGCGGCCTGCGCGCCGGCCGCCTTCGTGGCCGCCGGCGCGCCGCCCGCCGTCCGGCCGCGGGGTGCGGGCCGGAGCCGGTGCCGCCCGGCGAGGGCGATCAGCAGGGCCGTCGACGCGGCCCCGGCGGGCAGCCAGTAGCCCGTCCCCGGCGCGGTGTGCTGCGCGAACACGCCGCCGATCGCCGCGCCGGTGGAGATGCCCACCACGATGCCGGATACCGCCATCGACATGCCCTCGTTGAGCTGCCGCTGCGGCAGCAGCTCCTGAACCAGCGTCATGCCGCTGACCATGGTCGGCGCGGTGCCCGTACCCGCGATGAACAGCACCACCGCGAGGGCCGCGAACCCTGCGCCGGAGAGGGTGACCAGGAGCGGCAGGAGCAGCAGTCCGGCCATCGCCCCGACGCCGATCAGGAACCGCACATGCGGTGCCCGGCGCGGCCGCAGCAGCCCGAAGCCCAGCCCGGCCGCGCAGGAGCCCGCGGCCACCAGCCCCAGCAGCAGGCCGGCCAGCGGCTTCTGCCCGAGCGCGTCGGCGTAGGCGAGGGTGGTGACCTCCATCGAGCCGAACAGCAGCCCGGTGGCGAAGAAGGTCAGCGTCAGCACCCGCAGACCCGGCAGCCGCAGGGGGGAGGCGGGCGCCTCCTCCCGTGCCGGCGCCGACCGTACGGGCGGCTCGGTGCCGCGCTGGGCGGCGAACAGCAGCGCGCCCGTCGTCGACAGCACTCCGGCCGTGATCAGGCCGGCCTCGGGGAACAGCGAGGTGCAGAGCAGCATCCCCAGGACGGGCCCGGCCATGAAGCAGGCCTCGTCCAGCGCCTGCTCCATGGAGGTGGCGATGTGCCGGGCCTCGGCGTCGTCGCGGTAGATGTGGGCCCAGCGGGCCCGGGCCATGCCGCCCAGGTTGGGGGCGACGCAGCCGGCCGCCCAGCAGAGGTACAGGGTCCAGGCGGGGGCGCCGAAGTGGACGCAGAGCAGCAGCCCGGTGAGCGGCACGGCGGCGACGAGCGCGGCGGGGACGGCGACCCGGGACTGCCCGACGCGGTCCACCAACCTGCCGAACAGCGGCATCCCCACCGCCACCGCGACGAGTCCCGCAGCCGAGACCGTCCCGGCCAGCGCGTAGGAGTCGCGGCGGGTGGCGATCAGCACCACGAGCGAGACGCCCATCATCGAGAAGGCCAGCCGGCCGAGCAGGCCGGCCAGCGTGAAGGCGAGCGTGCCGGGCACGGCGAAGATGCGGCGGTACGAGGCGAACATGGGGCTCCTGGAGAGGACTGCGGGGGGATGTCACCAGCTTCGGGGCCGCCCCGGCCTCCGGTCCAACACCTGTTTCGGCGTACTGACAATCTTCTGTTGTTAATCTTCCGCCATGCCCCGTGACCTGCACCCCCGTCTGCTGCGCGGCTTCGTCGTGGTCGCCGAGAGCCTGCACTTCGGCCGGGCGGCCGAGCGGCTGCACATCGCCCAGCAGGCGCTCAGCCGGGACGTCCGGGCGCTGGAACTGGCCCTCGGCGACGCCCTGTTCACCCGAACCACGCGGAGCGTCGAGCTCACCCCCGCGGGTGTCCGGCTGCTGCCCAAGGCGCGCCGGCTGCTGGCCCTGCACGACGAGATCGTGGCGGCGGCCGAGCACCGGCCGCTGCTGCTGGACCTCAACAGCGACGTCACGGGCGACGATCTGACCGCCGACCGGATGCTCGCCAGGGCCCGGACCACCTGGCCGGACGGCGAGTTGCTGGCGCGCTTCCACGGCGGGCTGTCAGCCGCGGCCGGTGAGCTGCTGGCCCACCGGCTCGATGTCTCGCTCGGCCGCTTCGCCGGCCTCCCGGCCCGGGTGCGCGCCCAACTCGCCCAGGTGCCAGTGCGGTTGGAGCGGATGGCGGTGATGATGGCGGCCGGGCATCCGCTCGCGGGGCGGGAGGTGCTGCCGCTGGCGGACCTGGCCGGGTACCCGGTGGACATCTGCGCGGGCAACCCCGCGACCACCGAGTGGGCCGACCTCGGGGCCCGACTCCTCGGGCAGCACGGCCTGGAGGCGGCCCCGCCGTACGTCCCGCCGGTGGGGGTGGACGAGACCGCGCGCTATCTCGCCCGGCACGGCGATCCGATGCTGACCACCACCGGCGGACCGCGGATCCCCGGCTCGGTCCTGCTGCCGCTGGTGGATCCGGTGCCGCTGAGCCTGCTGAGCGTGGTGCACCGGCCGGAGCTGCGACATCCCGGGCTCGCCGCGCTGCTCGCGGCCGCCGCCGAGCTCGGCGGGCGGGAGGGCTGGCTGGTGCGTCCGCCGGGCAGCTGGCTGCCGGATGAGGACGTGGCCCTGCTGGCCGCTGCGCGGCGGCACTGACGGCGGCAGTGACGGCGGAGGTGACGGCGACGAGGCGGACGTGACTTGCGGCGGGTGGCCTCCTGGCCTCGTGGCCTCGTCGGCCGGGCATGCCGCCGCCCCTGCCGCGGGGGGACGGCAGGGGCGTGGGCGTGTCCGTACGGGGGCCGGGTAAGCCGGGGCGCCGGGGTGTCGGGGGCGGTCAGGCGGCCTTGACCGCGGAGATGTCGAAGCTGAGCTTGACCTTCTCGCCGATCAGCACGCCGCCGGTCTCCAGGGCGGCGTTGTAGCTCAGACCCCAGTCGGTGCGGTCGATGGTCGCCGAGCCCTCGAAGCCGACCCGCACGGCGCCGTACGCGTCGACGGCGCTGCCGGTGAACTCCAGGTTGAGGACGACCGGGTGGGTGGTGCCCTTGATCGTCAGGTCGCCCGTCATCCGGTACGAGTCCTCGCGCAGCCGCTCGGCGGAGGTGCTGCGGAAGGTGATCTCGGGGTGTACCTCGGCGGCGAAGAAGTCGCCGGTCCGCAGGTGCTCGTCGCGCTGGGACTGCTTGGTGTCGATGCTGGCGACCTTGATGACCAGTTCGGCGGAGGAGTTGGCCGGGTGGCTGCCGTCCAGGTGGAGCTTGCCGTCGTACTCGGCGAAAGTGCCGCGCACGTTCGTGACCATCGCGTGCCGGACCGCGAAGCCGACCTGGCTGTGCGCGGCGTCGATGGCCCAGTCGCCGGTCAGATGCGCCAGGTCGGGGCCGGCGGTGGTCGCGGCGGTGTGCTCGACCGGCTTGGTGGCGGTCTTGGTGCGGTTGAACAGGGCCATGGCTCCTCCTGAGGTTCCGAAGCCAGATGTTTAGGCTTCAACTTCTTGCGTCCACCATAACCCCACTTCGTTCAATGTTCAACCATGCCGTCGGAGTGGTTCTCCGCGAGTCGAGTTGATCGCTCCGGCTCGGCCCGGCGTGCGAGCCGCCTGAACTCCGGCGCCACCGACGGTGGCTGCGAACCGGGTCAGCTGCTGGCCGCGTTCGCGGAAGCCATGCGTCGACCGTTCGTTCGATTGCCGGGTTCGGCGGATACGCTTTCCAAGGTCGGCTCCGAGTCGGTCCCGAGTCGGTCCCGAGTCGGCTCCCGATCGGCTCCGCACCCGCGCCGCACCCGCTCCACAGACCGGAAGGCCCGCCATGTTCGCCCTGCACGCACTCTGGCGGGCGGACGGGCGGCTCGCCCTCTGGGCGGAGGACGCCCGTGCGTACGCCGTGGCCGCGCCGCCGGAGACCGGCGCCGGCCGGGCGCTGCGCGCCCACCCCTACGCCTGTCCGGCGGTGGCGGTGGCCGAGCTGCTCGCCGGAATCGGCCCCGGCCTCGGCTGGCTCGCCGAGCAGGCGCCCGAACGCTGGGCCACCCTGTTGCTCCCGACCTTCGACGGAGCCCCCGTCCCCTCCCCGGAGCTGCCCGCCGATCCCGAACGCGGCGGAGCCGCCCTGCACCCGTGGCGGGTGCCGGCGCTGCTCTTCGACGCCGCCGCGGCGGCCCAGTTGCTCGGCGGGCTCTTCGACCCGCGCTGGGCCGTGGCGAGCACCGAACTCCCCGGCGTCGGGCCGGTCGAGATCGCGTACGGCGCCTCGCTGCGCTGGCTGACGGGCGTCCACGACCTCGCCTGGCGGCTGGTCGGCCGGGGCCTGGTCCGGCCCGAGCCGACCGTCGAGGGCGGCATCGCGCACGCCCGCTGGCGCCCCGCGCCGGACGAGCCGGCGCGCCGCGAGGCCGCCGCACTCGCCGCCGGCTGCCCACCGGTCTGCCGCGCCGAATGCCCCGCCGGCCCCTCGGCCCCGGCCACCCCCGTACCCCAGGCCCGTACCGGCGGCGAACTGGTCGCCGACCTGCTGGACGCCCTGGTCGACGCCGAGGCCCGCGCCACCCTCGCCGACTCGCCCCCACTGCTGCGCACGGCGCCCGCCACCGCCGCCGAACGCTGGCTCGCCGCGCTCACCGCCCCCGACAGTCGCATTCCCGGGCCCACGGCCAGGCCGGCGAGCACGGCGGGCCACCGCCCGGCTGTCGCGGGCGAGGCGCCGGCGGCACCAGAAGTCGGCCAGGCCGACCTCCCACTCCGAGCCCGCTCCCCACGGCGAGCCGCCCCCGCCCCTGCCGACAGCGCCGCTGCGGCCCCCGCCCCCACGGCCCCCGCCCTTGCCGACACCGACCACGCCGACTTCGCGGAGCTGCGCGAACGACTCGGCGCCTGGTACGCGGGAGCGACACCCGTCACCGCCGCGCTGCGGCTCTGCTTCCGGCTGCTGGAGCCGCTGGGCCCGGAGGAAGGGTGGCAGGTCGAACTGCTGCTCCAGGCCGTCGACGAGCCGTCCCTGCTCGTCCCCGCCGCCGAGCTCTGGAGCGCAGGCCCCGCCTTGGCCGCGCTCGGACGCAAGACCGCGCACCCGCTCGACGAGTTCGCCGCCGAGCTGGACCGCGCCACCCACCGCTGGCCCGCGCTGTGCCGGTCGCTGCGCACCACCCGGCCCCGCGCCGTCCAGCTCGATCGGGCCGGCGCCCTCGACTTCCTCCGCACCGCCGCGCCCGCCCTCACCCAGGCGGGCTTCGGCGTGCTGCTCCCCACCTGGTGGCGACGCCGCCCGCGCCTCGGGCTCGCCCTCTCCGTCCGCACGCCGGCCCCCGGTGCCGTCGAGACCGCCCGCCAGGTCGACCGGGACGTCATCGTCGCGTTCCGCTGGCAGGCGGCCCTCGGCACGGTGACCCTCACCCAGCAGGAGCTGGCCGACCTGGCCGCTGCCAAGCAGGGCCTGGTACGGGTACGCGGGCAGTGGACCGAGGTGGACACCGACCAGATCGCCGCAGCGCTGGCCTTCCTCACCGACCGGGCGGACGGCCTGATGCCCACCACCCAGCTGCTCCGTACGGCGCTCGACCCCGACGCCACCGTCTGCGGTCTGCCCGTCACCGCCGTCGACGCGCAGGGCCCACTCGGCGACCTGCTGGCCGGGCGCGCGCTGCCGGTCCCGGCCACGCCGCTGCCCGGGGACTTCGGGGCCACCCTGCGCCCGTACCAGGAGCGGGGTCTGGCGTGGCTGCGCTCGCTCGCGGGACTGGGGCTCGGCGCCGTGCTGGCGGACGACATGGGGCTCGGCAAGACAGTCCAGACCCTCGCCCTGCTGGCCACCGAACAGGCCGAGGGCGTCACCGCGCCGACCCTGCTGGTCTGCCCGATGTCCCTGGTCGGCAACTGGCAGCGGGAGGCCGCGCGGTTCGCCCCCGGCCTGCGGGTGCACACCCACCACGGCGGCGAACGGCTCACCGGGGACGGGCTGCGCGAGGCCGTCCAGGGCGCCGACCTGGTCATCACCACCTACGGGCTGGTACAGCGCGACGTCGAGGAGCTGCGGTCGATCACCTGGCGGCGGGTCGTCGCCGACGAGGCGCAGTACATCAAGAACAGCGCCACCGCCCAGTCCAGGGCGGTCCGTTCGTTGCCGGTCAGCGCCCACCGCGTGGCGCTCACCGGCACCCCCGTGGAGAACCGGCTCTCCGAGCTGCACGCCGTCCTGGACTTCGCCAACCCGGGCCTGTTCGGCTCTGCGGCCCGCTTCAAGGAGCGCTACGCGATTCCGGTGGAACAGCATCGGAACGCCGCCGTCGCCGCCGAACTCCAGCGCCGCACAGCGCCGTTCGTGCTGCGCCGGCACAAGAGCGACCCGGCGATCGCGGCGGAGCTGCCCGCGAAGCAGGAGATGACGCTCTGGTGCAACCTCACCGCCGAGCAGGCCGGGCTCTACCAGGCGGTGGTCGCCGACCTGCTGCACCGGGTGCAGGGAATCCGGGGTGTCGAGCGCCGCGGCACCGTGCTGGCGGCCATCGGCAAGCTCAAGCAGGCCTGCAATCATCCGGCCCAACTCCTGCACGACGGGTCAGCGTTGGGTGACCGCTCCGGCAAGGTGGCCCGACTGGAGGCGGTCCTGGCGGAGGCCCTCGCCGAGGGCGATCGCAGCCTGGTCTTCACCCAGTACGCGGAGTTCGGGGCCCTGCTCCAGCCCCACCTCGCCGAGCGGCTGGGGGAGGAGGTGCTCTTCCTGCACGGTGGTGTCCCCAGGCGGCGCCGGGAGGAACTGGTGGCCCGCTTCCAGGCACCGGACGGGCCGCGGGTCTTCCTGCTCTCGCTCAAGGCGGGCGGCACCGGCCTCAATCTGACCGCCGCCAACCAGGTGATCCATCTCGACCGCTGGTGGAACCCGGCGGTCGAGGAGCAGGCCACCGACCGGGCATTCCGGATCGGTCAGCGCCGGGACGTCCAGGTCCGCCGCTTCGTCTGCGTCGGGACCGTCGAGGAGCGGATCGCCGAACTGATCGACGCCAAGCGGGCCCTGGCCGACGCGGTGGTGGGCGAGGGCGAGCACTGGCTGACCGAGCTCTCCGCCGACGCGCTGCGCGAACTGGTGAGCCTCTCGGCGGACGCGGTGGGGGAGGACTGACGGTGGGAGCGGTGACAACGCCAGTGACAGCGACAGCGACAGCGGTCGGCGGGCCGGGTGGAGCCGGGAACGAGAACGGGACGGGGAACAGGAGGAGGACGCGATGACCGATCCGACGCCGCCCCCGGCGGGTTCCAGCAGCGTCGCGGGTAATGCCGCGCCGGTGGGTGAGCGCCCGCTCGCCGACTGCGTGGCCGACTTCTGGCGTGGAGACTTCACCCTCCGCGGGGACGGCGAGGACGGCGGGGACGCCGAGCAGTCGCCGACCACCTCGGCCCTCGCTGCGCTCGGCCCCTCCGGCATCACCGTGCGCGGCCGGGACCTCGCCGCACTGCTGGAACCCGCGTACCGGACCCTCTCCTCCTGACCCTGCCCCTGCCCTGACCTGCCTCCCTGACTTGTTCCTGACCTGCCCTCGACCCTCTCCTCGCGGCTCCTTGACGCTCCCCGTGACCAGCCTGCGCGGGCCGAATTCGTTGTCCTGCACGGTGGGATGCCTGTCACAGTGGCCGGTATGACAGCCCTCCATGAGATCCGCGCGGACTACGACGCCCGGACGATCGTGGTCTACCAGGCGTACAGCCCCGCCATTGCCGCACCCGCCCTCGCCGCCAACCGCTTCGTACCCCCGTTCTCGCGGCACCGGATGACCTGGATCAAGCCGTCGTTCCGCTGGCTGATGCACCGCTGCAACTGGGCCCGCAAGCCCGGGCAGGAGCGGGTGCTGGCCGTCCGGATCACCCGGCGGGGCTGGGAGGAGGCACTCGCCCAGGCCGTGCTGACCACCTCCGACCCGGCCGCGGTGGCGGTGGCGCCCGTCCACGTCCAGTGGGATCCGGAGCGGTCGGTGTCGGGTGCCGCGCTCAACCACTACAGCATCCAGGTCGGCATCGGCCGCGGTGTGATCGGCACACTGGTGGACGACTGGGTGGTGGACATCGAGGATCTGACGCCCCGGGTCGCCAGGATCGCGGGCCAGCTGCGGGGTGGCCGAACCGCCCGGATCACCCCCCTGCTGCCGCCCGAGCGGGTCTACCCACTGGACCCCGCGCTCGCCCGGCGCCTGGGCATGCCCGGCTGATCCCCGCCCGGACGGTTGGACGGCCCGCCAGGCTTCGGCCATGGGGACGGGGCGGACGGGGTCGCCATCGACCTGGCCGAGCGCCGGCCGCTCGGGCTGCTCGCGGCGGCCGAGGGCGTGACCGCGCTGCTCGCGGGCGTCTGGGGCCAGGTGCAGCAGGCCGCGGCCACTGCCTCCGCCTGTCTCCCCCAACCAGCTTGCTCCTGCTAGCAGTGTGCTTGCATTTGCAAGCGGAGTGGGGCAGGGTGAAGGCATGGCCTCACTGAATGTCGGTTCGTTGGGCGAGTACATCCGCGAGCAGCGGCGGAGTGCGCAGTACTCACTGCGGCAGCTGGCGGAGGCCGCCGGTGTGTCCAACCCGTACCTCAGCCAGATCGAGCGCGGGCTGCGCAAGCCTAGTGCGGAGATCCTGCAGCAGATCGCCAAGGCGCTGCGGATCTCGGCGGAGACGCTGTACGTCCAGGCCGGAATCCTGGAGGAGCGGCGCGGGGAGGGCCTGGAGCTGCGGGCCGCGATCCTGGCCGATCCGCTGATCAACGAGCAGCAGAGGCAAGCGCTGCTCGCGGTCTACGACACCTTCCTGAGGGAGAACACGGCACCGAGGCCCGGGGCCGTGCGTCAGGAGGGCGTCGGTGACGAGCAGGACGACGTAGCGCGGGCCGCGCGGCCGACCACGACGGCCGGCAGCGACTGAGAGACCTTAGAAGCAGACCCCAGGAGGACCTGTCATGCCGATCACGGACGAGATCAAGAAGACCCTCAGCGACCCGACGCCGCTGTACGCCCTCGCGGGCGCCGGAGACCTCGCGTACGAGAAGCTGCGTGAGGTGCCGGGCCTGGTCGAGGCGATCGCGGCGGACCGCCGGGGCGCCCAGGAGAAGGCGACCGCGCGGCTCCACGAGGCGCAGGCCAAGCTGGCCGAGACGCAGGTGAAGGTGACGGAGACGGTCACCACGCTGCCGACCGACATCAAGGTGCTGCAGGAGAAGGCGCAGAGCTTCGCGCTCCAGCAGGTGGGCCGGGCCGTGGAGCTTGCGGTGAAGGCCAAGGAGGCCTACGACGAGCTGGCCGTTCGCGGTAAGGGCGTGGTGGACAAGGGCCGCAAGGAGGCGTCTGACGAGATCGTCGAGCTGGCCGTGGTGGTCGAGCCGCACGAGTCCGTCGAGACCTTTGAGGCCGCCGAGGTCGAGGAGGCCGCTGAGACCGCTGAGACCGAGGAGAGCGCCGAGGCGGCTGACGCCACCGGGTCCGAGGCCGCCGACGGTGACTCGCCGGCCGCGAAGAAGGCTCCGCGCGCCCGGAAGACCGGCACCACCAAGTAGCGCACGGCGCGCGAGCGTGAGGTGGCGCCCCGGAGGGTACGGGTCGCCTGGGGGCAACCAGGGACGTAACGGGCACATCCGGGCGGCCCGGTAGGTTGTCCCCTCCGCAGGCGGGGTGCCGTGCCAGGATGGGCGGCGCCGGCGCTGCGGAGATGACGGAGCCGGAGTGGAGCCGGAGTGAGGAGACCGCAGTGGGTGCAGTGGGCCAAGTACTGGCCTTCGACTACCTGAACCCGTTCTGGTGGCTGGCCATCGGAATCCTGGGCTTCAAGCTGGTCGCGCTCGTGGACGCGGCGAGCCGCCGGGAGGACGCCTTCCGCGCGGCGGACAAGAAGACCAAGCCGTTCTGGCTGGTCGTCCTCGGGCTCGCGTTCGGGCTCGACCTGATCTTCGGCGCCAGCTTCCTGACGAGCTTCCTGACGCTCGCCGGGCTCGTCGCGGCGATCGTCTACATGGTCGACGTGCGGCCGGCCATCAAGCAGCTCACGGACGGCCGAGGCGGTAGCGGCGACCGGCGCAACACGGGGCCGTACGGCCCCTGGTGACGGTCGGCCACAACGATCGAGGCTCGGGCCCCGGCGCGCACGCAAGGCGCGCCGGGGCCCGAGGCGTTCTCCCCGGTCGCCCGGGTCACCCCGGTCACCCCGGAGGGGGAGTCACCGTGTCACCCCAGGATCAGTGGGGTGGGGTTGCGCTCCAGCAGCAGCACCGCGACATCGTCGGTGAGCGCCCCGCCGTTGAGCTCCTCCACCTCGGCGATGGCACTGTCCACCAGTCGCCCCCTGGTCAGCCCGGTGGCCTGGTGGTCGCCGATCAGGTCGGCCAGGCCGTCCTGGCCGAGCCGGAGTGAGCCCGCGCCCACCCGGCCCTCGATCAGACCGTCGGTGTAGAGGAGCAGCCGCCAGCCGGGCCGTAGCTCAAGCCGCTGCGCGGGCCAGACCGCCTGGCAGTCGTCGCACGGGAGCAACCCGAGGGCCGGGCCGGCCTGGTCGGCCGGCAGCAGCGCCGGGGTGTGATCCGTACCCAGCAGCAGTGGGGCCGGGTGGCCGGCCAGGTAGAGCCTGGCGTGCTCGACACCAGGGCCCGCGCCATCCTGCCCCGCACCGCCATGGCCCGGGCCGTCCCTTCCCGTACCGTCGGTCCCGCGGGTGCGGCGCTTGGCTTCGCCGGCGGTGGCGCGGTCGCCGTGCCAGCCCGCGTCGGTGGCGCCGTCGCCGGGCTCGATGACCAGCATGCACAGGGTCGCGAAGATTTCGTCGCTGCGGCGCTCGTGCTCCAGGACGTGCTGAAGCGTCGTCAGCAGTGCTTCGCCCGTGAGGCCCGCGAAGACCAGTGTGCGCCAGGCTATCCGGAGCGCCACGCCGAGCGCGGCTTCGTCGGGCCCGTGGCCGCAGACATCGCCGATCACCACGTGCACCGTGCCGTCGTCGGTGCGCACGGCGTCGTAGAAGTCGCCACCGAGCAGTGCCCGTCGGCGGCCGGGCCGGTAGCGCCGGGTGAAGGCCAGACCGGCGCCGTCGAGGAGCGGGGTGGGCAGCAGATGGCGCTGGAGCCGGGCGTTCTCCTGGCCGCGGAGTTCGGCCTCGACCAGCCTGCGCTGGGACTCGTCGGCCCGCTTGCGCTCCACCGCGTAGCGCAGCGCCCGGGCCAGCAGGGGGCCGTCCGTCTCGTGCTTGATCAGGAAGTCCTGGGCGCCGGCTGCCACGGCGGCCGCACCCAGCTCGGCCCCGGCCGCGTCGGTGAGTACGACGACGGCGGTGTGTGGGGCGCGGCGGAGCAGCTCGTGCAGCCCCTCCAGGCCGTCGGAGGCGTCCGACGGGTGCGCGAGGTCGGCGGGGGCGGCGAGGTCGAGCAGGACGCAGCTGAAGTCGCTGCCGCGCGAGCGGTTGCGGCGCGTCCAGGGAGGTGCCGGGGCGAGCAGCTCGGCGGCCTGGTCCAGGCCACGCACCCAGTGCACGTCGATGGGCGCACCACTGTCGGCCACCGCCGCCTTGATCAACTGGGCGTCCGAGGCGTCGTCCTCGATCACCAGGAGCCTGAGCGGCGGGGTGGTGGCGGCTGTCGCGGCCGTCGCCGTGGTGGCGGCTGAGCCGGCGCCGGTGGCGGAGCCCGCCGCGCCGGAGCCGGTGGTGGCGCCCGGTGCGGCGACGGTCGCGAGGGCGCCGGTCGGGATGGAGCCGGTCGTGGCGCGGGGGTGCGGTATCGGCGCGGGGGATGCCACCGAGACGCTCCCAGTGGCGCCCGCAGATACGGTCGGGCGCTTGGACGCCGCGCGGGCATGGTCGGTCAGGGCACCGGCCGCGGTGCCCGGCAGGTCTGCGGCACCAGGTGCCCGCCCGTCTCCCGTTGCGGGCATCGGTCGGTCCTCCCTTTCCCCGAGTGGGCAACGGTCGACATCCGTGCGCAGTGCCCGCCTGGCACTGCGTGTCGGGGAACTTCTCGCGACCATAACGTGATCTCCGGGGATTTCTCTGGCCGACCGGCATCGGTGTGGCTATTGCCACGCTGGTGGCGGCGTATCTAGATAGCGTGAACGAGTTGGACGGGCCCGGGGGTGTGGGCTCCCGGTGAGCAGGCGGTAGGAGGGCGGAGCGGTGGCGCGGATCACGCTGGTCGAGGGTGACATCACGGAACAGAAGGTGGACGCGGTCTGCAACGCCGCGAACTCCTCCCTTCTGGGCGGAGGCGAGGTCGACGGCGCCATTCACCGCCGGGGCGGGCCGGAGATCCTGGCGGAGTGCCGTCAGCTGCGGGCCTCGCACTATGGCAAGGGCCTGGTGACCGGCCGGGCGGTGGCGACGACGGCCGGCCGGCTGCCGGCGCGTTGGGTGGTGCACACCGTCGGGCCGGTATACCTGGCGGAGGACTACGAACGGCGGGCTGAGCTGCTGGCCTCCTGCTATCGCGAGTCGCTACGGGTGGCGGCGGAGCTGGGTGCGCGGACGGTGGCGTTCCCGGCGGTCTCGGCCGGGGTGTTCGGCTGGCCGCTGGACGATGCGGCCAGGATCGCGCTCAGCACGGTCGCGGGGGAGCGGTCGACGGTGGAGGAGGCGCGGTTCGTGTTGTTCGGGTCGGAGTCGTACGCGGCCTTCGAGCGGGCGTTGCGGGAGCTGGGGTTGCACGAGTCGGGGTCGGGACAGCGGGACTGATGGCGGGCCTGCGGTGCGGGTCGGCCGTGCGGGCGTGCGGTGCTGTAGCGGCTGTGCGGCGTGGCGATGGCGGGACGGTGGCCAGGGCGGCTCTGTTGGCTGTCCCCATGGTGGCGTGACGTGGCGTCAACATGCCAGGGATATTCGATAACTCGTTCGAGTGAATCCCCGGGGTCGCTCACCAGGACCGCCGTCCGCACCGTCGCCCGGGCCGCCGTCCGCACCGTCTCCGGGGCGGCCGTCCGGGCCGCCGTTCACGCCTCCGCCCGGTCCAACCACCCCAGTCGCCCGCTACGGCGCCAGCGCCGCCCAGGGCACCGTGACCTCGCCCTGCCGCCACCGCCCCCGCGCGTCCACCAGCGGCCAGCTCCCCGCCAGCGCCGTGCACGCGGCCACCCACCGTTGGCGCGCGCCGAACGCCCCGTACGGCGCCGCCGCCGCCCAGGCGCGGTCGAAGTCCGTCAGGAAGGCGTGCACCGCGCGCCCCGGCACGTTGTGGTGGATCAGCGCCTTCGGCAGCCGTTCCGCCAGGTCGGAGGGCTGCCCGAGCCCGCCGAGCCGGGCCGCGAAGGTCACCGTGCGCGGCCCCTCCGGGCCGAGCGCCACCCAGACGTGCCGCCGCCCGATCTCGTCGCAGGTGCCCTCGATCAGCAGCCCGCCTGGCGCCAGCCGTCCGCACAGCCGCTCCCAGACGCCGGCCACCGCGGCCTCCTCGTACTGCCGCAGCACGTTCGCCGCCCGGATCAGCAGGGCCGGCTCGCCGCGGTCCAGCGGCACCTCGAAGCCGCCGCGCCTGAAGCTCAGCAGCGGCGGAGCGGAGTACGGCAGCGCCGCCGCGACCCGCTCCGGCTCGATCTCGATCCCGACCACCCGCACGTCCGCCCGCACCGTAAGCAGCCGCGCCGACAGCTCGACCGCCGTCCACGGCGCCGCCCCGTAGCCGAGGTCGACGGCCACCGGCGGCCGCCCGGCCGAACGCAGCGCCGGCCCGAGCGCGTGGGCGATCCAGCGGTCCATCCGCCGCAGCCGGTTGGTGTTGGTGGTGCCCCGGGTGACCGTCCCGACCGGCCTGGCCGTCCGGCCGCGGGCAGGCGGGAGGGCGGGGTCGAAGGAAGCGGCCATGCCCCGCAGCCTACGTGGCGGACCCGCTGGCATCTCATGGGGCGAGACGGGAATGCCGACCGGTGGCCCTGTGGTTGGCACACTGGTGGCTTGGCGTGCCCGCGCGCCCGGCTGCCCCGGAGCGCTCCGGGTGGCACGACCGCGCCCACCGGAACGGGCCGGACCGGCGCAAGCCGGAACGGGCCGGTGCGGCCCGAGCCGGGCCGACGGCCACCGGTGGCACACGGGCCCGCGGGCGGCAGGCGCCGACGAGCAGTGAGCAGTACGACCAGCAGTGGCAGTAGGCGGCAGTAAGCAGTGGCAGCAGTCGGGGAGCACAAAGGAGGCTTCAGCCAGGTGATCCAGCACCCCGTACGTCCGGCACGCCATGTCCAGGCGCCGACCGGTCGCGGTCGGCTCCAGGCCCTGGTCGGCGGCCGGTCCCGCCGGCCACGGCGGATAGCCATGCTCAGCGTCCACACCTCACCGCTGCACCAGCCCGGTACGGGCGACGCGGGCGGTATGAATGTCTACATAGTCGAGCTGGCCAAGCGCCTGGCGGAGCTCAACATCGAGGTGGAGGTGTTCACCCGGGCGATCTGCTCGGACGACGCACCCCTCGTCGAGCTGGCCCCCGGCGTGCTGGTCCGGCATGTCACCGCCGGGCCGTACGAGGGCCTGCTCAAGGAGGACCTCCCGGCCCAGCTCTGCGCGTTCACCCACGGTGTGCTGCGCACCGAGGCCGGCCACCGGCCCGGCCACTACGACCTGGTCCATTCGCACTACTGGCTCTCCGGCCAGGTCGGCTGGCTGGCCGCGCAGCGCTGGGGCGTGCCACTGGTGCACACCATGCACACCATGGCCAAGGTGAAGAACGCCGCGCTGGCCGAGGGCGACTCCCCGGAGCCCGCGGCCCGGGTGATCGGCGAGACCCAGGTGGTCGACGCCGCCGACCGGCTGATCGCGAACACCGCCGAGGAGGCGGCCGAGCTGTCTCTGCACTACGCGGCCCGGCCCGACCAGCTCGCGGTGGTCCACCCGGGGGTCAACCTGGACGTGTTCCGGCCTGGTGACCAGCGGGCCGCCCGGGCCCGGCTCGGCCTCCCGCAGGACGCCGCGGTGCTGCTCTTCGCCGGCCGCATCCAGCCGCTGAAGGCGCCCGACGTGCTGCTGCGCGCGGTGGCCGTGTTGCTGGCCCGGGAGCCCGGGCTGCGCGAGCGGCTGGTCGTCCCGGTGGTCGGCGGTCCGTCCGGCACCGGCCTCGCGAAGCCGGAGAGCCTGCACAAGCTCGCCGCCCAGCTTGGCATCGGGGACGTGGTCCGCTTCCACCCGCCGGTCGGCCAGGCGCAGCTCGCCGAGTGGTACCGCGCGGCGACGGCCCTGGTGATGCCCTCGTACAGCGAGTCCTTCGGCCTGGTCGCGCTGGAGGCGCAGGCCTGCGGCACGCCGGTGGTCGCGGCGGCGGTCGGCGGGCTTCCGGTCGCCGTCCGGGACGGCGTGACGGGCCGGCTGGTCGGCGGGCACGACCCGGAGGACTGGGCGCGCGCCCTCCAGCCGTACGCCACCCGGCCGTCCCTGGTCGCCGCCCAGGGACGGGCGGCCGCCCGGCACGCCGCAGGCTTCGGCTGGGGCACGGCCGCGGCCGGGACAGCTGAGGTGTACGCGGCCACCCTGGGCCGCCCGGCAGGCCGGATCGGCGGCGCCCGCCGCAAGCTCGCCTGATCCTCTGATCCTCTGATCCTCGGGGATGCCTGCCCCCGACCCGCCGTTCCGCCCCGGGCGGGGCGGCGGCGCGCCCTTCGGCAGCCGCGGCCGCTGCTGCGCGCCGCAGGTACCGCCGAGTAACGTCACCCCCATGGCAATCCGCACCAAGGACGAGGCCCTCACCCTCCTGCGCACGGCCCTGGACGACGCGGGCGTCGCCTGGGAGCCGGCCACCACCGACCCGTACACGCTGGTGGCGACCCTTCCGGGCATCCGGAAGCTGAACACCGCCTGCGCGCTGCGGGTCGGCGATCACACCCTCTCGGTCAACGCCTTCGTGATCCGCCGCCCGGACGAGAACCACGAGGCGGTCTACCGCTGGCTGCTCGAACGCAACACCCGGCTGTACGGGGTCGCGTACGCGATCGACGCGCTCGGTGACGTCTACCTCGCGGGCCGGCTTCCGCTGGAGGCCCTGACGGGGGACTCAGTGGACCGGCTGCTCGGCACCGTGCTGGAGAGCGCCGACGAGCCGTTCAACACGCTGCTCGAACTCGGGTTCGCCTCCGCGATCCGCCGTGAGTGGGAGTGGCGCACCAAGCGCGGTGAGTCCACCCGCAATCTGGCGGCCTTCGCCCACCTGGCCGCGCCCGCCGCGCCGGCTGCCGCCCCCGCTGCCGAGTAGCCCGGTCGCAGCGGTCGCAGCAGCGGGGTAGGCGGCGACGGTCGGCTGAGCCCGGCCCGCCCGTCCGGGGAATCAGCCGGCCGGCATCGGCGCGGTCTCGGTGGCCGCCCTGGTGTCGGCCGCCCCCGGCTGGACTGCCACCGTTCCGACCGCCTCCGGCGCAGCAGTCTCAGCCGCCTCGGCAGCCACCGGCACGGCCCCGACCGGCTCTGCCGCCGCCGTCGGCGCGCCCGGCTGCCGCCCGAGCACCGCGTACCCCAGGGCGGCGAGCGTCCCGCACACCGCGCAGGCGCCCCACACCGCCCCGCCCCCGACGTGCTGGAGCAGCAGGCCACCCGCCGCCGGTCCGACGAAGGACGCCAGTGACCAGGAGAGCGAGTGGACGCCCTGGTAGCGGCCGCGTGCGTGGGTCGGTGAGAGCTCGGCGACCAGGGCCATCATGGTCGGCGCGTTCATGATCTCGCCGATCGTCCAGACCGCCACCGTGCCCGCGTAGAACAGCGCCGAGGAGCCCGCCAGCGCCGTCAGCCCGAAGCCCCAGCCGGTGAGCAGTGCGCTGGCGACCAGCAGCGCCGTCCGGCTGCGCCCCTCCATCGCCCGGGTCAGCGGGATCTGCAGCAGTACGATGAGCAGCCCGTTGAGCCCGATCACCAGTCCGTACTGGGTGGCCGAGATGCCGGCCCGGCCCATGTCGACGGCCAGCGTGGTGCTGCCCTGCTGGACGACCAGTGCGAGCAGCAGGTTGAGCGCGACCACCACCATGAAGCGTCCGTCGCGGAAGACCGAGCCGAGGCCGACGGTCGGTTCGTCACGCCGGGCGGCCGGCACGTCGGGCCTGGTCTCCGGGATCTTGACGAAGATGAGCACCGCGCAGAGCAGGGTGGAGAGCGCGTCCAGCAGGAAGAGCACGAGGTAGCCGTGGGTGGCGATCAGGCCGGCCGCAGCCGCGGATACCCCGAAGCCGATGTTGATCGCCCAGTAGTTCAGCGCGAAGGCCCGCACCCGGTCCGCCGCCGGGACGATGTCCGCGATGATCGCCGACACGGCGGGCCGCGAGGCGTTGTTGCAGAGTCCGACCAGGAACGCCACCGCGGCGATCGCCACCGGGCCGTCCGTGAAGCCGAGCACCGCGGTGAACAGCGCCGTCCCGAGCTGCGCCGCCACCAGGGTCGGCCGCCTCCCGATCCGGTCGGTGAGCACGCCGCCGCCGACCGCCGCGACGGCCGAGCCGAGGCCGAACAGCGAGGCGACCAGACCGGCGTAAGAGGCGGAGTAGCCGCGGTCGGTGGTCAGGTACAGCGCCAGGAAGGTCACCACGAATCCGCCGAGGCGGTTGACCAGCGTCGCCGTCCAGAGCCACCAGAACTGGCGCGGCAACCCGCCCATCGTCTCCGTCGCGGCTCTGCGGATGCGGGCGGGGACAGGCACGGCGGACTCCCGGACGGCAGGAGTCCCGATGAGCGGTGACATGCGAACAGGACACACCGGACATCGGGACTGTAAGAGGCTCAAGTGACAAGCACACATTACTCACGGGCCCCGGGCCCCGGCTACCCGTTTTCGGCCTCCATTAAGCTGGGCGCCATGGCTGAAACGACCTACCGACTGATCCTGCTCCGCCACGGCGAGAGCCAGTGGAACCAGAAGAACCTGTTCACCGGTTGGGTCGACGTCGACCTCAACGACAAGGGCGAGAAGGAGGCCGCACGCGGTGGCGAGCTGCTCGCCGCCGAGGGCTTCTTCCCCGATGTGGTGCACACCTCGCTGCTGCGCCGCGCCATCCGCACCTCGCAGATCGCGCTGGACAAGGCCGACCGCCACTGGATCCCGGTCAGCCGCAGCTGGCGGCTGAACGAGCGCCACTACGGCGCTCTGCAGGGCAAGGACAAGGCCCAGACGCTGGCCGAGTTCGGCGACGAGCAGTTCCAGCTCTGGCGCCGCTCCTACGACACCCCGCCGCCGGTGCTGGCCGACGACAACGAGTACTCGCAGGCCGGCGACCCCCGCTACGCGGACATCCCGAGCGAGCTGCGCCCGCGCACGGAGTGCCTCAAGGACGTCGTCGACCGGATGCTCCCGTACTGGTATGACGCGATCGTCCCGGACCTGGCCGCGGGCAAGACCGTGCTGGTCACCGCGCACGGCAACAGCCTGCGCGCGCTGGTGAAGCACCTCGACGGCATCTCCGACGAGGACATCGCGGGCCTGAACATCCCGACCGGCATCCCGCTCGTCTACGAGCTCGACGCGGACTTCAAGCCGGTCGCCAAGGGCGGCCGCTACCTCGACGCGGAGGCCGCCGCCGCCGCCATCGAGGCCGTGAAGAACCAGGGCAAGAAGTAGTAGCCTTCATGATCATGCCCCCGACCTGCGTATACGGCGCGGGGCGGGGGCATTTTCACGCCCTGG
Organism: Kitasatospora sp. NPDC050543; assembly: GCF_044457565.1. Lineage (NCBI taxonomy): Bacteria > Bacillati > Actinomycetota > Actinomycetes > Kitasatosporales > Streptomycetaceae > Kitasatospora > Kitasatospora sp. NPDC050543. The sequence continues at coordinate 119,637 of NZ_JBITGZ010000012.1, read as the reverse complement.
GCCCACTGTGGGACCTCAGTGCGGGGAGTCCTGCGGCGGCCGGAGCGCTTCACCGAGTGCCTTGCGGGCACGGTCGCGGCTGCTCGGCATGAGGTGCGCGTACACCTTCAGCGTCAGTCCCGGGTCGGAGTGCCCGAGGTACTCGCTTACGGCCTTGATGCTCTCTCCCGCGTCCAACGCCGCCCTGGCCATGGTCTTCAAGCTCGTCGAGTCCGCCCAACAGCGGTGGCGAGCGGTGAACGCACCCCACCTCGTCGCCCTCGTCCGTGCCGGAGCAAGATTCGAGCGCGGAGTCCTCGTAGAGCGGACTGACGAGGCGGCTGCTTGATGCCGAGGTTCCCCTGCCGAGGTCTCTCATAGGATCAGCGAGATTGACCAACGTGCAGGCGGGTTCGTGGGGAGGCCACTGGTGGTGCTGCAAGTGCGCGGCGTCGTATTGCCCGAGCGGGAGGAGCGATCCTTCTGGATCGATGGCGACCGGCTGAGGGCCGGGGCTGCCCCGGATGCTGACCTCGTCATTGACGGCGGCTGGCTGCTGCCCGGCCTGGTTGATGCACATACCCATCCCGGCACCGAAGACATCGAGGCTCCGTTCAGCGACGCGACGCTTCGGCGGCACCTGACCGATCACCGCGACGCCGGAGTGCTGCTGGTACGCACGCCCGGGTCCGCAGCTCGCATCCCCGACTGGGTTGACGAAGACCCGGACATGCCCCGCGTCTACTCGGCCGGACGCTGGCTGGCCACCCCGGGCCGTTTCTTCCCCGGCTTTGGAAGAGACGTGAGCGAGGCTGACCTGGTCGCCGCAGCCGTGGAGGAGGCCACCGCGTCCTCGGGTTGGTGCAAGGTCATCGGGGACTGGAGGCATGACGAACCCGCACTGCCGTTGGACATCCTCACTGCTGTCGTCCAGGCCGTGCACACGATCGGTGGCCGGGTGGCCGCGCACTGCCAGACCAGCGAGGGCAGTCGCAACGCCGTCCTGGCCGGAGTCGACAGCCTGGAGCACGGCATGCACCTGGACCCGAGCCTGATCGATCGGATGGCGGACCAAGGCACAGCGTTCGTCCCCACGCTCAGCGTCTTCGGCTCCGGAGCCGACCGGCGGCGGGCCGCCGAACCGAGCGCCCGCCGGGACTGGTGGCTGGCCGGATGGGACGCGATGCTGCCCAACGTGAGAGCCGCACATGAGGCCGGTGTCACCATCCTGGCCGGCACCGACAGCTTCCCATGCGGCACCGTCAGCTCGGAGATTGAATGGCTGGTCCGTGCGGGCCTGTCGCCCGAAGCGGCGCTGGGCGCGGCCTCCTGGTCGGCCCGCTCCTACCTTGGCCTGCCCGGCCTGGTTGACGGAGCCCCCGCCGATCTCGTCGCCTACGACACCGACCCCACGCTCGACGCTTCCACCCTGGCTCACCCCAGCCGCATCATCCTCCGCGGCCGGGTCATAGCCTGAAGGCCAAGCGTCAAATCCACAACTCTTGACAATGACTCCTGCGGCAGAACTCGAAAGCGAGTGTGGCGTGACCCGTCACCGAGGACTTCAGCTACCGCTTCGGAACGGCCACGTCGAGGGACGGGCCCGTCTTGCGCACGGCGAGCGAAGGGGAGGCTGCTCCTCTTGAGTGAGGCCCGGGGGCGACCACGCCGGGCCCTCTCTGGGCCCTCCGAGCGCGACAAACAACGGCCAACAACGACTAGTAATGACCGCCCCACCGCAGGTCAGCAGGGTTTTGAGTCCCGCTGACCTGGTCAAATGAACAGGCCCTCCAGACCCAGGGCAGGAAGTAAGCCTGTCGGCTGCCTGCTGCCGCTCCGACCCCGCCCCCCTGATCGTGGGGGCGGGGCCGGAGCGTTCCGCGGCGAGGGGATGCAGTTCAACTCCCCTCCCTGCCAAGGCGTTTCGGGTCATTGGCGCTCCGTCGGCCGGCTCCTGTCGTGGGAGCACTGACCTGGCGCAGGCATGCCAATGGTGGCGACGGCCGTGAGGGCCGCCGCCAGCGATGCCCTGTGCGCCGCGGGACCGTGACGGGCTGCGGCGAGATCCAGTGGGACGCGACCAAGCCGCTCACGAGGGCCGGCCTGGGTACCACGCCGTTCCTCACCGTCCCCTACAGCGGCGCCCAGCCCCCGAGCACGCTCAGCCGCAGCGCGAGAGATCGCCGACACCGGGAACGCCTTCTACTCCTGCATCGACGTGAAGTTCTGACGGACGCCCGCACGTACCTCCGCACGACTGCGGACGGTGCCGGACGAGGGGTCGGTCGGGTGCCGCCGCCAGTGCGGCGGGGCACCCGGCCCGCTCAGTGGCCGCCGCAGCAGCCTCCGCTCGCGCCGCCGCACTGGCAGGGCGCGCCGGACTGGCAGCCGCAGCCGCAGCCCGGGCCGCAGCCGCAGCCGGCGGCAAGGATCGGCAGCAGCTTCGGGGCGGGTGGTTCGACGGTGTCGACCGGCGGCACGGTCCGGGTCGGGGTTGCCTTCATCGTGCTGGACCCTCCTCGATACGGGCACACTCCTGTGCCCACGTCTCGAGTGAAGCCCTCGCGCCGAGAGAGCGTCAATGGGCGTACAGGGGTGGGAAACCCGGCCGGCCGTGCGCCCTCACCACCCGGCCCGGAGGTTTGGTCCCCCTGAGGTGGGACCAAACCTCCACGGCTTACGCTTCGCGGTCCGGACCCGCAGATCCCGCAGATCCTGCGGAGCCCGCGGAGCCTGCGGCGGCCGGGTCGACGCGGCCGCCCGGGCCGCACTCACTCCCCGGGGTTGGCCTCGGTCGCGGCGATGAAGTCGGCGGCGTGCTCACCCGTCACCAGGTAGACCACACGCTTGGCCACCGAGACCGCGTGGTCGGCGAACCGCTCGTAGTACCGGCCGACCAGCGTGACGTCGACGCCGGTCTCGATGCCGTGCTGCCAGCGGTCGTCGATCAGGTGGGTGAACAGCTCGCGGTGCAGGGCGTCGATCGCGTCGTCGTCGCGCTCCAGCTCCAGCGCGGCCTCCACATCCTTGGTCGCGATGACCTGGCCGGCCTTGGCCACCAGTCGCTGGGCGAGCTGACCCATCTCCAGCACGATGGAGTGCAGGTCGTTCGGCACGGCCGACTGCGGGTAGCGCAGCCGCGCGACCTTGGCCACGTGGCGGGCCAGGTCGCCGCAACGCTCCAGGTCGGCGCTCATCCGAAGCGAGGTGACCACGATGCGCAGGTCGGTGGCGACCGGCTGCTGGCGGGCGAGCAGGTCGATCGCCCGGTCCTCCAGCTCGTGGTGCAGCGCGTTGACCTTCTCGTCCGCGGCGATCACGCTCTCGGCCAGCGCCAGGTCCGCGTCGAGCAGGGCGGTGGTGGCCCGGCCCATGGCCGAACCGACCAGTCTCGCCATTTCGACCAGGCTGTCGCCGATCGAGTCGAGTTCCTCGTGGTACGCGTCGCGCATGCTCTCTCCTCAGAAGCTGTGTCGGTGGCGGTGCCGACCGGTCATCCGTACGACTGCCGGATTGGCTGTCCAGATGGCCGCTGCTGGTGGCGCGAATCGTACGCGCGCACCAAGGACGCCGGGCGGATGTTCGCTGCCGTCGTCCGTCCCACACGGGCTGCGCGTCCCAGCCTGGGTCGCCAGGGCGACCTGGCACGGCCCGCCCGGTGAACCCACCCCCACCTGAAGGTGAATTCTCGGCAACGCGTGGCCGATCCCTTGATCCGGACCTTGGGGAGTGGCCACGTCATGCGCTTACGCTGGCCACATGGACGTGAATGTGGCCGCCGCCGCTGCCTGCGCCATAGCCGGGCTCGGCGTCGGCCTCACGGCTGCCATCGCCTTCCGCTGGAGCGAGCGCGAACAGGCCCGGGACAGGCGCAGTACGAGCGGCACGAAGAACCCCGCCGGGGGGAGCGGCACCGCGCTGGAGCCGACCCTGCCGCCGGGCGTGGACACCGTGCTCTCGGTGCTGCGCTCGTGCGCCATCGTGCTCGGCGACGGTGACGAGGTCGTCAAGGCCAGTTCCGCCGCCTACGCGATGGGCCTGGTCAGGGGCGGCGCGATGGCCGTCGACCAGATGCTCGCGCTGGCCCGGGCGACCCGCAGGGACGGCGAGATCCGCCAGGTCGAGCTGGAGGTGCCCCGTCCGGGCGCCGCCCGCGCGGCCGAGCCGCTGGCCGTCTCCGTCCGGGTGGCGCCCCTGGGTTCCAGGCTGGTGCTGGTGCTGGTCGAGGACCTCACCGAGCGCCGCAGGGTCGAGGCGGTGCGCCGCGACTTCGTCGCGAACGTCAGTCATGAGCTCAAGACCCCGGTCGGCGCGCTGTCGCTGCTCTCGGAGGCGGTCGCCGACGCGGCGGACGACCCCGAGGCCGTGCAGCGTTTCGCCGGCCGGATGCAGATCGAGGCGACCAGGCTGGCCAGCCTGGTGCAGGAGATCATCGACCTGTCGCGGGTCCAGGACGACCGTCTGATGATCGACCCGGAACCCGTCGCGGTGGACGAGCTGATCGCCGAGGCCATCGACCGCTGCCGTCAGCCGGCCGCCGCGAAGCAGATCCACATCGCGGCGGGCGGTACCGTCGGCCTCTACCTGCACGGCAACCGTGGCCAGCTGGCCGCCGCGCTCGGCAACCTGGTGGAGAACGCGGTCAACTACAGTCCGCCGCGGACCAGGGTCGCCATCGCGACCCGGCGGATCTCCAGCGCCGCCGTGCTCGGCGAGGCGGACGGCGAACTGATCGAGATCTCGGTGACGGACCAGGGCATCGGCATCTCGGAGAAGGACCGCGAGCGGGTCTTCGAACGCTTCTACCGGGTGGACCCGGCCCGCTCCCGCCTCACCGGAGGCACCGGCCTCGGCCTCTCCATCGTCAAGCACGTGGCCGCCTCACACGGCGGCACCGTCTCGGTGTGGAGCGTCGAGGGCCAGGGCTCGACCTTCACCGTACGGCTGCCCGCCGGGCAGGCCCCCACGGACCGGCCGCTCAGCGGCGAGCGGTCCGAGCAACCCACGTCAATCACAACACCCCTGCTTGCCCCGGAGGCCCGAAAGTGACCCGAGTACTGGTGGTCGAGGACGAGGAGTCGTTCAGCGACGCTCTCTCGTACATGCTCCGCAAGGAGGGCTTCGAGGTGGCCATCGCCGCCACCGGCCCCGACGCGCTGGAGCAGTTCGAACGCAATGGCGCTGACCTCGTCCTGCTCGACCTGATGCTCCCGGGCCTGCCCGGCACCGAGGTCTGCCGCCAGCTGCGGGTGCGCTCCAACGTGCCGGTGATCATGGTGACGGCCAAGGACAGCGAGATCGACAAGGTCGTCGGCCTGGAGATAGGTGCGGACGACTACGTCACCAAGCCGTACTCCACCCGGGAGCTGGTCGCCCGGATCCGCGCGGTGCTGCGCCGCCGTGGTGAGGCGGACGGCACGGGCACGGACGGCGGCGGCCCCGGCGCGCTGGAGGCCGGCCCGGTCCGGATGGACGTGGACCGGCACGTGGTGACGGTGGACGGCGGCAAGGTCGACCTGCCGCTCAAGGAGTTCGACCTGCTGGAGATGCTGCTGCGCAACGCGGGCCGGGTGCTCACCCGGATGCAGCTGATCGACCGGGTCTGGGGCGCGGACTACGTCGGCGACACCAAGACCCTGGACGTGCACGTCAAGCGGCTGCGCGCCAAGATCGAGCCGGACCCGGGCGCGCCGCGCTACCTGGTGACGGTGCGTGGCCTCGGCTACAAGTTCGAGCCGTAGAGAGGCGCGGTGAAGACGCGCCATGGAGACGAGCCGTAGCGAGTTGTGAGCCGCGGCGGCGGGCGACGGGAGGCCACCCACGGCCCCCGTCACCCGCCGCATGCGGAGCCTGCCGCCGCGAAGCTCGCCGCCCGCGAAGCTCGCTGACCCGTTCACGCCCCGGGCCTGGCGAAGGCCCCTCCCCGCCGCCGGTCGACGGCTGCGGGGAGGGGCCTTTCGCGTTGCTCAGTGCCCCGCGGCGGTGGTGCTGGTCGCCGCGGCGGTGGCAGCGCCCGCGGCGGGGGCCGTGGCCGGGGCCGTGGTGGCACCCGGAGCCGCCGGGCCGGTCGGAGCGGCCGGAACCGCCGGGGTCGCGGCGGCCGGCGAGGCGGGCGTGGCCGGGGTGGCCGGGCGCGCGGCACCGGCCGGGCCGTAGCCGGCGAAGTAGCCCTTGTTCGGGTAGACGTTGGCGTCGGCCTCGGCCTTGGCGCCGCTGTCGAAGGCGAAGGTGGTCGGCACGAAGCCGCCGACCTCGAGGGTCGCCGACGCGATCCGCGCGGTGGGGTTGCCCGCACCGCCGATCGCGACCGCGCCGTTCGGCGGGATGACGATCGAGGCGGTCGGAGCGCCGGAGGCGTCGGCGAAGGTCGCGGTGCCCGCGTCCACGGTGACGGACTGCAGGATCGCCGGGAGGGCGCCGGTGTTGCTGATGTTCACCGTGAGGTTCGCGGGGCCGGTGTGCTTGCCCGAGGACTCGTCCCCGGTCACCACCACGATGTTGTTCAGCCGGAGGTCGTTGCCGACGGTCGCCGAGGCGGTGTCCGGCTTGACCTCCAGGGTCTCCGCGGAGTTGCCGGCCGCGCAGGCGGACAGCGAGGCAATGGCGAGGGCGGCGATGGCGGCGATGCTGCCGCGTCGAAGGCTGCGGCTCACGGCGGCGGCTTCTCCTAGGTCACGTGTCGGGTGGTCAGGGCTCAGATTACCGACCGCACTTATCCGGCTCTCACGGGGTGGGTCCGTGTCGCAGGGCGAGTGCCGCCGGAGGGGCCTGCCGGCGCCGCCGGAGCGGGTACGGCGCAAGGCCGGCGCGAGTGCTCGCGCGGGTGCCGGAGCGTGGGCTGTCCGGTGGCAGTGCGACGCCGGATCGCACGCCCCCCGACGCCGGGTGGATGCGCCGTACGGGTGTGCAGGCCGGGCACGAACCGGCCGGTGGCCGGGGCTGCCGCACCGGAACAAGATCAGATCACGATTGGGAAACGACTCGATAAAGGGCCAGAAGTCAAGATCCAATCATGGTTTCGGGAGTGTTGCCGCGGGTTTCGCCGGACACCGGAACCGCCTCCCACCTGCGAGAAGCTCACCTCGAACATCGGTCGCAGCACGTCATGGGGGTGATTGTCAAGCCCCGAGACCCGCCCTGACCTGCGAAAACGCCCTTCGAGTGCGCCGAAAAGCGTGTTATTCTGGAAAGCCACGGAAGGGGTCCTGTCACATGACGTTCAAGGTTGGCGACACGGTGGTCTACCCCCATCACGGGGCCGCGCTGATCGAGGCCATCGAAATTCGCCAGATCAAAGGTGTGGACAAGACCTACCTGGTGCTCAAGGTGCAGCAGGGAGACCTGACGCTGCGTGTGCCCGCCGAGAACGCGGAGTTCGTCGGCGTGCGCGACGTAGTCGGCCAGGAGGGTCTGGACCGGGTCTTCGAGGTGCTTCGCGCACCGTACACCGAAGAGCCGACCAACTGGTCCCGCCGCTACAAGGCAAACCTCGAAAAGCTCGCCTCGGGCGACGTTATCAAGGTCGCCGAGGTTGTGCGCGACCTTTGGCGTCGCGAGCGTGAGCGCGGTCTGTCGGCCGGCGAGAAGCGCATGCTCGCCAAGGCGCGCCAGATCCTGGTCAGCGAGCTCGCGCTCGCCGAGAACACCAACGAGGACAAGGCGGAGACGCTGCTCGACGAGGTCCTCGCCTCGTAGTTCGTTCTCCCGCTCACCAGCGCCCGAATGCCGGCGCGCCGCTCAGGGTGCATGTCACCCGAGGTGGTGCAGTGGCACCTCGGGCGCTGAGGCGTGTCCGCCGCCGCGCGGCTCTGAAAGGGGTCCGCGGCGCCCGTCGGGCACGCCATGGCCATACCCACTTCGCCGAAGGAGTGAAACCTGAACGCCGCAGGAGCAGTCGCAGCAGCAGTGGTGCCCGCCGCCGGGCGTGGCGAGCGCTTGGGGCCCGGCGCCCCGAAGGCCCTGCGGGAACTCGGCGGGGTCCCGCTGCTGGTGCACGCCGTGCGGGCGCTGGCGCGCAGCCGGGCGGTGGGCCTGGTGGTGGTGGCGGCTCCGCCCGAGGGTGTGGCCGAGGTCACGGCGCTGCTCGACAGTCACGGTCTGGACGGCAAGGACGTCCGAGTGGTGGCCGGCGGCGCGACCCGCCAGGAGTCGGTGCGGCTGGGGTTGGCGGCGATCCCGCAGGACGTGGAGATCGTTCTGGTGCACGACGCGGCGCGGCCGCTCGTCCCGGTCGAGGTGGTGGACGCCGTCGCGGCGGCCGTCCGGGCCGGGGCCGAGGCCGTGGTCCCGGCGGTTCCGCTGGCCGACACCGTCAAGCGGGTCGAGCCGCAGGCCGCCGGGGCGCCCGAGCCGGTGTTGGACACGCCCGACCGGGCGACCCTGCGCGCGGTGCAGACCCCGCAGGGATTCCGCCGCCGGACCCTGCACGAGGTGCACGCCAAGGCGCTGGCCGAGGAGAGCGGGGGCGCTGCCGGTGGCGCACTGCCGCCGGTCACCGACGACGCCGGCCTGGTCGAGCGCTTCGGCGGTCAGGTGTTCGTGGTGCCCGGCCACGAGGAGGCGTTCAAGGTGACCCGTCCGCTGGACCTCGTACTCGCCGAGGCCGTACTCGCCCGCCGGAGGGCCTCCGATGGCTTCTGACCCGCTGAACCCGCCCCCCGCGACTGCCGCGGCCCCCGTGGCCCCGGTGATCCCGCGCGTCGGCATCGGCACCGACGTGCACGCGTTCGAGCCGGGCCGCCCGCTCTGGGTGGCCGGTCTGGAGTGGGCCGACTCGGAGTTCGGCCTGGCCGGGCACTCCGACGGTGACGTGGCCGCGCACGCGGCCTGTGACGCGCTCTTCGCGGCCGCCGGGGTCGGCGACCTGGGTGCGCACTTCGGCACCGACCGCCCCGAGTGGTCCGGCGCCTCCGGTGTGAAGCTGCTCGGCGAGGCGGCGCGGATCGTACGCGCGGCCGGCTTCGAGATCGGGAACGTCTCGGTGCAGGTGATCGGCGTCCGCCCGAAGGTCGGCAAGCGCCGGGCCGAGGCGCAGGCGGCGCTGTCGGCGGCCGCCGGTGCGCCGGTGTCGGTGTCGGGCACCACCACCGACGGTCTGGGCCTCACCGGCCGGGCCGAGGGCCTCGCCGCGATCGCCACCGCGCTGGTCTACGAGACCCGCCGCACCGCGCAGTAGCTCGGGGCTCCGGGTGCCGGGTGCCGGGTGCCGGATTCCGGACTCGGGGCTCCGGGGTCGGACCGGGCCGCATGGGTCCGGCGGGGGTGACATCCGGCCCGCCGGGGAATATCTCCCGGCTGACGCGTGTTCAGCTCCGTCGGCACGGGGAGTGGTCGTTACCGTGGGCGCGGGCAGCCGGTCCCCGGCCGGCACCCGGTACTCCCCACGCGACGAGCGAACGAGACGAGGTGCCCATGGCCGCGCAACTGTCCGACCGGGCGAAGGCCCTGATCGACGGCAAGAGCTTCGCCGTCGTCGCCACCGTGCAGCCCGACGGCAGCCCACAGGCCTCCGTGGTCTGGGTGAAGCGGGACGGTGACGACATCCTGTTCTCCACCGTCGAGGGCCGGCGCAAGCACCTGAACATGGTCAAGGACCCGCGGGTCTCCCTGGTGGTCAACCCGCCGGACAGCCCTTACTCCTACGCGGAGGTCCGGGGCGAGGTGACCTTTACCAGGGAGGGCGGCCGGGAGCTGATCGACGAGCTCGCGCACAAGTACCGGGGCGAGAAGACGTACGGCTTCGACGGCCCGGACGACGTACGGGTGGTGTGCCGGCTCACCCCGCGGAAGGTGGTCGGCAACCTCTGAGCGGCGCGCCGGGCACAGCACGGCCGCTCCGAGCGGTGCACGGCCGCTCCGACCAGGGCTGAACGGCGGTGACCGGCTCCACGCGGAGGACCTCCCTCCGCTAGGCCACACATATGTAACGGCCCCGCGGCGGTATTGACATTCGAGAATGTCGCGGGGCACCCCCCTGTGCCCACTACGCTTGACGCTGTGAGCCTTCGCCTGTACGACACCAGCACCCGCCAGGTACGCGACTTCGTCCCGCTTGTACCGGGTTGTGTCTCGATGTACCTGTGTGGCGCGACCGTCCAGGCTGCCCCGCACATCGGACACATCCGGTCCAACCTCAACTTCGACGTCATGCGTCGGTGGTTCGGCTACCGCGGCTACGACGTCACCTTCGTCCGCAACGTCACCGACATCGACGACAAGGTCATCGACAAGGCGCGCACGCTCGGCACCCCGTGGTGGCAGATCGCGTACGCCAACGAGCGGGCCTTCAACGACGGCTACACGGCGCTCGGTTGCCTGCCGCCGTCGGTGGAGCCCCGGGCGACCGGGCACGTCCCCGAGATGATCGAGATGATGCAGACGCTCATCTCGAAGGGGCACGCCTACGAGTCCGAGGGCAACGTCTACTTCGCCGTCACCACCTACCCGGACTACCTGGCGCTCTCCAACCAGGAGTTGGAGAACCTCCGGCAGCCGGAGAGCGCGGGCGAGACCGGCAAGCGCGACCCGCGCGACTTCGCGATGTGGAAGCGGGCCAAGGAGGGTGAGCCCAGCTGGGACACCCCGTGGGGCCGCGGCCGCCCCGGCTGGCACCTGGAGTGCTCGGCGATGGCGCACAAGTACCTGGGCCGGGCCTTCGACATCCACGGCGGCGGGCTGGACCTGATCTTCCCGCACCACGAGAACGAGATCGCCCAGTCCAAGGCCTTCGGCGATGACTTCGCGAACTTCTGGGTGCACAACGCCTGGGTCACCATGAGCGGCGAGAAGATGAGCAAGTCGCTCGGCAACTCGGTGCTGATCTCCGAGATGGTCCAGCGCTGGCGGCCCATCGTGCTCCGCTACTACCTGGCGGGCCCGCACTACCGCTCGATGATCGAGTACAGCGAGGAGTCGATCCGCGAGGCCGAGACCGGCTTCGCCCGGATCGAGGGCTTCATCCAGCGGGTCATCGAGCGCTGCGGCGCGGTCGACGCGGCGCCCGAGGTGCCGCTCGCCTTCGCCGAGGCGATGGACGACGACCTGGGTGTCCCGCAGGCGCTGGCCATCGTGCACACCGCCGTCCGGCAGGGCAACAGCGCGCTGACGGCGGACGACAAGGAGAACGCGGTAGCGCGTCTGGCCGAGGTCCGTGCGATGCTCGGAGTGCTGGGTCTCGACCCGCTCGACGAGCAGTGGGCCGGCACCGACCGTGGCGCTGACCTCCACGGCGTGGTCGACTCGCTGGTCAGGCTGGTGCTGGAGCAGCGCCAGGCGGCTCGGGCCCGCAAGGACTTCGCCACCGCGGACGCCATCCGTGACCAGCTCGGCCTGGCCGGGCTGACGATCGAGGACACCCCGTCCGGCTCGCGCTGGACGATCAACAACCAGTAACCCCGCACGAGTGTCGGGGTGAGGGTGGGCCGTACCGGACCGGTACGGCCCTCCCGCATGACGCAGAGCATGTTCGGACGGAACGGCCGTCGGGCGTGCGAGACAGACAGGGAAGTACAGCCATGGCCGGCAACAGCGCACGCAGGAACCGACGCAACCCCGGATCGAAGAAGGGCGCGAGTGTCGGGACCGGCGGCCACAGCCGGAAGGCACTGCAGGGCAAGGGCCCGACCCCGCCCGGCGAGGCCCGCAAGGGGCACCCCAAGCAGCGCCAGGCGAACGCCGCGATCAAGCGTGAGCGGGATGCCAAGGCCCGCGCCGGCATGCGCCGCAGCGGTGGCGGCGGCCGTGGCGGCCGTGGCGGCGCCGGCGCGGCCGAGCTGGTCGTCGGCCGCAACTCGGTGGTCGAGGCGCTCCAGGGCGGCGTGCCGGCCACCGCGCTGTACGTCATGCAGTTCATCGACACCGACGACCGCGTCCGCGAGGCCTTCCAGGCCGCCAACGAGCGTGGCGTCCCGCTGATGGAGGCCCCGCGGCCCCAGCTGGACCAGATGACGGGTGGCCTCAACCACCAGGGCCTGGTGCTCCAGGTCCCGCCGTACGAGTACGCGCACCCGGACGACCTGCTGGCCGCGGCCGCCGACCTCGGCCAGGACGCGCTGGTGATGGCGCTGGACGGGGTCACCGACTCCCGTAACCTCGGCGCCGTGGTCCGCTCCGCCGCCGCCTTCGGCGCCCACGGTGTGGTGATCCCCGAGCGCCGCGCGGCCGGTATGACCGCCGGTGCCTGGAAGACCTCCTCGGGCGCGGCGGCCCGGCTGCCCGTCGCCCGAGCGACCAACCTGACCCGCGCGCTGGAGACGTACCAGAAGGCCGGTCTGGTGGTCGTCGGCCTGGCGGCCGACGGCGAGGCGGAGATCGGCGACCTGGAAGCGCTGACCGGCCCGGTCGTCATCGTGGCCGGCAGCGAGGGCAAGGGCCTCTCGCGCCTGGTCTCGGAGACCTGTGACATCCGGGTGCGGATCCCGATGCCGGGTGCCACCGAGTCGCTGAACGCCGGTGTCGCGGCGGGCATCGTGCTGTACGAGGCCGCCCGGCTGCGCGCGCGCGTCGGCTAATAGGTGGCGGAACGGGTTGCGTTCGCTCGTAGTAGCCCGTAGCCCGTAGCCCGTAGCCCGTAGCCCGTAGCTTGTGGTTCGTGGTTCGTGGTTCGAAGTCGGCGAGGGCCGGCCCGCTCTCGGTGCGGGCCGGCCCTCGCCGTACCGGGCGGTGTAGTGCCGGGCGGTGTCATTCCGGCCTGCCGGACCCGCGCCGTGCCGGCCCGGTCGGCGTCGCGGACGGCAATCCGAAAGCGTCCGACGGCAAAGCGATCGGGTCCTGTCGGGCCCGATCGCTTTTCTCATGATCACTTCAAGTGGGTGCCGAGAATCCACTCGGGAGAGTGTCCTATCCGGGCGTCACCCGGTTAGACGGGTGTGGACACCAGAACACCTCGGTTCCCCGGGCAGGGCGGCACGGCGGGGATAGATTCCGGCCCCGGTCTCAACACGGTCAAGGTGCCGTCCGACCCCGCTCGGCTCAGCAGCACCCAGGCGAGCTTCCAGCTCAGACTCGGCACCCCGGTGGCGCCGCTGATCGAGGCACCGGCCGGCGCGCTCTCGTACGGTGCCGCGTTCGGCGACCCCTACGCCTCGCAGGGCTTCATCCGCCGCCCGCTGGTCACCCCCCAGGTGGTCGTCGACACGGCCGCGCTCCCGCTGCTCACCGGCGCTGCCGGCGGGGCGGCCGGCGCCGGTGCGGGGACGACGCCCCGGCGCAAGGGCAGGGTCACCGCCGTCACCTGGACGGGCGAGGCCGCCCCGGGTGACGTGGCGGCCACCCAGCTGCTGGAGGCGGCACGCCTCAACACCGTGCCCGCCCGGGCGGGAGCCTCGCTCGCTGCGGGCGGTGGCGGCGCGGGCAGCACCCTGTCGGACGATCAGGCGACCCGGGCGATGCCCGCGTACAGCGGCGCCCGGACGGTGCCGCGCCAGCCCGGTTCCCCGGGCGGCGCGGGTGCCACGGGCGGTGCCGGTGCCGGCCGCCGGCCGCAGGCAGGCGGCTGGACCCCCGCCGGGGAGCTCCCGGAGGTCTCGGCCGCCGACTCCAGGCACGCCCGGTACCCGGGCCGCCGGGTCGACCTCGGCCTCGTCCTGCTCCCGCTGCGCGTGGTGCTCGGCGGCCTCTCGGTCTACGCCGGCTTCAACAAGCTGTGCGACCCGGTCTACTTCGACGGCGGCGACCGCGGTTCGATGATGCGCTGGCTCTCCTCGCTGCACCCCTGGAAGGTCGCCGAGCCCCTGCTCGCCTTCGCGATGGGCCACCCGGTGGGTGCCGGGCTCGGCGTGGCCTTCACCGAGGTGGTGGTCGGGGTGCTCGCCATCCTCGGCCTCTGGCAGCGGCTCGCGGCCGGCGTCGCGATGCTGCTCTCCGCCGCCCTGCTGTTCACGGTCAGCTGGCGGGCCGTCCCCATGTACGACACGCCCGAACTGATCTTCCTGGCGGCCTGGAGCCCGCTGCTGATCGCCGGCGCGCCGTTCGGCTCGCTGGACGGGCGGATCGCCCTGGAGGCCTGGCGCCGGCACGGCTCGGACGAGCCGGCCGCGCTGCGGCGCCGGGTGCTGCGCCGCGGGTCGGTGATCACCGCGGTGGTGGTCGGCCTGACCCTGCTGCTCGGCTCGATGCTGGGCGCCGCCGTCCGCACCGGAGGCCGTCCGCATCCCGGCCCGACCGGGCCGAGCAGTGACTACGGCACCCCGGTCTGGCCCGGCGGCACCTCGACGACGGCCCCGTCGAGCCCGGCGAAGGCACCCTCGCCGTCGCCCAACGCGTCGCGGACCCCCACGCCGACCGCGACACCGTCCGCTTCGGCGCCCACCTCCGCACCGGCCTCGTCCAAGCCCGGGCAGAGCGCCAAGCCGCACCCGACGAAGAGCGAGAGCGCCGGCGCCAACGCCCCCGCCGCACCGGGCACCACCAGCGCACCGACGGGCTCGGCGCCCGCCACCGGGCGCAGCAACACCGGCACACCCGGCGGCACGGCGCCCAAGCCGAGCCCGAGCAGCAGCCCGAGCGGCTCGGGACTGCTCGGCGGGGTCCTCGGCAGCGCCCCGCTGGCCGAGCTGCCCACGCTGGGCGCCAGGAGCGGGGGCGGTCGCACCCAGCCCGGGACGCCCACGTCGACCTGACGGGCCTCCACGGGCGGCTGTGCGGCCCCTGGACGTGCTTCGGCCGGGACACCCCGCGGGGTGTCCCGGCCGAACCGTCTTGCGGGAACCGTTGGTGCGCGCTCACGCGGGTGCAAGGTCGCCGCCCGGGGATCCCTGTATGCCCGATCTCCCCAGGATGCCGGGCCACTCCCCGAGGGCCCCTGCTCCCCGCGGGTGACCCCTACTCTCCGCGGGCGGCCAGCTCCTTGGCGGCCTCGGTGAGGTCCTTCGCGGTGTCGATGGCCCGCCAGTACGCGCCCTGCGGCAGCTGATAGCCCGCCAGCCGCTTGCCACGGGCCAGCTGGGGGAAGGTGGTCCGCTCGTGGTCGCCGACGTCCGGCAGGAGCGTGGTGAACTCGGGGCTGAACACGTACAGGCCCGCGTTGATCAGGAACGGCGACGGCGGCGCCTCGATGAAGTCCAGCACGTTGCCGAACTGGTCCGTCTCCACGGCGCCCCACGGGATGCGCGGGCGGGCCAGGGCGAGGGTCGCGACGGCGTCGCGCTCGTGGTGGAACGCGGCCATGTCGCGCAGGCTGAAACGCGTCCAGATGTCGCCGTTGGTGGCGTACCAGGGCTCGTCCGGGCGCGGCAGAGCGCGCGCCGCGTACTTGAGCCCGCCACCGCGCCCGAGCGGCTCCCGCTCGACGACGGTGCTCACGTTCAGCGGCAGGTCGGCCTGGTCGAGCCACTCCTGCAGCACCTCGGCCAGGTGCCCGCACGAGACCACCGCGTCGGTGACGCCCTCGGCGGCGAGCCAGGCCAGCTGGTGCCCGAGGATGGGCACGCCGGTGCCGGGGATCTCGACCAGCGGCTTCGGCCGGTCGTCGGTGTACGGGCGCAGCCGGGAGCCCTGTCCGCCGGCCAGGATCACAGCCTGGGTGACGGTGGGCGCTGCGAGCGATGCTGAGTCAGCGGTCATGCGGAGAACAATAGGGTCAGCCGCCCCGGTACGGGCCGCCTGCCCGCCGGGGCCGACCCGGCCACGTACCGGGCCAGGCGGCCGGGACCTACCGCGCTACCCGGCGATCCCGGCGGCGAACGACCCGTCACAGACCGGCCGGGCGAAGGCGCGGGCGCGCTGGACGTCACCCTGGTACTTGCGCACCGCGGCCTTGCCGAGGTCGCCGGCGAGCGAGCTGCAGTACGGGGTGAGCGACGGCTTCTCACGCATCGTCCGCTCCAGCAGGTCGAGCGCGCTGCCGGGGTTGTTGGCGCGCAGCTCGTCCAGCAGGTCCGCCCGCAGGGCGTCCTGCGGCGCGAGCCCCTGGGCGGAGCTGCTGCCGACTGTGGTGCGCCCGATGCCGGGCCCGTCGCCACTGGAGGCCGCGACCACCTGCTGGTCGAGCGAGGTCGGCGGGGCCCACGGGACGCGGGTCACGGCGAGGGTGCCGGTGGTCACCAGGATCACGGGCAGGGTGAGGGCTACGGTCTGGCCGATACGGCGCACAAGCTGCTTCACGGTCAGGAGCGTAGCGGTGAGTGGGCGGGGTATCGCACTCCGTCACGCCATCGAGTGATCCGTGTCCGGGTTCGTCCCGTCGCCGTGTTGACGCGGGCCGCCGAGGGCCGGCCCTGGCCGGTGCCCGCGGCGGCCGTACCGGGAACCCACGTGGCCGAGCCCCGCCGGACCGCGGTCCGGCGGGGCTCGGCCACGCGTCTACCCGTCGACAGGCGCTCAGTTGCTGAGGCGCTCGCCGCTCGTGGTCGAGAACACGTGGGTCTCCTCGGCGATCGGGACCACGTGGATGGTCGCGCCGCGCTCGGGGATCTGACGGCCGTGCACGCGCACAACCAGGTCGCGGTCCTGGCCGCCGATCCGGGTGGTGCCGTACACGAAGCCGTCCGCGCCGAGCTCCTCGACCACGTTGACGGTGACGGCCACGCCCTCCAGGCCGCCCGCCGGGACGATCTCGAAGTGCTCCGGGCGGATGCCCACGGTCACGGTCTTGTCGCTGTCGGCGCCGGCCAGCTCGGCCCGGGAGATGTTGATCACCGAGCCGCCGAACTTCACACCGCCGTCGACCAGCGGCACCTCGACCAGGTTCATCGCGGGGGAGCCGATGAAGCCGGCGACGAAGAGGTTCGCGGGGCGGTCGTACATGGTGCGCGGGGAGTCCACCTGCTGGAGCAGACCGTCCTTCAGCACCGCCACCCGGTCGCCCATGGTCAGCGCCTCGACCTGGTCGTGCGTGACGTACACGGTGGTGATGCCCAGACGGCGCTGGAGGCTCGCGATCTGGGTGCGGGTCGAGACGCGCAGCTTGGCGTCGAGGTTCGACAGCGGCTCGTCCATCAGGAAGACCTGGGGCTCACGGACGATCGCGCGGCCCATCGCGACGCGCTGGCGCTGACCGCCGGAGAGCGCCTTCGGCTTGCGGTCGAGGTAGTCCGTCAGGTCGAGGATCTTGGCGGCCTCCTCGACCTTGGTACGGATCTCGGCCTTGTTCACGCCGGCGATCTTGAGCGCGAAGCCCATGTTCTCGGCCACGGTCATGTGCGGGTACAGCGCGTAGTTCTGGAACACCATCGCGATGTCCCGGTCCTTCGGCGGCAGGTGCGTGACGTCGCGGTCGCCGATCCGGATGGCGCCACCGTTGACGTCCTCCAGGCCGGCCAGCATGCGAAGGCTGGTCGACTTGCCGCAGCCCGAGGGGCCGACGAGAACGAGGAACTCGCCGTCCTCGACGTGCAGCTCAAGGGCGTCCACGGCGGGCTTGGTGCCGCCGGGGTAGAGCCGGGTCGCCTTGTCGAACGTGACAGAAGCCATGGTTGTGCTCTCCTTCACCGGCAGGAACGTGCCGGACGATCCGAGTAAAGGGTGGATTGTCGTGCGGCCGGCCCGCGATGGTCTGAACCACGGAACCAGCCAGCCCCGGCGACGCTACCTGCCCCTTCGCCGCTTGTCAGCCCCCGTCGCCATCCACTTGCGCATCGGTTCGGTCACGTCCTCTCCGCCCCGCCACCACTATTTGCAGACACCGCCCCATCCGGGCCCGGTAGACTGCCCTCCGGTGCCGCCGTGGTCCGCCGCGGACGGTCACCGTGCCTCCTTAGCTCAGCTGGCCAGAGCACCGCTCTTGTAAAGCGGGGGTCGTCGGTTCGAACCCGACAGGGGGCTCTCGTTTTCACCTCGGATGAGGGTTCGGCCTTCCGGGGGCTTCATCGCCGGCCTCGGACGACTCGTCCGGGGCCGTTTGCGCGGCAGGGCCGGGCAGGGCCTCACCGGTGGGCGAGTACCGGTGCCGTCGCGAGGATGGCGGGGTCGTCGGCGAGGTCGTCCAACAGGGCGTCCAGCTTGGAGCGGTCGACCGACGACATCAGGAAGACGTGCACGTAGCTGCGCCGGGTGCTCTCGTCGCCCGGGGTGAGCAGGACGTCCTGCGAGGACAGTGACCACTTGGCCACCAGCTCGGGGCTGGGCTTGCGGAACCGCACCGTGATGGCGCCCGGGGTGCGTGCGGGCCACAGCTCGATGCCCTTCTCCCGTTCCAGGAAGCGGAGTTGCCGCTCAAGGTAGGCGGCCAGCTCCTGGGCCCCGCGGATCCGGTCGACCTGGTCCTGGTAGGAGTGCCGGGACAGGTGGTCCCAGAGCACCAGTGGCGAGAAGCCGTTGCGCGAGCCGGCGAACGTGGTGTCGGGGGCGCCGATGTACTCCGGCTGGGAGGGCGGTGAGATCTGGTACTTGACCTTGGTCATGTAGATGCCGCACGGCCACGGTGCGCCGGGCCACTTGTGGCCGCTCATGGCGATCGAGGAGACCATGTCGAGGTCGCCGAACTCCTGGGTCGCCAGGGTGATGCCGAAGTCGAACTCCGGCATGTCCGTGTCGGGGCTCCAGCCGAACCGTGCCGGCTCCGCGCCGGCCATCCGCATGAAGGGCGCGTACCCGGCGCCGAGGGCGCCGTCCACGTGGATCCAGAAGCGGCGTCGCAGGTCGACCAGCGGTTCGCCGGTGTGCGGGTCCTTGCCGTAGACCACCTCGCCCTGGATCAGCCGGTACTTCTCGAAGATCGGCAGCAGGCGCTCGCAGACCTGTCGGACGTCGTCGTGAGCGCCCTTGAAGGTGCTGCCGAGGTTGAGGCTGATGAAGATCGGGTGCCCCTTGGCGGCGAAGAACTCCACCAGCACCGCCAGGGCGTCGATGTCGATCTCCCCGGTGCCGTCCCACACCTGGCCCGAGGGGCCGCTGCGGGAGGGCACCTCGGCGGGCCATTCGCGCGGCGCGGCCGTGGGTCCTGGCAGCGGGCACTCGTCCGGGTACTGCTCCGTGCCCACGGCGTGGAAGGTCTCGACGCCCAGTACGTGGACCGCCTTGGCGAACGAGTAGTGGGTGTCCTCGGAGTAGAACGCCACCGGGCGGTAGGCGTTGGGGTTGCCGGGCTCGGACGGGGCCTGGACGTAGCGCGGGGTGCCGGACGGACCGGTCGGGGGCTGGATCAGCGCCTTGCCGCTCAGGTAGTCCCGAGCGTTCCAGAGCGCGTACATGTTGCCCTCGGTCGAGCCCATGGACAGCACGTACCCCCAGTACGACTCGGGGTCGTCCGCGCGGTACGGCGCCTTGGCGTGCCACAGGGCGGCGTAGTAGTCGAGCACCGCGCGCTCGACGACCTTGGTGTTCGGCTTGTAGCCGCCGCTCTGGAACGGGTCACCGAGGTTGTTGATGTTGTGCTGCATGAACCGGCCGAGGTCGAAGGCGCTCCCGCCCATCTCCTGGGTGGCCTGGTAGCCGAGCAGGTGATGGCGCTTGCTCGTCAGGTACTCGTCCATCGTGTCGAGCGCGCGCAGGCGCCGCTCGTCGTCCAGCCCGCCGGCCGGGAGCTCGAAGTCGCAGACGTCCGGCTCCGCGGCCGGGCGGTCCGGTCTACGGGCGGCGGGGACGTCCAGGGGCGATATCCGGACGTCCGGTCGTGCGAGCTCGTCGTGGCCGGGGTGAGCGGTCAGGGTGTCGGTTCGGCTCATGGCGCAGCACTCCCGGTTCGCTGGGTCGGAGACCCGCCGGGCAGGTCCGGTGGGGTTGGCGGCGGTGGCCGATCCGATCGGCAGCCAGGATGGAACCTGTGACGCCGGAGGGGGAAGCATTCCGCAGAACATTCGGAATCGGTGCGCCACATCTTGCGAATCATCGGTACGAGCGAGGACCCTGGGCCTCGTGCCGAACATTCCTCACACGCCGCGGGCCGCCATCGATGACGTGGACCGGGCGATCCTGCGCATCCTCGCGGACAACGCCCGCATGCCGAACAACGCGCTCGCGGACGCGGTGGGCATCGCCCCCTCGACCTGTCTGGCCCGGGTCCGCTCACTGCGCGAGCGCGGGGTCATCCGCGCGTTCCGGGCCGACATCGCCCCCGCCGCGATCGGGCTGCCGTTGCAGGCCATGATCTCGGTCCGGCTCCGGGCCCACACCCGTGAACAGAACGAGAGCTTCCGCGCCACGGCCCCCGACATGCCCGGCGTCGTGGCGGTGTTCCACATGGCCGGATCCGACGACTACCTGCTCCACGTCGCCCTCGCGCACCCGGACGCCCTGCGCGACTTCGTGGTGGACCACCTCACCACCCATCCGGCGGTGGCGCAGACCCGGACCAACCTGATCTTCGAGCAGATCGCCGGCCGCCGGCACCTGACCCCGGGGCGGTGAGCGACGGGGCCACGCGCGGCGGCTGGGACGGTGATGGCGGGTGGCGGTGGGTACCGCCTGGGCCGGCCGGACCTGGACGGCGTCGGTGCGTGCCGCCACCGCCGCGCGTGCCGGCGGCGGCTCTGCTGACCGGGGCGGCGGGGCGGCCGGCGCGCCCGTCGGCGGCTACTCCCCGGAGGGCGCCATCGTAATCGGGCGGACGCCGAGCTCGTGCGCCGCCTTGACGAAGGCGCGGAGGCGGGCCGTTTCGTTCGCGGTGCGCCACACCGGGGCCCATTCGGTGAGCGGGGCGTCGTGGATCGGCCGGAAGGTGATGCCGGGTGGGTTGTAGTGCCAGGCGGCGTGCGCGTTCAGCGGGCTGACGATCTGTCCGGCCGCGATGAGGCCGAGGATCTCGTGGAAGGTCCGCGCGACCGGACCGCGCTGTACCGGGCGGCCGCTCGGGGTCGTCGGCCTGGCCGGCCCGCAGCAGGGTGAACGGATCGCTGAAGTGGAACTCCACGATCTCGACGTCGCAGGCGGGGTAGCGGGCCCGGACGGCCTCGGTCACCGGGCGCATCTCGTTCTCCGGGGCGCCCTGACCATGTAGCGGCGCGGGTGGAGGGTGAGAGCCGGGCCCCGCGGAGCGGGAGCCGGGAGCGGGAGTACGGGGAGCAGGGGGAGCGAAGGAGGGGCGAGGGCAGCCCCGGGGGCACGGTGGTCGCGTGCGCCGTACGGTGGAGGAGGGGCGAACGAAGGAGGCTGTGATGCCCGGTTCTGTCACCATCAGTCACCATGAGATGGCTGTGATGCTCAGCCATGACGATGCCAAGCGGCTGGCCACCGTGCTGGACGAGATCGCGTACCTGCTGGAGATCCCGGGGCCCGACCGGCTCAGCGACGCCCAGGTCACCGCGCTCTGCGAGGGCAGGGCGCAGCAGCGCGGCGAGCTGTCGCAGTGGACGCGTGGGATGGCAGCGGAGCTGAAGGAGCGACTCCAGGAGCGGCTCCAGTAGCGGCGGGAACGCCCTGCGCCGCGGTGCGGGCCCGCCGTACGATGGCGCAGGAGACGACCGGCAGGCGGTCGTCTCCCGGCCGCTGCCATGGGCTCGGGCCGACGGCGCGGAGGCTGGGCGGACGGGTATGTCGATCTCCTGGATCACCGTCGGGACGCCGCTGCCCAGCGGTCCGATGCGGATCGCGGTGTCGCCGCTGGGGGTGGCCGCGGTGGACTACAACGGCGGCGAGGGCGCGGCGCGGGAGCCGCTCTGTACCGATCCGGCCAAGATCGCCGCGGTCACGGGCCGGATCGGCGAGTACCTCGGTGGCCGGCGCCGCGAGCTGGGCCTGCCGATCGACTGGAGTACGAGCAGCGGACCGCACCGCACCGTACTCCGGACCCTGCTGGCCGAGGTCCCGTACGGGAGCACCATCACCTACGGTGAACTCGCCGCCCGCAGCGGAGTGTTCGAGGACGTCTCGGAGCCGGGCCTGGCCGCCCGGACGGTCGGGCAGATGATGGCCGCCAATCCCTTCGCACTGCTGGTGCCGTGTCACCGGGTGGTCGCGGCGGACGGGATCGGCGGCTTCGGTGGCGGCCGGGTCGGCATCGAGGTCAAGCGCTGGCTGCTCACCCTGGAGGGTGTGCTGGACCCGACCCTGGACTGGAACGGTCCCGGCTGAGCCCCGAGGGCCGCGGCGGCCGTACGGCGACCGCGCCCCCGGGCTCCGCTACACCAGGTCGAACGCGGCCGGCACCCGCTCCCTGGTGTGCGGGAGCTGGCGCGGCAGGACGGGCTGGACCCCGGCGACCAGGGTGTACTCGATGCCGGCCAGCTCGTGGACGGGCAGCTGGACGGGTGTCTCGCCGAGCGCCAACTGCACGGCGTTCCACGGCAGGTTGAGGCCGCAGAGCCGGAGCTGGTGCAGCCCCCCGGACGGGCGGGTGTTGACGTCGATGATCACCGGTTCGCCGGCGTGGTGGCGGAACTGGACGTTCGAGAGGAACGCCATGCCGGAGCCCTCGACCAGACGGCGGGCGGGCTCCAGGTACCGGGGCGCGGTGGTGAAGCTGCGCCGGCGGCGATGCTTGCACCGGCCGATGGCCGTGACCAGCCGCCCGCTGCGGTCGGCCAGGCAGTCCACCGAGACCTCGGGCCCTTCGAGGTAGGGCATCACCAGCAGGTCGACCGGGTTCGGGGAGTCGTGCAGGGCGGCCACCAGCTGGTCGAGCTGGATGTGCGCGTCCGGGGCGCCGGCCAGCCGGTGCAGCCCGAACGGCTCGCGGGTGAGCACCCGGAAGCCCTCGCCGCCCGCGCCCGAGGCGGGCTTGAGGCAGGCCACCGAGCCGGCGGCCTCGATCTCGCCGACGGCGGCCAGCAGCTCCGCGGCCGTCCTGACCTGCCACCAGGGCGGCGTCGGCAGACCGAGCGAGGCGATCGCGCCGTAGCCGTCGACCTTGCTGTCGAAGGCCGCGATGGCGGTGGCGGGCGGGCAGGCCAGGGCGGTGCCGACGGCCTGGAACTCCTGGTGGTGCAGCGAGATGGCCAGTTGGTTGAGGCGGGGGACGAAGACGTCGATGGAGTTGCGGGCGCAGTAGTCGAGGGCGAAGTCGACGTAGGCGTCGGGGGACAGGTTCGCGGGTTCCAGGGAGCCGACGTCGGCGGCGGCCAGGACGGGGGAGTCCGGATCGACGTGGGTGGCATGGACCTCGATGGGGCGCGGCGCGGCGCGCAGCAGCTCGATGAAGAACACGTTCTCGGCGTAGGTGCGGTTGAGCCAGACGCGTATGGGGGCGCTCACGGAGGTCTCCCTGGGCAGGGGTGAACGATCGGGAGGGCACCCCGGTGCGGCCGCCCGACCGGGGCGTGGACGTGCGCAACCCGGCGGTCGGCGGCGTCGTGCGCGCTGCGCCTTGGCCGTGCCCTTGAGGTGGCACCTTAGCGCTCCCGGCGGGGTGTCGTGCACGGCGGGTGGGCGCCTGCCGGGCGGGGGCCAGGGGCGGTGGCCGGCGCGGGCCGGGAATTCGGGCCGCGGACTTGTTGCCGGCAGGTTTCACGCGGATTGAGCATGAATTCCGAGCCGTTCGAATGAGCCTCGAACCGATATCGATCGGGTGCTCCAGTCGTGCTAATTGTCCAGCACATCTCACCACTCGAAAGAGTGATTGCAATGTCCGCCGAACGGCTTCACCATGATGGGTGCAAGGCGACACTTCATTCGGTTCACGCGTTCACGCGGAGGGTTCCTGTATGTCGACCGAAACCAACGTCGGTATTCCTGCGCAGGATGGTCAGCCGCAAACCCGCCAGCAGCAGAGCCTCGGCACGGCCGGTGCGAAGAACCTCGCCACGACCACCAAGTCCGCCCCGCAGATGCAAGGGATCAGCTCGCGCTGGCTGCTCAGGATGCTCCCGTGGGTCCAGGTGGCCGGCGGTACCTACCGGGTCAACCGGCGGCTCACCTACGCGGTCGGGCGGGGCCGGGTCAGCTTCGTCAAGACCGGCGCGGAGGTCCGGATCGTGCCGCCCTCGCTGCGCGAGCTGCCGGTGCTGCGCGGCTTCGAGGAGGATGCCCTGCTGGACGAGCTGGCCGGCCGCTTCGTCCAGCGTGAGTTCGCCGTCGGTGACGTGCTGGTGGAGGCCGGGCAGCCGGTCGACGAGATCTTCCTGATCGCGCACGGCAAGGTCAACAAGATCGGCACCGGCAAGTACGGCCACGACACCGTGATCGGCTTCCTCGCGGACGGTGACCACCTGGGCGACGAGTCCCTGCTCCAGGCCGGCGCCGCGTGGGAGTACACCGTCAAGGCCGCCACCGCGGGTACGGTGCTGGCCCTGCCCTGGCCCGACTTCCAGCAGCTGGCCGACCGCTCGGAGGCGCTGCGCGGCCAGATCCTCGCCTACCTCGCGGGCTCGCAGGCCGCGCAGAACCGTCACGGCGAGGCCGAGATCGAGCTCTCCGCCGGGCACGAGGGCGAGCACGAGCTGCCCGGCACCTTCGTGGACTACGAGCTCGCGCCGCGCGAGTACGAGCTGAGCGTCGCGCAGACGGTGCTCCAGGTGCACAGCCGGGTCGCCGACCTCTACAACCAGCCGATGAACCAGATCGAGCAGCAGCTGAAGCTCACGATCGAGGCGCTGCGGGAGGCCCAGGAGCACGAGCTGATCAACAACCGGGAGTTCGGGCTGCTCCAGAACGCGGACTACGACCAGCGCATCCAGACCCACTCCGGCCCGCCCACCCCGGACGACATGGACGAGCTGCTCAGCCGCCGCCGGGGCACCAAGCTCTTCCTCGCCCACCCCAAGGCCATCGCCGCCTTCGGCCGGGAGTGCAGCCGCCGAGGCCTCTACCCGGACGCGCTGGAGGTGCAGGGCCACCACGTGCCGGCCTGGCGCGGGGTGCCGATCTTCCCGTGCAACAAGATCCCGATCCTGGACGGCCACACCAGTTCGATCATCGCGCTGCGCACCGGGGAGGACAACCAGGGCGTCATCGGCCTGCACCAGACCGGCATTCCGGACGAGTACCAGCCGAGCCTCTCGGTCCGGTTCATGGGAATCAACGAGAAGGCGATCATCTCCTACCTGGTGAGCGCCTACTATTCTGCGGCCATTCTCGTGCCGGACGCGATCGGCGTACTGGAGAACGTTGACGTGGCCCGCCCGCGCGACTAGCGGCCCGCCCGGCGGGGTGAATCCGGGTGGAATTCGGATGGAATCGGCGCGGTACAGCCGACGGCCGGATCCGGAATCACCGGAAATCTTGGTGGCGAATCGTGCACGGAATGCATGGTTCATGCCCGGTCCGACCACCGTCCGGCCCGAGCGCCACGCCGCCGACGCACCGCCGGCGCACCGTCACCGCACCGCCCGGCCCCGCCCGGGGCCGGGCCCGGCGCAACCACGAGGGGGAGCAGCCCATGGGGATCTTCACGCTGGAGCGGGACCGCCGGGAGGGCGGCGAGGCGGCCGACATCCTCACCCGTACCAGAGGCCTGGTCGACCCGGCCCTGCGCGCCGCCGTCGAGAAGCTGCCCACCGCGATGCGCAGGGTCGCCGGCTACCACTTCGGCTGGTGGGAGCCGGACGGTTCGCCGGCCACCGCCGATCCGGGCAAGGCGATCAGGCCGGCCCTCGTCCTCGCCGCGACCCACGCGCTCGGCGGCCGGCCCGCCGACGCCGTCGCGGCGGCCGCCGCCGTCGAGCTCATCCACAACTTCACCCTGCTCCACGACGACGTCATCGACCGCGACGGGACCAGGCGTCACCGGCCCACCGCCTGGCGGGTGTTCGGTACCACCGAGGCGATCCTCGCGGGGGACGCCATGCACTCGCTCGCCCTGCGCACCCTGGCGCAGGACACCCACCCCGCGGCGCAGGCCGCCATCCGCCGTCTCACCGACTGTGTCGTCGAACTCTGCGAGGGCCAGCAGGCCGACTGCGCCTTCGAACAGCGCGGCGACGTCACGCTCGCCGAGTGCCTGGCGATGGCCGAGGCCAAGACCGGGGCGTTGCTCGGCTGCGCCTGCGCGCTCGGCGCCCTGTACGCGGGGGCGGGGGAGGAGGCCGCCCGGGCGATGGACGCGTTCGGGCGGCAGATCGGGCTGGCGTTCCAGCTCATCGACGACCTGATCGGGATCTGGGGCGATCCGGCGGTCACCGGCAAGCCGGTCGGCGCCGACCTGGCGGCCCGCAAGAAGTCCCTCCCGGTGGTGGCGGCGCTGGGTTCGGGCACGTCGGACGGTGCGGTCCTGGCCGGCCTCTACGCCCTCGAACGGCGGCTGACACCGCAGGAGTTGGTGAGGTGCGCCAGCGCCGTGGAGGGTGCCGGCGGCCGCGGGTGGGCGCAGAGCGAGTCCTGCGAGCGGATGGCCGAGGCGATCGCCCACCTCGCGGACGCGGTGCCGGAGCCCTCGGCCGCCGACGAACTGCTCGCCCTGGCCGAGCTCGTCACCCGTCGCAGCCACTGACCGCCTGGCGCAGTCGCCGACAGCCTGTCCCGTGGGCCGC
Organism: Kitasatospora sp. NPDC050543; assembly: GCF_044457565.1. NCBI lineage: Bacteria > Bacillati > Actinomycetota > Actinomycetes > Kitasatosporales > Streptomycetaceae > Kitasatospora > Kitasatospora sp. NPDC050543. The sequence continues at coordinate 93,382 of NZ_JBITGZ010000012.1, read as the reverse complement.
CCGTACCGTCGGCTGCCCGTCCCACCGGCCGCCTGTACGGCCGAAGCCGGCCGGCGCACTGACCGTCCACCGCTCCCGCGTCACCGTTCCGTTCCTGGCAATCCCTGGGAGTCGCACATGAGTTGGTTCGACATCGGCACGCTGGTGGTCGTCCTGTTGGTGCTCGCCACAGGCCTGAAGCTGCTCCAGCGGTATGTCCCGCATCCCGTCCGTGAGGCGCACAACGACGTCGCCGGGTTCATCTTCGCGGCCGTCGGCGTGCTCTACGCCGTCCTGCTCGCCTTCGTGGTGATCGCGGTCTGGGAGAACAACGACGCCGCTCGCAGGACGACCTTCCAGGAGGCCGACTCACTGGCCGGCGTCTACTGGATCTCCCGTGAGCTACCGGCCCCGCTCGGCCCGCAGCTGGAGAAGCGGACGCTGGACTACGCCCGGCTGGTGATGGACACCGAGTGGCCGCTGATGGCCGAGCACCACAGCAGCGCCGAGGCGACCCAGCTGGTGTACGCGATGCGCGCCGACGTCTTCTCGATCGTGCCGGAGACCGACCAGCAGCGGGTGCTGTACGAGCACGCCGTGACCCATCTGGAGAGCCTCGCCTCGGAGCGCCGCCAGCGGCTCAACCAGGTGGACGACGAGGTGCCGCCGCTGCTCTGGACGGCGCTGATCGCGGGGGCGGTCCTGACGATCGGGTTCACCTTCCTGTTCGGCCTCTCCAACACGCTCTCCCACACCCTGATGGTGCTTGCGCTGAGCGGGCTGGTGGTGATCTCGCTGATCGTGATCAAGGAGATGGACTTCCCGTTCACGGGGGTGACGGCGGTGAAGCCGACGGCCTTCGACGTCTTCCTCCAGCGGCTCCCACCCCCGCGCTGACCCGTACGGCCAGGCGCCCCGGGCACCCCTGCTCCGGGCCCCGGCGCCCTGGGCGCCTCCGCCATGGACTGGGAAGTCGGCCCGGCCGACTTCCCACTCCCGCCGTTGCGCCGACCTGCTGCGCTCAGCCCCCGCCGGACGCCTCCGCAGGATTCCCGCCGCTGGAGTGGGCGGCCAGCAGCCGGCGCTCCTTCTCCGGGGCGATGCCGAGCCGCGTCCCGCCCTCGCGGCCCTTGCGGCCGAGTTCGTCGGTGTCCACCCCGAGGCCCCGCTCGCGGAGCCAGGCCCAGGTGTCCCGGGCGGTGTCCGCGACCGGGCGGCAGCGCAGACCGGCGGCCTGCGCCCGGCTGCTGTCGGCGAGCCAGATGGCGGCGCACTCGGGCAGGTCGGGGGCCCAGAGCGGCAGCTCGCTCCACGGCTGGACCTGGTCCGGCCCCTCGGCGAGCAGCGGGGCCTCGTCCACCCAGACGAGTTCGGCCCCGCCGCCGGTGGCCCGCACGCAGGCGTCGAGGAACTCGCCGAAGGTGGTGTGCCCCGGCGGGGCGGTGGTGACGTACCGGCCGCCGCGGCCCGCGGTCAGCAGATCGAGTCCGAACGCGGCGAAGTCGCGGGTGTCGATCGGCTGCATCGTCCGGCCCCGGTCGCCGGGCGCCAGGACGGGACCGCCGCGGGCCATCCGCTCCAGCCACCACGGCAGCCGTCCGCCGATCTCGTGCGGGCCGATCAGCAGCCCGCTGTTGAGGATCGTCGAGCGCTCGCCGAACCGTTCCAGTACGGCGAGCTCGCACCCGGCCTTGAGGGCGTTGTAGGGCACCTCCTCGGGCGGGGTGTCCGGTGACCACGGGTGCAGCGGGGAGCCCTCGTCGACCACCTGCGGCCCCCAGCCGGAGAAGGCGTGGACGGAGGAGACGAGGGTGTAGTGGTCCACGTGCCCGCTCAGCAACCGGGCGGAGAGAGCGGCCTCCTCGGGCTGCTGGGCCGAGGTGTCGACGACGGCGTCCCAGTGCCGCCCCTCGACCAGGGCGGTCAGGTCGTCGGCCGAACCGCGCTCGCCCCGGACGGCCCGGACGCCGGGCAGGTCGGTGCCGGAGCGGCCGCGGTTGAAGGTGGTGACCTGGTGGCCCCGGGCGAGGGCTTCGGAGGCGAAGGCCCGTCCGAGGAAGGACGAACCGCCGAGCAGGAGGATCTTCATACCGGTCACTCTTGCCCGTCGGCGGCCGGATACGCCCGGGCGTTCGCCGCGGGCTGAGGCCGTTCGCTTCGGGCAGAGGCGTGCGTCGTGCGCCCGCTGCCCGGCTGCCCGCTGCGCCGCCCACCGCCCTATCGGCCGTTCGCCCACGGACCGGTGGCGCGGCGCCGTGGCTGAGGTGCTGTTCCATTCCCCGCCACATAGCATCCATTTGTACTGCTATGTCTGGATTGATGGATCGACGGCTGGGGAGAACGACAGCATGGGCAACCCGGTACTCGTGGACCCGGCCACCATCCGCGGCACCGCGGCCGAGGCCTGGATCTGGGGCTACGCCCTCCTGGAGAACTACCGCACACTCTGCCCCCAGGCCGTCGACGACGCGGACCCTCGCTACGTCGGCGGCTTCGGTGTCTTCCGGCACTACCCGCAGCACTCCACGCCCGCCGGCCCCGACGTCGTCACGCCCGACAACGACACCTCCTACTCCCGGGCCTGGCTCGACCTGCGGGCCGAGCCCTGGGTGGTGTCGGTGCCCGCCGTGGACCGCTACTACGTGCTCCCGGTCCATGAGCTGGACACCCTCTACGCGGGCTTCATCGGCTCCCGCAGCACCGGCCCGCAGTCGGGCGACCACCTGGTGGCCGGCCCCGGCTGGCAGGGCGAGGTGCCCGAGGGGATCGACAGCGTCATCCGCACCGCCACCGACCTGGTCGGCATCCTCGGCCGTACGTACCTGGCCGGGAGCTCGCCCGCGGCGGTCGAGGAGCTGAAGGCCGTCCAGCGGGGGTACCTCCTGCGGCCGATGCACGAGTACGCCGGCACGCCCGCCCCGCCGCCCGCCCCGCACCCCGTCTGGCCGCTCTGGCGGGAGGAGGTGCTGGACACCATCGAGTTCTTCGGCCTCCTCGACTTCCTGCTCGGCTTCTTCCCCGTCCTGCCCGCCGAGGCGGACCTGCGCGGACGGCTGGCCGCCCTGGGCGTCGACGGCCGCGGTGAGTTCGAGCCCGCCGCGCTGCCCGCCGAGGTACGCACCGAGATCGAGAGCGGCATCGTGGACGCCCGCGCCGAGCTGGCGCGGGCAGCCGCAGCCGGCACCGGCACGGCCGGCCTCTTCGGCACCCGGGAGCAGCTGGGCGGCGAGTACCTGGCGCGCGCGGTGGGCGCCATGAAGGGCCTGTACGGGCTCCCCACCGAGGAGGCCTGGTACGGCGGCTGGCCGGCCGACAGCGAGGGCAACCGCCCGCCCGACGCCGGCCGGCGCGACTACGTGCTGCGCTTCGCCCCCGGCGCGCTGCCGCCCGCACGGTTCTTCTGGTCGGCCACGATGTACGCGCTGCCCGACCGCCTGCTGGTGGACAACCCGCTGGACCGCTACTCGATCGGCGACCGCACCCCCGGCCTGGTCCGCGACCCCGACGGCGGCCTCACCCTCCACATCCAGTGCAAGCGCCCGGCCAACGCCGAGCACTGCGCCAACTGGCTGCCCGCGCCCGACGGCCCGTTCACCGTGATCATCCGCGTCTACGGCCCCGACCCGTCCGTGCTCGACGGCCGGTGGACCCTCCCGCCGCTGACTCCGGTCTGAGCCTTGCCGAGCCACTCCTGCGACCCCTGCCGCCACCGCCACCCCCGCCACACCGTGTACGCGACCACCCCCCGTCCCGGAAAGGACCTCGAATGATCGAGCCCGCGCTGGAGGCCCTGGCCGCCGACGCCTACATCTACGGCTACCCGATGGTCTTTGACCTCTCCATGGTCGAGCGGTTCAACCGGGAGGGCATGGGGAGCGTCGCCGCCGCGCCGTTCAACCGGTTCAGCCACGGCTCGAAGCTCGCCGACGCCAAGGACGGCTACGCCTGCGTCAACAACGACACCGTCCACTCCGTCGCGCAGCTCGACCTCTCCGAGGGGCCGCAGGTCCTGCACGTCCCGGGCACCGCCGGGGCCTACTACGTCCTCCAGTTCGTGGACGCCTGGAGCAACAACTTCGCGTACATCGGCCGTCGGGCCACCGGCACCACCGAGCAGACCTGGCTGATCGCCCCGCCCGGCTGGCACGGCACCGCACCGGACGGCCTGCCGGTGATCGTCGCGCCCACCCGGGTGGCGAGCATCATCGGCCGTTACGCCTGCGACGGCCCGGACGACCTGCCGCGCGTACGGGCACTCCAGGAGCAGCTGAGCCTGCGCCCGCTGGAGCCCGGCGGCGTGGTGGCCGGGCTGCCGCAGCCGGACGCGGCCGTGCCGTCGGAGCTCGCCTTCTTCGAGAAGCTGCGGATCTGGTCGGCCGCCTTCCCGCCCGCCGAGCCGGACCGCGAGTACCAGCAGCGCTTCGCCCCGCTCGGCCTGCTCGACGAGGGCCCCTCGCCCTACCGCGCCGCCGCCGCCGACTGGACGGCCGCGCTGGTCAAGGGACTGGCGGCGGGCAAGCAGCGGATCGAGGAGGCGACCAGGCCGCCGGAGAACCAGCCGGTGGGCGACTGGAACGCCAACCTGCACCTGTTCGACTACAACCTGGACTTCTTCGGCCCCGGCACCCTGGAGGACCCCGAGTGGCGGATCGCCGACCGCCGGGCCGCCTACCTGACCCGGGCCGTCGCCGCACGGGCCGGGCTCTGGGGCAACCACGCGTACGAGGCGGTGTACCTGAGCAGCCACGCGGACGCCGAGGGGCGGCAGCTCAACGGCGCCGGCGTGTACACGCTGCGGTTCGAACAGACCCCGCCGGTCGACGCGTTCTGGTCCGTCACGATGTACGCCATGCCGGAGTTCTACCTGGTCGAGAACCCGATCGGGCGGTACTCGATCGGGGACCGCACCCCCGGGCTGGTCCGCGGTGAGGACGGCTCGCTGACCATCGTCATGCAGCGCGAGCGGCCGGCCGACCCGGCGGAGGCGGCGAACTGGCTGCCAACCCCGGAGGGGGACTTCCGGCCGATGGTCAGGCTCTACCAGCCGCGGGCCGCCGTCCTGGAGGGCAGCTACCGGCTGCCGCCGATCGAGCCGCGCTGAGCGACTCCCGCGGCGGCGGCCGCGTGGGGTCGGCGGTGGGGCGGCGTGCCCCGGCGGCCGGGTGAGGAGAGCGGCCGGGCGAGCAGAGGAGCCGGGTGAGGAGAGGAGCGCCGGGATGGGCGACGCGATCGGCCAGATGCTGGCCTCCGCGGTGGGCATCGCCCTCAGCCCGGTGCCGCTGATCGCGATGATCCTGATGCCGGCCACGCCCCGGGGCCGGGCGAACGGTCTGGCCTTCAGCGCCGGGTGGGCGCTCGCCCTGGCCGCCGTGATCACGGCGGTGGTGCTCCTCGGGACCGGCCCGGACACCCCGGGGCCCGTGCCCGACTGGGCCTGGTGGCTCAGGCTCGCGCTGGGCGCGCTGCTCCTGCTGATGGGCGCCGGGCAGTGGCGTGACCGGCCGCGCGAGGGGCACGTCCACGGTCCGCCCAGGTGGATGCAGACGGTCGACCGCCTCACCCCGGCCCGGGCGGTCGGCCTCGCGGGCGGCCTGATGGCCGCGAACCCGAAGAACCTGGTGCTGGCGGCGGGCGGGGCCCTCTCCATCGCGACCAGCACGGCCACTGCCGGGGGAAGGGCCGTGGCCGTCGCGCTGATGGTGCTGATCGGCTCGCTCTGCACCCTGCTGCCACTGGGCGTCCAGCTGTTCGGCGGGGACGGGTCGGCGCGGGTGCTGGGGGAGTGGCGGGCCTGGATGTCGGCTCACAACTCGGCGATCTTGATCGTCGTCCTGGTCGTCCTCGGCGCGGAGTACGTCGGTGACGCGATCGCCGGCCTGACGACCTGACGGCGATCGCGCCGGACGGCATGACGGCATGACGGCATCGGGGGTGATGCGTGCCGGCCGGAGTGCCGCGACGATCCGGGGCGCGAGGGCCCGAGGGTGCGACGGCGCGAACCCCGGCGTGCGGACCGGCCACCCGGCGCGCGACGGCGAATCCCGCTCCAACCGGTCCCCGGCAGCGCCCCGCCCGCCGTCAGCGCGGGCCGGCGGAGGGCGAGGCTGCGCGGCCGGCAGCGGACGGCGCGGCGGGCGTTGCGGAGGAGCCGGACGGGCCGGACGGTCCGGACGGGCCGGAGGAGCGGGGGGACGAGGACGCGGGCGGCGTGCCGGTGGGCGTGGCGGTCGCGGTGGGGCTGCCGCTGGGCGGCGCGGCCGTCGGGCTGGCCGAGGGGGTGCCGGTGGGCGTCGGGGCGGGGGTGTGGGTCGGCTGCGGGGTGTGGGTCGGCGTCGCGGTGGGCGCGGCGGTGGCCGTGGCGGTGGGCGCAGGGCCCGGGGTGACCTGCCCGGGCGGGGTGCCGGGGTCGGCGGGGGCGGGGGAGGAGCCGCCGTGGTGCTGCGGGCCGCCCTCCAGGGAGACCACGGCCTGCGAGGGCGGCAGCGCGATCCTGGCCGTCCACGGGCGGTCCGGGGCGCGCTCCTCGTCGACCGTCACCGTGATGGTGAGCCGCTGCCCGGGGGCGAGCGTCCCGGCGTCCCGGCTCAGCCGGAGCCAGGCCACGTCCACCGCGGCGTGCCAGCGGATCTCCGTCCCGCCGGAGTTGGTGAGGGTGATCACCGTCCGGCTGCCGTACTCGGCGGCCTCCACGGTGAGCTGTCCGACGGGTGCGGTGGCGGTGCCGGCGGGCGGGGTGGCGGGCACGGGCTCCGACTTGAGCCGGGGGCTGTCGAGCGGTGCCGAGCCGATGGCCGGTACGGGGACCAGCGGACCCTGAATCCTGGGGAACAACGTTTCTCCACCCGGCACCCCGGCCAGTTCGAGCCCGGCCACCTGGGGGCCGACGTGCCCGTTGCCCGCGGCGGCCGGCACGAAGGGCCGGCCCCCGCCGGCCGTCGGCGCCGGGCGCCCGGTGGCCGCGGCGCCGGCCGGCTCCTGCGGGCCGCCGCCGGGCCCGGCCTCCGGCTGCCCGGCCGAGTCCACGCGGACGGAGGAGACCGTCGCCGCCGAGCCCGGACCGTCCCCGCCGCCGTGCCCGGCCCACAGCGCCACCACCGGCGCGGCCAGCACGGCGGCCAGCACGCCCGTGGTCAGCACCCGCTGACGCACCGCCACCGACCGGGTCGGGCCCGGGGCCCGGTGGCGGGGGAAGCCACGCGGGTCGAACCGCAGGCCCGGCTCCTCGCCCGCCGCCGAGGCCGGCTGCCTCGCCGCCCGCCGTCCGGCGGCGGCGCCGGACAGGAAGGCCGCTCCGGCCGAGGGGCGGGTCGGCGGCGGGCCCTCCGCACGGGGTGTGCCGACCCGCGCCGGCACCGGGGCGGTCAGCACGCACAGGCCCGGCATCCCGGCCAGGCCCTCAGCGACCTCGCCCGCCACCCGCTCCGCCGTACCCCGGCAGGTCGGGCACTCCACCACGTGCTGCACCAGTTCGCGGCGCAGCGCCGGGCCGAGCACCCACTCGCGCCAGCTCTCCGCCCCGGCCCCGCCGAGGCGGTTCAGTTCCGGGCAGCTGCCCACGCCCAGCACCAGCAGCGCGGCCCTGGTCCGCCCGACCTCGGCGCCGGCCGAGGCCAGCAGGGCGCGGACGGTGTCGCCGGGCACACCCAGCACCGCCGCCACCTCGATCGGGCTGAGCCGGTGGCGGACGGAGAGCTCCAGCGCCTCGCGCTGCTCCGGATCCGTGCCGGCCGCCTCGGGCCAGGCCAGCGAGGCCAGCTCGCGGCGGCGCTGCGCGGCCAGGAGCGGGCCGGGCGGCGGGCCCGCGATGCCGGGGCCGCGCTCCAGCCGGTACAGGCAGCAGTAGCGGGCGAGCGCGTACAGCCAGGCCCGTACCAGGCCCGGCTCGGCCAGCCGGCAGCCGTGCCGCAGCGCCAGCTCGCGGACCTCGCGGACGGCGGCCACGGCGGCGTCGTGTTCGCACAGCACCGACAGGCAGTAGGTGAACAGGCCGTCCAGCTGGCGGTCGTAGGCCGCGAGCACGGCGTCGTGCGATCTCTCAGCACTCGTTGTCACCCGCCCGACGGTAGAGACGCCAGGGGCGGCACTCGGGCGATTCGCCGTTGTTGTACTTCTTTCGGGTAACAACGCCGACCGAGCGGTGACCTCCGGAGCGGACGCCCCCGGCGCGTGTGCGGCGCCGCGCGCGGGCCGGCTTGTCGGAGGCAGGCGCTACGGTGGCCGCATGGCAGCCCGTACCAAGACCACCGCCAAGCCCCGCCCGGCGTACCGCTGCACGGAGTGCGGCAACCAGCTCCCCAAGTGGGTCGGCCGGTGCCCCGAGTGCAACGCCTGGGGCACGGTCGAGGAGTACGGCGCGGTGCCGATCCGGACCACCGCCGCCGGGCCGGTGAGCTCCCCGGCGCGCCCGATCGGCCAGGTGGACGGCCAGGTCGCGACCGCCCGCAGCACCGGTGTGCCCGAACTCGACCGGGTGCTCGGCGGCGGGCTGGTGCCCGGGGCCGTGGTGCTGCTCGCCGGCGAGCCCGGCGTCGGGAAGTCGACGCTCCTGCTCGACGTCGCCGCCAAGGCCGCCAGTGACCGGCACCGCACGCTGTACGTCACCGGTGAGGAGTCGGCCGGCCAGGTCCGGCTGCGCGCCGACCGGATCAAGGCACTCTCCGACCATCTCTACCTGGCCGCGGAGTCCGACCTCGGTGCCGTCCTCGGGCACATCGACCAGGTCGGCCCGGGGCTGCTGATCCTGGACTCGGTGCAGACCATCGCCTCGGCCGAGCTGGACGGCGCGCCCGGCGGGCCGGCCCAGGTCCGCGAGGTGGCCGGGGCGCTGATCCGGGCGTCCAAGGACCGCGGCATGGCCACGCTGCTGGTGGGCCACGTCACCAAGGACGGCTCGATCGCCGGCCCCCGCCTGCTGGAGCACCTGGTCGACGTGGTGCTCAGCTTCGAGGGGGACCGCCACGCCCGGCTGCGGATCATCCGGGGGATCAAGAACAGGTACGGGGCCACCGACGAGGTCGGCTGCTTCGAGCTGCACGACGAGGGCATCGTGGGCCTGGCCGATCCGTCCGGTCTGTTCCTGACCAGGCGTGACAAGCCCGTCCCGGGCACCTGCCTCACCGTCACGCTGGAGGGCCGGCGTCCGCTGGTGGCCGAGGTGCAGGCGCTGATGGTTGATTCGCAGATCCCCTCGCCCCGGCGCACCACCTCCGGCCTGGAGTCGCCCCGGATCGCGATGATCCTCGCGGTGGTCGAGCGGCACGGCGGGGTCAAACTCGGCAAACAGGACATCTACACCGCCACGGTGGGCGGGGTGAAGCTGACCGAGCCGTCGGCGGACCTCGCGATCGCGCTGGCGGTGGCCAGCTCCTCCTCCGACACCCCGCTGCCGAGCAACCTGGTGGCGATCGGCGAGGTGGGCCTGGCGGGCGAGGTCCGCCGGGTGACGGGCGTGCAGCGGCGGCTGGCCGAGGCACACCGCCTGGGCTTCACCCATGCCCTGGTGCCGCCGGACCCGGGCAAGGTGCCGCCCGGGATGAAGGTGGTCGAGGTGGCGGACATCGGCGAGGCGCTGCGGGCCATCCCGGGCCGGCGCCGGGCCGCCGCCAAGCCCCGTACCGAGGCGCCGCCCGCGCCCCGGCAGGCGCCCGTGGCCGCGTTCCCCGAGGAGCTGATGGAGGGCTGGGAGCCGCTGGACTAGCCGCCGGCGGGTCGTCGCGGGCCGCCGGGCCCGCCCCGGGGGCCGGCGAACTGGGCCTGCCGGGGCCCCGGTTCCGGCCGTCACGGGGCTCCCGCGGCGGGCCGCCCACCCCTCCGGAGGCCGCCCGTGCGGGGTCGATCCCACGAACTGGGCTGACCCAGGCCCTGCTAATGCCGCACGCAGTTAGACTTTCCCCTGTCTAATTGGCAATAAGGCAGTAATAAGCGACAGACCGTTGGCCGGCGCAGGGCGCGAGGCGCACGGCACGGGTCGACCGGAGGAGTCACGTGGCAGCCAGCGACCGGGCGGACAAGTCCTCCCGTGAGGAAGCCCTGCTGCGGGCTTCCCTCAGTGCCATCGCTCCCGGGACGGGGCTGCGCGACGGCCTGGAGCGGGTGCTGCGGGCCAACACGGGCGGGCTGATCGTGCTCGGCTTCGACAAGACCGTCGAGTCGATCTGCACGGGCGGATTCGTCCTGGACGTGGAGTTCACCGCCACCCGGCTGCGCGAGCTGTGCAAGCTCGACGGCGCGGTGGTGCTGGACAAGGACATCACCAAGATCGTCCGGGCCGGGGTGCACCTGATGCCGGACTCGACCATCCCCACCGACGAGACCGGCACCCGCCACCGCACCGCGGAGCGGGTCAACCTGCAGACCGGCTACCCGGTGGTCGCCGTCTCGCACTCGATGCGGCTGATCGCGATGTACGTCAACGGGACGCGTCGCGTCCTGGAGGACTCCACCACGGTCCTCTCCCGCGCCAACCAGGCGCTGGCCACCCTGGAGCGCTACAAGCTGCGCCTGGACGAGGTCGCCGGCACGCTCTCCGCACTGGAGATCGAGGACCTGGTGACCGTCCGGGACGTCACGGCCGTCGCCCAGCGGCTGGAGATGGTCCGGCTGATCGCCACCGAGATCGCCGGCTACGTGCTGGAGCTCGGCACCGACGGCCGACTGCTCTCGCTCCAGCTGGACGAGCTGATCCAGGGCGTCGAGCCGGAACGCGAGCTGGTCGCCCGCGACTACTTCCCGGAGCGGGCCGCCAAGCGCGGCCGGACGGTGCCCGAGGTGCTCGCCGACCTGGAGGCGCTGACCCACGCGGAGCTGCTCGACCTCCAGACCGTCGCCAAGGCGCTCGGCTACTCGGGCTCGCCGGAGTCGCTGGACTCCGCGGTCTCCCCACGCGGCTACCGCCTGCTGGCCAAGATCCCACGGTTGCCCAACACCGTGATAGAGCGGCTGGTCGAGCACTTCGGCGGGTTGCAGAAGCTGCTCGCGGCCAGCATCGACGACCTGCAGACGGTCGAGGGCGTCGGCGAGACGCGGGCCCGCTCGGTGCGCGAGGGCCTGTCGCGGCTTGCTGAATCGTCCATCCTGGAGCGCTACGTCTGACGCGTGGCCGACCGGTCGGCCGACGGCGCACGGCTCGCCGCACGACCGACGGCACCGGCCGACGGCACCGGCCGACGATGGCCGGTCGAGACACCTGAAGGGCCCCCGGGGAGTCGTCCCCCGGGGGCCCTTCACACGGGTGTGCGTCCGGCCGCGTGCGCGGCGGCTCAGCTCTCCAGGTGGATCGAGGAGCGGGCGGACACCTGGCCGCCGGACAGGCCGGCCAGCTCCGCGACCACCAGGTAGTTCCCGGCCGGCGCGGTGGTCGGGTCGGCGGAGGCGCACTGCTGCTTGCTGCGGCTACGGTCCCAGGTGAAGGTCTCGGTCAGGCCGCTGCCCGCGGGGATCTGAACCCAGCTGCTCTGACGGTCGGTCGGGCAGTCGCCGGAGGACCAGATCCGCTCGCCGTTGATCGCCGTCACGGTGATCAACGAGGTGGCCCGGCCGAGGTCGACGCGGCAGTTGGCGGCGCCCGCCGCGTTGTGCACGGTCAGTGTGAGCCGGGGCTTCTCCTTCGGCTGGTAGGCGTTCTGAGCGCTCGCCAGCTCCAGCGTCACCTGCGAGGAGGCGCACACCGGGAGGGCCATCACCTCGGTGGTGTTCACCGGGGGAGCGCCGTTGCCGCCGCCCGTCGTGCCGCCGGCGCCGCCGGTGGCCCCGCCGCCAGCCGAACCGCCGCTGCTCCCGGCGCCGGTGCCGCCGGGCGAGGGCGCGGTGGCGCCGCCGCCCGTACCGCCGGAGCCGCCGCCGGTCAGGCTGACGTCCCCGCCGCCGGAGCCGGACACGCCACCGCCGGTGGTCGAGCCGCCGCCGGTCGTGGCGCCGGTCGAGGCACCGCCGGACGAGGAGCCGCCGGAGCCGCCCGGCCGGTTGGTGTTCGCCGGCCCGCTGGGGGAGGCCCCCGGGGTGATGGACTGAGCCGGGGTCGGGAGTGGCTGCGCGGTCTTGCCGCCGGGTGCGCCTCCTCCCTGATCGGACATCAGCCAGGCGATCAGGGCGACGACCGCGGCCACGGCTGCGAGCACGACGACGCGCCGACGCCAGTAGATCGAAGCCGGCAGCGGTCCCACGGGTTGACGCAGAGAGGGCACGGGCAAACTCTACGAGAGAGTGTGCGTCCCTTGACGCACCAACACCGCACTGTCGCCCCTTCCTTCACATGATCCGCCATTTGGTCCGTCCGGGGGAGCCCGTGAACCGTCCGGCGGAGGCCGCCGTGACCCGCCCGGGGGCAGCCCCGTCCACGTCCCGCCGCCGGGCGGATGTCCCACCCCGGTCGGCACACCCACCCCGCCTGCCGGCCCCGCCAGGCCCCGCCCGGTCCGGGCGGATGGCTCCGCCGGGCGGGCCCGCCGTGGGAGGATCGGGGTGTCATGGCTGCTATCTCCTCCACCGTTCCCACCGCGCCCGCGCCGCTGCTGCACTCGACCGTCCTCGGCTGGTACGAGGTCAACGCGCGCGACCTGCCCTGGCGCGCTCCCGACGCCTCGCCCTGGGCGGTGATGGTGAGCGAGTTCATGCTCCAGCAGACCCCGGTCAAGCGGGTGCTGCCGGCGTACGAGGCGTGGCTGCTGCGCTGGCCGACACCCGCGGCGCTGGCGGCGGACGCGCCCGGCGAGGCCGTCCGGATGTGGGGGCGGCTCGGCTACCCGCGCCGGGCACTGCGCCTGCACGCGGCCGCCACCGCCATCACCGAGCAGCACGGCGGCCAGGTGCCGGACGACCACGCCGCACTGCTCGCGCTGCCGGGCGTGGGCGAGTACACGGCGGCCGCGGTGGCCTCGTTCGCCTTCCGCCGGCGCCACGTGGTGCTGGACACCAACGTCCGCCGGGTCATCGCGCGGGCGGTGACGGGCGTGGAGTACCCCGCGCAGGCGACCACGGCCGCCGAGCGCCGCACCGCGACCGCGCTGCTGCCGGAGTCCGCGGAGCGGGCCGCGGCCTGGGCGGTGGGCGTGATGGAGCTGGGAGCGCTGGTCTGCACGGCGCGCAGCCCCGAGTGCGGGCAGTGCCCGCTGCGGCGGCACTGCGCCTGGCAGCTCGCGGGCCGGCCGCCGTACGAGGGCCCGGCCCGGCGGGGGCAGTCCTACGAGGGGACGGACCGGCAGGTGCGCGGCATGCTGCTCGCGGTGCTGCGGGAGGCCCACGGCGAGGTGGAGCAGGCGCGGCTGGACGCGGTGTGGCCCGAGCCGGTGCAGCGGGCCCGCGCGCTGGACGGTCTGGTCGCCGACGGTCTGGTGGAGCCGGTCGCCCAGGGCGTTTACCGGCTGCCGCAGTAGGACATTCGGAATGGCCTGCCGGATGGTCCGGCAGGCCATTCCGTCATCGCGCTACTTGATGAACGCGGTGAACTCTTCGAAGCTGATCTGCTGGTCGCCGTTGTCGTCGGCGAAGTTGAAGGTCGCGGCCGCGTTGGCGTCGCTGACCTTGGGGTTCTGCTGGAGGTAGATCTTCAGCTCGTCGGCCGTGATGAAGCCGTCGCCGTCGGTGTCGATCTCCTCGAACTGCGCACGCTTGGACTCGCTCATTGTCGCCCCTCGGTCGGTTCGCCGGTGCGGATTTCTGACGCTCCGAATCATAGGGCGAAGCGGCGGCAATTTGTCTATGCACACGAAGTGTCAATACTTGCTGGCAATTCCGATAATGAAATGACCCCACCGCGACGGCTGTCGCGATGGGGTCGGGTCGGGCCCGTACCGGGCCAGGCCGGATCAGACGGCCACGGGCTCGCTGGGCTGCTCGGCCGGTGCGCCGGCGCCGCGCAGCGGCACCTCACGCATGAACACCGCGGCGGCCACGGCGATCAGGGCGACCGCCGCGCCCCACAGGAAGACGGTGTGCATGCCGTTGGCGACGGCGTGGTGGTACGCGTCCTGGACGGGGGCGGGCAGCGCCTTGAGCGCGGCCGGGCTCATCTGGCCCGGGTCGGTCTTGGCCCCGCCGGCGGCCGAGCCGAGCCGCTCCTTCATCGTCGCGCTGACCTCGTTGTTGAACAGCGCGCCGAACAGGGCGACACCGAACGAGCCGCCGATGGTGCGGAACAGGGTGGCGGTGGAGCTGGCCACGCCCATGTCCTTGAGCTCGACGCTGTTCTGTGCGACCAGCATGGTGATCTGCATCAGGAAGCCCATGCCGGCGCCGAGCACCACCATGTAGCAGGCGGAGGTGAAGGTGCTGGTGTCGGTGGACAGGGTGGAGAGCAGCAGCGAGCCGCCGCCCATCACGGCCGTACCGATGATCGGGAAGATCCGGTACTTGCCGGTCTTGGTGACGGCCTGTCCGACCACCAACGAGACGACCAGCATGCCGAACATCATCGGCATCAGCAGCAGGCCGGAGTTGGTGGCCGAGGCGCCCTGGACGGTCTGCTGGTAGAGCGGCAGGAAGACGGTGGAGCCGAACATCACGAAACCGACGATGAAGCCGATGAGCGAGACCAGCGTGAAGTTGAGGTTGCGGAACAGCTCCAGCGGCAGCACCGGCTCCTCGGCGGTGCGCTCGACGTAGCAGAACGCGATCAGCGAGGCGGCGGCGAGCGCGGTCAGGCCGAGGATCTGCTTCGAGCCCCAGGCGTACTCCTGGCCGCCCCAGGTGGTGATCAGGGTGAGCGCGGTGATGCCGGTGGTCAGCAGGGCCGCGCCGGCGTAGTCGATCCGCGCGGTGGAGCGGACCTTGGGCAGCTTGAGGGTGACCACGACCACGGCCAGCGCGACGACCCCCAGCGGCAGGTTGATGTAGAAGGTCCAGTGCCAGTTCAGGTGGTCGGTGATGAAGCCGCCGAGCAGCGGACCGCCGATGGTGGCGAGGGCCATCACGGCGGCGAACATGCCCTGGTACTTGCCGCGGTCGCGCGGCGGGACGAGCGCGCCCATGATCGACATCACGCCGACCATCAGACCGCCGGCGCCCAGGCCCTGCAGGGCGCGGAAGCCGATCAGCTCGTTCATGCTCTGCGACAACCCGGAGAGCGCGGAGCCGACCAGGAAGATCACGATCGAGGTCAGGAAGGTGCCCTTGCGGCCGTAGAGGTCGCCGAGCTTGCCCCAGATCGGGGTGGAGGCGGCGGTGGCCAGGATGTACGAGGTCACCACCCAGGACAGGTGCTCGGCGCCGCCGAGGTCGCCCACGATGGTCGGCATCGCCGTGCCGACGATCAGGTTGTCGAGCATGGCCAGCAGCATGGTGACCACGAGGCCGATCATCACCAGCCGGATCTCGCGCGGGGAGCGGGCCTGCTCCTCGGGGGCGCCCGCAGTGCCCGCAGCGCCGGCAGTGCCGTCCGCGGCTTTGTCCCCGGCGGGGGCGGCGTCGGCATGCTTGTCGGAGGCCTTGCCGATCCCGGCGGCCCTGTCCTGCGAGGTCTCCTCCTCGGCTGTGGCGGCGGGGGCCTCCGCCGCTGTCCCGACCTGCTGTTCTGGCATTCTGCGTCTCCCGGGAGAGGGGGCCGGCCGCCGCTTCAGTGATTACTTACTTGACGACCGGCTAGTTATCCGTTCGTCGGCACGGTAGGTTGTGTATAAGCCAGGCGTCAAGCCAGTTTCCGAGGCAGGCCCCTGGGCAGGGAGAATGAGCCCCGAGGCGCACCGGCCGGAGCCGGCACGCGCCGATCGTCAACGCAGTCATGAGGCAGGCCAGACGCCATGAGTACGACGCAGAGCCCGCGCAGCGACACCCGGGCGCGCATTCTCACCGTGGCGCTGGAGCTCTTCTCCGAACAGGGGTACGAGCAGACCTCGCTGCGGGAGATCGCCGACCGGCTCGGCGTGACCAAGGCCGCGCTCTACTACCACTTCAAGACCAAGGACGACATCGTCCACGGCATCGTGCAGAGCATGGCGGCGCCGATCGACGAGGCCATCGCCTGGGGCGAGCACCGGCCGTGGTCGCCCGACCTGAGGGACGAGCTGGTACGGCGGTTCGCGCAGGGGATGTCCGAGCGGGCGCCGCTGCTGCGCTTCTTCCACGAGAACCAGCCGGCCCTGCGGGACTCACCCGCGGGCCTGGAGTTCAAGCAGCGGATGCTCGCCATGATCCGGCTGGTGCACGGCCCCGGCGCCAGCTTCCAGGACCGGCTGCGGGCGACCATGGCGCTGTTCTCGATCAACTCCGCGATGTTCCTGCTGAAGCAGGACAGCGACGACTGCGGGGGGAACGGCCCGCGGGGCGCCGAGGACCCGCGGGGTACCGAGGACGAAGCCGGTGCCGTCCCGCTGGAGGAGACCATGGCGGCCGCCCTGGAGGTGGCGCTGGAGATCTCCGCACTGATCGAGCCCAAGACCGCGGCCGCCGAGCACTGACCCGCGCTGAGCCGCTGGTCCGGCGAGCCGCTGAGCCGCTGGAGAGCTCGTCACTGAACGGCCGAGCCCCCGCGCAGCGGGCGGCGGGCGGGGCGTTGGTGGACCGGGAGAACGGTCCGTCCGCCAACGCCCCGCCCGCCGCCCGCGCCGTCAGAAGTTGTTCACGCCGCGCGCCGAGAGGTACGCGATCGGGTTGATCACGGCGCCGTAGTGGTTGCTGGTGCGGATCTCGAAGTGCAGGTGCGGGCCGGTCGAGTTCCCCGTGGTGCCGGACTCCCCGATCTGCTGGCCCGCTGTGACCCGCTGGCCCGCGTGGACCGAGATCTCCGACATGTGGGCGTACTGGGCGTAGTGCCCGTCCGAGAGCCGCAGGACGACCTCCTTGCCGTACGCGCCGTCCCAGTCGGCGGAGACCACGGAGCCGCGGCCGACCGCGAGCAGCGGGGTGCCCTCGTCCACCGCGAAGTCCACACCGGTGTGGTAGCCCGCCGCGTACTCGGGGTTGGCGACCCCGTACGGGTTGCTGGTCGGGGCGTCCGGCACGGGGGCGGACCACTCCGGGGCAGGCGCGGGCGCAGGGGCGGGGGCCGGTTCGGGCGCCGGTTCGGGCGCGGGCGCGGGCGCCGGCGCGGGGGCCTGGTCGGCCGAGGGGGCGGCCTCGTCGGCCGGGGCCGGCTCCGGCGCGGCGAGGTTGGCGGCCACGTCGACGCCGTCCTGGGCATCGTGCCCGTGCACCTTGTACGCACTCGGGTCGGCGATCTGCACCAGGGCGCCGGCCCGCGCGTGCCCGTGCCCGTGCGGGGAGGTGAACGCCGAGCTGCCCGGGGTGGTGGGTATGACCGTCTGGGCGGAGGCGTTGCCGGGCGCCGCGACGAGCAGGGCGCCGGACAGTATCACCGCGGTGGCGCCGACCGCCGTGGCGGTGCGGTGGTTCTGCCCCCAGATCCGGGTGCTGGGCAGGACGTGCTGCGGCGCGGTGAGCGCGCGCAGCGGCTCCAGATGGGTGCGGAAGGCGTGGCCGAGTCGGGGCTGCCAGGCCGCCGCCTGGGTCGCCGCGGTGGCGGCGAGGCGGCGGAGGGCCGGCCCCATGGGCGGGACGGAAGACATCGGGAAGCTCAACCTCACGGGCGTACGGGAACGGCGCTGAGCCCTGACGGGCCTGCAGAGCGGGGGACCACTCAGGTGTAACCGTCACCGAGCGGAGTCCCAAACGGTGTGACGTACTACGGCGTGTAGTCAGCGCCGTGCCGGAACTTCAAGCTGTTGGAGTAACGATCAGACGATCTGACCGGCTGGTGATAGCCCATTCGGGGCCCCGCCCGCCGCCGGTGCCGTGCCCGCCCCTCACGGGCGTCGGCCGTCCGAGCTACTACCGCCCTTCGTACGTGCCCGCGGGCTGTGACAATCGCCACCGGCCCGCCGCCTGCGCTGTGGTCCGGCTCACCGTCCGGGGCCGGTTGCCCGCGCCCCGGGGCGGCCAATCGTGACCCCGCTCACCCCGGCGCAGTGCGGCCTGCTGTCCGCGTTCGCACTCCCGTGCCAGGCTGGCCGTAGAACCCCTCGACGAGCCCTGCCCGAGACTTCCCCGACGGAGGCAAAGATGGCAGCACCACAGCTCAAGCCCGGTACCTCCTGGGCCGAGACCTACGCCCGCTGCGTACGCGCCGCGCCCGAGGCCTTCACCCCCGACCGGCTGCTCAACCTCGTCCGCGGCGAGTGGCGCACCGTCGGCACCCCGGGCGAGCACACCACACCGCTCGACGGCACCGCCATCCCCGGCCCGCCCAGGGTCGGCATCGAGGAGGCGCACAGCGCGGTCGCCTTCGCGATCGAGCAGCACGGTGTCTGGGGCCGCGTCCCGCTGGAGGAGCGCAAGGTCAGGGTCGCCGCCGCCGTGGACGCCCTCACCGAGCACCGGGATCTGCTGGCGCTGCTGCTGGTCTGGGAGATCGGCAAGCCCTGGCGGCTGGCGTGCGCCGACGTGGACCGCGCCCTGGACGGCGTGCGCTGGTACCTCGACAACATCGACCGCCAGCTCGACGGACGCACCCCGCTGCCCGGGCCGGTCTCCAACATCGCCAGCTGGAACTACCCGATGAGCGTCCAGGTGCACGCCGAGCTGGTCCAGCTGCTGGCCGGCAACGCCGTGGTGGCCAAGACTCCCTCCCAGGGCGGCTTCCACTGCCTCACCCTCGCGCACGCCCTGCTCCGCCGCGCGGGCCTGCCCGTGACCCTGCTCTCCGGTGAGGGCGGGCGGATCGCCGAGGCGCTGATCCGCGCGCCCGGCCTCGGGGCGCTGGCCTTCGTCGGCGGCCGTGCCAACGGCCGCCGGGCCGCCACCACACTCGCCGACCTCGGCCGCCGGCACTTCCTGGAGCAGGAGGGCCTGAACACCTGGGGCGTGTGGGACTTCAGTGACTGGCCGACGCTGGCCGCCCACCTGCGCAAGGGCTTCGAGTACGCCAAGCAGCGCTGCACCGCCTACCCGCGCTACGTCGTGCGGCGCACGCTCTTCCCGGCCTTCCTGGAGACCTACCTGGAGGTCCTCGCGAGCCTGCGCTTCGGCCACCCGCTCGCCGTCGACGACCCCGCCGACGAGCTGCCCGAGCTCGACTTCGGCCCCCTGATCCATGCCGCCAAGGCCGCCGAACTGCACGCCCACTTCGACGCCGCGGTGGCCGCCCGCGCCATCCCGCTGCACCGGGGCGACCTCGGTGAGGGCAGCTTCCTGCCCGGCCAGTCGCTGGACGCCTACCTGCCGCCCGCCTGCGTCCTGGACCCGCCGGCCAGCTGGGCGCTGCACCACTCCGAGCCCTTCGGCCCGCTCGACTCGATCGTCCTGGTCGACACCGAGGCCGAACTCCTCGCCGCGATGAACGCCGGCAACGGCTCGCTGGTCGCCTCGCTGGCCACCGACGACCAGGCGTTCGCCGCCCGGATCGCCCCGGATCTGCTCGCCTTCAAGGTCGGGGTGAACAAGCCGCGCAGCCGCGGTGACCGCGAGGAGGTCTTCGGCGGCCTCGGCGCCTCCTGGAAGGGCGCTTTCGTCGGCGGCGACCTGCTGGTGCAGGCGGTGAGCAACGGGCCGGAGGGTGCGGAGGAGAAGCTGTTCGGCAACTTTCCCTCGTACTCGCTCTACCCGCCCCGCTGACCGGTAGCGGGTTCTGCGGGACGATCGGTCCCATGTATGCCAACACGAGCGATTCCTCGGACCGGCAGGCGCTGGGCCCGAGTGTGCCGGAGCGCCGGTTCGCAGCCCTGCGCGGCTGCGACCGGCTGCTCTCCGGCGTCCGTCCGCAGAGCCTGCGCGAACGCCTCGCCGAGCTGACCGCCGACGCCGAGGCCGGCTACGACCTCGACCGGCGGCCGGACATGTACGGCGACGGTGTGGTGCTCGCGGTCGAGCGCCGCACCGCCGAGCTGCTCGGCACCGAGGACGCCGCCTACTTCCCCACCGGGACGATGGCGCAGCAGGCCGCCCTCCAGGTCTGGGCGGAGCGCGCCGGCAACCGGACGGTGGCCATGCACCCGCTGTCCCACCTGGAGCTGCACGAGCGGCGCGCCTACTCCACGCTCAGCGGTCTGCGCGGGGTCTGGCCGACCACCGCCCGCCGGCTGCCCACCCCCGCCGAGATCCGCGGCAGCGACGAGCGGTTCGCCACCGTGATGCTGGAGCTGCCGCTGCGCGATGCGGGCTTCCTGCTGCCGTCCTGGGCGGAGCTGACCGAGACGGTGGCGGCCGTCCGTGAGCGCGGCGCCCAGCTGCACGTGGACGGCGCCCGCCTGTGGGAGTCCGCGGCGCACCTCGGCCGCACCCTGCCGGAGATCGTCGCGCTGGCCGACTCGGTGTACGTCTCCTACTACAAGAGCCTGCGCGGCCTCAGCGGCGCCGCCCTGGTGGGGGATCGGGAGTTCGTCAGAGCGGCCAAGGCCTGGCGCCACCGCTACGGCGGCCAGCTCTTCCAGCAGTGGCCCGCCGCGCTCTCCGCGCTGGCCGGCCTGGAGCGCGAACTCCCGCGCCTGGGCTCGTACGTGAGTCACGCGAAGCTCGTCGCCCAGGCGCTGAGCGAGCAGCTCGCCACCGTGCCGGGCGCCCGGGTCATCCCCGAGCCGCCGCACACCCACCAGTTCCAGCTCTGGCTGCCGTACCCGGCCCGCGCCCTGAACGAGGCGGGTATCCAACTGGCCGAGGAGCACGGGCTCGGGCTGTTCGGCGGCTGGGACGACGGCGTGCTGCCAGGGCTCTCGATGACCGAGGTGACCATCGCCTCCGCCGCCCTGGAGTGGACGGCCAAGGACGTCCGCACCGCGGTCGAGGCGTTCCTGGCGCTGCTCTGACCCTGCGACAGACTGATCTGACCTGGCGACAGGAAGAAGCCCAGCCCGCCGAGGCGCGTGAAGTGCCTCGGCGGCTGGTTGGCCTGACGGCCAGGAACATGACTGTGGCTCCGGCGGGGATCCGCCGGAGCCACAGTCTGCTAGGTAGTCGATCCGATCAGCGGATCAGTCTCCCGCGGTTCGATCAGTTGTCGACCGGACGGACGCGGATCCAGGTCTCGAGGTAGTTCGAGCTCTCGTTCTCGACCTCGATGCTGGTGCCCGTCTTGGGGACGATGACGCTGCTGTACGGGTTCGACTTGTCGTAGTACGACTTCAGGTCGCTGAACTCGTCGACGCCCTTGGCCTTCGGGATGACGGTCTCGACGCCGGCCTTGTGCAGGGTCAGGCCGTCGGTCTTCTGCGAGCCGAAGGTGGAGTCGTAGCCCTGGACGCGCGGACGCATCAGGGTGCCGTCGGACCACTTCAGCGGGGTCGGGTGCGAGTCGATCGGGAGGACCAGACCGGCGCCCGGGTGGTTGGTGACGTTGTTGTCGGTCTGGGAGGAGTCCCAGAGCCAGATCAGCAGGCCGTCCTGGTTGGCGTAGTGCTCGACCGTGTTGGGCTTGTCCGCGAAACCGAAGTTGTACGGGCCCGTCTTCAGGGTGCGGTCGAACGACGCGTAGGTGCGGTTCTCGGCCAGGTAGTACTGGGCGTAGTCCTTGGAGAACTTGCCCGTGATCCGGGAGAACCCGGTGGCCGTCCAGCCGTTGTCGCCGTTCTCGGCGCCATCGGTGAAGAGGGCGGCACCGTTCGCGGTGACGCTGATGTCGTCGAGCGCGAAGCCCTTGTTGTGCACGCCACCGTCAGTGGTGTTGTGGAAGCGGACCTTGACGGCCTTGCCGGCGTAGGCGTCCAGCGAGTAGGCCAGGTCGCCCCACTTGCCGCCCGAGGTGCCGGTCAGACCGGCCTTGTCGGCCGGGTTCTTCGGGATGGCCACACCGTTGAAGGTGCCGTTCAGCACGGTCCAGGTGGCGCCACCGTCGGTGGAGACCTCGGCGTAGCCGTAGTCGAAGTCCTGCTCCAGGTCGTACCAGCCCTTGGCGGTGAGCGACGCGGAGGTCTTGCCGGTGAGGTCGACGTCGCGGGTCAGCGTGACGTTCAGGTCGTCGGCGCTGCCGCTCCACCACTCGTTGCCACCCGCGAACGGGGTGTTGATCTCGGTGGTGACGGTCTTCTTCGGGAGGTCGACGACCAGAGCCTGGGGCAGGGCGGTGTTGAACTCGACCGGACCGATGTGGTGGGTCGACTCCTTGCCCGCGGTGGCCTTGTCGTACTTGAGCCAGCCGAGCTGCAGCTTGCTCCAGACGTCCAGGTCGTTCGGGGTGTCACCGATCGACTTCTTGCCCTCGCCGAGCCAGGAGCCCGAGGACATCAGGGACCAGAAGCCGACCGAGTTGTCGATGCCGCTGCCACTGGTGTCGTAGAGGTCCGGCAGACCGAGGTCGTGGCCGTACTCGTGGGCGAAGACACCGAGGCCGCCGTTCTCGGGCTGCATGGTGTAGTCGCCGACCCAGATGCCGGAGGCGCCGACCGGGGTGCCGCCGAGCTTGTTGTTGGCGGGGCCGGTGGAGCCGGCCTGGGTGCCGTAGGCGTACGAACGGTGGGCCCAGAGCGCGTCGGTGCCCTGCTTGCCACCGCCGGCCGACTGGTCCTCACCGGCGTGCACGATCTGGAAGTGGTCGATGTAACCGTCGGGCTCGTTGAAGTTGCCGTCGTGGTCGAAGTCGTACCGGTCCCACTGGTCGTACTGCGCGATGGTGGCCTTGATCTGCTCGTCCGTCTGGCCCTTGGCCTTCTGGTCGGCGACCCAGGCGTTGATGCCGTCGCGGATCAGGTCCTGCGCGTTGTTGCAGACATGCTGGCCGCAGTAGTCCGAGCCGTAACGGGCCTCGTTCCACGGCACCTTGACCCAGTCGGTGACCTGGCCGTCGACGGAGTAGCGGCCCGAGGACTGCTTCTCGTAGAAGGTCTTCAGCGAGTCCTTGGTCTTGCTGAAGTACAGGTCCTGGTAGTGGGCCTGGTTGTAGTCGGCCTGCCAGGCGGTCGAGTTGTTGTCCGCGCCGGGCTGCTCGATCTGGTTGTGCGCCGGACCGGGCTGGCCACCGTACTTGAGCTTGCCGTCGGCGGTCTTCGTGGTGTTGTCCACCTGGTCACTGAAGTCGACCAGGATGGTGAAGATCTTGTCCGTGCGCTCACGGCCGAGCTCGACGTACTTGTCACGGCCGAGCTTGACGCTGGTGCTGCCGCCGTGGTTCTCGACCTGGGCCGTGCCGGCGAGCAGCTGCTCGGTGGCGGCCTTCTGCTCGGCCTGGACCTTCTCGGTCAGCGGACCGGGCAGGTCATGGTCGACCTTGAGGCTCTGAACCGCGTCGGCCGGGTCGTTCGGGACGGGGGCCGACCCGGCGGCGTAGGCCGTGCCCGGGAGCAGGCCGGCGCCGAGCGCGGCGATGACCGCCGACGTGGCGACAGCCGCAGCGGCTTTCTTGGATATCTTCAACGTTGTGACGTCCTCCCCAGACCGGTCAGCTCATGGCCGTCCGGTGAACCAATCAAAGACAGGTGGACGTTATTTGACCCAAGGGGGAACAGAAAAGATAGACCTTGACCGTGACATGCGCACGGCGCTATGCTCCGCCGCTCTCGGAACAGCTGATGATCGGTCAAAAGCGTTGGCAGTGCTGGCCCCAGCTGGATGCATCGCATCCGTAGCAGGAACGGCGGCTCGCGCGGGCCGGCCCGGAGGTGCGCGAGGTCACAGATATTGTGACGTCACGTAAAACGGTCCAGGCCCCCGGCAGGAATGCCGGGGGCCTGGACCGTTTAGTTAACAGTTAACTGTTGTTACTTCGTCAGGTCAGGACCCGTCGAAGCGACCGCAGCCGGAGTATCCGCGACGGCGGACTTCTCCTCGCCGCGGAAGGTGAACTTGGCGTCCTTGCCGTCACCCTCCACGCCGACGACCACGATGTGGCCGGCGCGCAGCTCACCGAAGAGGATCTTCTCGGAGAGGTGGTCCTCGATCTCGCGCTGAATGGTGCGGCGCAGCGGGCGGGCACCGAGCAGCGGGTCGTAACCGCGCTTGGCGAGCAGCTTCTTGGCCTCGATGCTGAGCTCCAGGCCCATGTCGCGGTCCTTGAGCCGGCCGTCCACCTTGTCGATCATCAGGTCGACGATCTGGATGATGTCGTCCTCGGACAGCTGGTGGAACACCACGATGTCGTCGACACGGTTGAGGAACTCGGGGCGGAAGTGCTGCTTGAGCTCCTCACCGACCTTCGCCTTCATCCGCTCGTACCCGGTCGCGGTGTCACCGGTGGCCGCGAAGCCCAGGTTGAAACCCTTGGAGATGTCCCGGGTGCCGAGGTTGGTCGTCATGATGATGACGGTGTTCTTGAAGTCGACCACGCGGCCCTGGGAGTCGGTCAGGCGACCGTCCTCCAGGATCTGCAGCAGCGAGTTGAAGATGTCCGGGTGGGCCTTCTCCACCTCGTCGAAGAGCACGACGGAGAACGGCTTGCGGCGCACCTTCTCGGTCAGCTGGCCGCCCTCCTCGTACCCGACGTAGCCGGGGGGAGAACCGAAGAGCCGGGAGACGGTGTGCTTCTCCGAGAACTCCGACATGTCGAGGGAGATCAGCGCGTCCTCGTCACCGAAGAGGAACTCGGCGAGCGTCTTGGACAGCTCCGTCTTACCGACACCGGACGGGCCGGCGAAGATGAACGAGCCGCCGGGGCGCTTCGGGTCCTTGAGGCCCGCACGGGTACGCCGGATGGCCTGGGAGAGCGCCTTGATGGCGTCCTTCTGGCCGATGACGCGCTTGTGCAGCTCGTCCTCCATGCGCAGCAGACGGGAGGACTCCTCCTCGGTCAGCTTGAAGACCGGGATGCCGGTGGCGGTCGCCAGGACCTCGGCGATGAGCTCCTCGTCCACCTCCGCGACGACGTCCATGTCGCCGGCCTTCCACTCCTTCTCGCGCTTGGCCTTCGCGGTCAGGAGCTGCTTCTCGTCGTCGCGCAGGGACGCGGCCTTCTCGAAGTCCTGCGCGTCGATCGCGCTCTCCTTCTCGCGGCGCACGTCGGCGATCTTCTCGTCGAACTCGCGCAGGTCCGGCGGCGCGGTCATCCGGCGGATGCGCATCCGGGAGCCGGCCTCGTCGATCAGGTCGATCGCCTTGTCCGGGAGGAAGCGGTCCGAGATGTACCGGTCGGCCAGGGTGGCGGCGGCGACCAGGGCGGCGTCCGTGATGGAGACCCGGTGGTGGGCCTCGTAGCGGTCGCGCAGGCCCTTGAGGATCTCGATGGTGTGCGGCAGCGACGGCTCGGCGACCTGGATCGGCTGGAAGCGGCGCTCCAGCGCGGCGTCCTTCTCCAGGTGCTTGCGGTACTCGTCGAGCGTGGTCGCACCGATGGTCTGCAGCTCACCGCGGGCCAGCATCGGCTTGAGGATGCTGGCGGCGTCGATGGCGCCCTCGGCGGCGCCCGCGCCGACCAGGGTGTGCAGCTCGTCGATGAACAGGATGATGTCGCCGCGGGTGCGGATCTCCTTGAGCACCTTCTTCAGGCGCTCCTCGAAGTCACCGCGGTACCGGGAGCCGGCGACCAGGGCGCCGAGGTCGAGGGTGTAGAGCTGCTTGTCCTTGAGCGTCTCCGGGACCTCGCCCTTGACGATCGCCTGGGCCAGGCCCTCGACCACGGCGGTCTTGCCGACGCCGGGCTCGCCGATCAGCACCGGGTTGTTCTTGGTGCGGCGGGACAGCACCTGCATGACCCGCTCGATCTCCTTCTCGCGCCCGATCACCGGGTCGAGCTTGGCCTCGCGGGCGGCCTGGGTGAGGTTGCGGCCGAACTGGTCCAGGACCAGCGAGGTCGACGGGGTGCCCTCGGCGGGCCCGCCTGCGGTGGCCGACTCCTTGCCGGTGCCCTGGTAACCGGACAGCAGCTGGATCACCTGCTGGCGGACTCGGTTCAGGTCGGCGCCCAGCTTCACCAGGACCTGGGCGGCGACGCCCTCGCCCTCGCGGATCAGGCCGAGCAGGATGTGCTCGGTGCCGATGTAGTTGTGGCCGAGCTGGAGGGCCTCGCGGAGCGACAGCTCCAGGACCTTCTTCGCCCGGGGGGTGAAGGGGATGTGGCCGGACGGGGCCTGCTGCCCCTGTCCGATGATCTCCTCGACCTGCTGGCGGACCGCCTCGAGCGAAATCCCGAGGCTCTCCAGGGCCTTAGCGGCGACACCCTCACCCTCGTGGATCAGGCCCAGGAGAATGTGCTCGGTGCCGATGTAGTTGTGGTTGAGCATCCGGGCTTCTTCCTGAGCCAGGACGACAACCCGCCGCGCGCGGTCGGTGAACCTCTCGAACATCGTTTATCGCTCCTCAGAGCGGTCGGGCAGTTCGGGGTCGGTCCCCGCCCTGTCCTTCCGCATGCTAGTCCCGCTCAGCGGCGCGGCCCACGGATCTTCCGTACTCGCGTACGGAATCATGCTGCGCGACCAGCCGACACCAATCCCAACCTGATGCTGGGAGACGGTGTTCCCACAGGTAGGCCCGATGCACCCGATACCGCTACGCCATCGGCGAACATCGCCCGCCTCGGCACGGTCGGACGGCCTGCGGCCGGTCTCGCGATCTGCCCCGGTCGGGGCCCAAGGCCCCGCCCACCTGCATTCATACCCGGTAATCCGGCGGATCTCGCGCAGTTTCCGCGGTGGCGGTGTTCGCCTGGCGAGAAGTCGGCTGACGGGCCGCCCGGCGGGGCCGGGGGCCGCTGCCCGGGTGACGGTGGTTCAGGCAGTGCCCGGAAGGGTGCGCCCGATCGGGCCAGGGCCATCCGGGTGGTGGCCGCGTTACCGCTTCGCTCCTACAGCGTTGCACAGCCCATGACTGTTCCGCCCCCCGTGGTGCACCGGGCCCGGGTGGGCGGGGCGTCCGGGGACGGGCCGCCGCCGCCCGGCGTGCCGGGTCCTGGTGCCACCGCGGGGCGCGGAGGAGAGTCCTCCACGCCCCGAGCGTGTGCCTTGCGCGCCCCGTTGCCGGGCCGCTGCCCGCGCCCGGGCCCGCGTGGGCCCCGCGCCGGCGCTCCGGACGCTGCCGTCAGGAGGCGTTGGCCTTCTCGTACGCCTCACGGACGGTGCTGGGGACCCGGCCGCGGTCGTTGACCTCCAGGCCGTTCTCCTTCGCCCAGGCCCGGATCTTGGCGGTGTCCGCCGCGCCCGCCGCCGGACGGGCCGCGGCGCTGCGGCCACCGGTGCGCCGGGTGCTGCTCAGCCGGCCGCTCTGCTTGCGGCCCTTCTCCACGTACGGCGCGAGCAGACCGCGCAGCTTGTCTGCGTTGACGCTCTTCAGATCGATCTCGTAGGCAACGCCGTCGAGCGCGAACGTCACCGTCTCGTCCGCCGAACCGCCGTCGAGATCGTCTTCAAGAATGACCTGCACCCTCTGTGCCACGGGCTTCCCTTTCCGCGTAAACGACCCATTGCCTGAGGAAAGGAAACCGCCTTTCACCGGAAAACACAAACCCCTGCCCCCGCCGGAGCCGGCTCAGAGGTGCAGCAGCATGCGTGAGTTGCCCAGGGTGTTGGGCTTCACGCGCTCCAGGTCGAGGAACTCGGCGACGCCTTCATCGTACGAGCGGAGAAGTTCTTCATAGACATCCGTAGCGATGGCCGCCGGATCTGTCGTACCATCGTCGGTTTCATAGAGCTCCCCGATCTCGACGAAACCGTGTTTCGCGAAGAAGGGGACCTCGAACGTCAGGCAGAAAATCCGACGTACGCCGAGCCAGCGGGCGGTCTGCAGCAGCTTCTCCAGCAGCTGGTGGCCGATCCCGTGCCCCTGGCAGGACGGGTCGACGGCGAGCGTGCGCACCTCGGCCAGGTCCTCCCACATCACGTGCAGCGCGCCGCAGGCGACCACCAGGCCGGTGTCGTCGCGCTCGGCGACCCAGAACTCCTGGACGGATTCGAACAGGGTGACGGTGGGCTTGTCGAGCAGAATGCCGTGGCGCGAGTAGCCGTCGATGAGCCCCCGTACGGCCCGCACGTCGGTGGTCCGCGCCCGGCGGATGGTGACCTCCATGGCGGGACGTTATCGCGTCCCGGTCTCCTGGGTCTCCCCCGTATCGGGGAACAGTGCGGCGACCCGCAGCGCGTCCCGCAGTGCCTCGCGCTGCTCCGGCGACATCAGGCCGAAGAAGTGCACCAGGGCGGCCGCGGGATTGTCGCTCGTCGCCCACGCGTCGTTCATGAGTGCCGCGGTGTAGGCCTCGCGCGAGGAGACCGGCTCATATCGATAGGCCCGCCCCACCTGCTCCCGGCGCAGCCAGCCCTTTCTGTAGAGCTTGTCGAGCACCGTCATCACGGTGGTGTACGCGATATCGCGTTCCGCCTGCAGATCCAGCAGAACCTCGCGAACCGTGACCGGGCGGTTCCACTGCCAGACCCTGGTCATGATGTCGTTCTCGAGTTCACCGAGTTGCCGGACCATAGTGCGCCCAGGATAGGGAATGAATGGGGCAAATCTTGTGAAGTACGGCAAAACCGGCGCGCCGCCACCCGGAATGGGGTGGCGGCGCGCCGGTTCGTGGGCGGGTCAGTCGACCAGGTCCTCCTTGGCCTTCTGGGCCCCGCCCTGGCTGCGGACGATGGCCCGCACCAGGAAGCCGAATCCGATCGCCATCACCAGGGGCGGCACGATCGCGCTGACGTAGTCCATCAGGTCACTCCTCGTCGCTGTGCTCGTCGGCCTTCGCCGCCGGGGCGGCGGCCTTGGGCTCCGGCTTCACCAGCGGGAAGAGCACCGTCTCGCGGATGTTCTTGCCGGTGAGCAGCATGATCAGGCGGTCCACCCCGAGGCCGAGGCCACCGGTCGGCGGCATCGCGTACTCCAGGGCCCGCAGGAAGTCCTCGTCCACCTGCATCGCCTCGACGTCGCCGCCGGCCGCGAGCAGCGACTGGGCGGTCAGCCGGGCGCGCTGCTCGACCGGGTCGACCAGCTCGGAGTAGGCGGTGCCGATCTCGGTGCCGAAGATCACCAGGTCCCACTTCTCGGCGACGCCCGGGATCGAGCGGTGCTGGCGGGTCAGCGGGGAGACCTCGGTCGGGTAGTCCTTGATGAAGGTCGGCTTGATCGCGTTCTCCTCCAGCAGGCGCTCGACCATCTCCAGCACCAGCTGGCCGTGGCCCCAGCTCTGCTCGAACGGGATGCCGTGCTCGGCGGCCAGCTTGCGCAGCTCCTCGACGCCGGTCTCCGGGGTCACCTCGACGCCCAGGTGCGCGGAGATGCCCGGGTAGACGCTGACCTCCGCCCACGGCTCGGCGAGGTCGATCTCGTGCTCCACGCCGTGCGGGTCCAGGCCGCGGATCACCGTGGTGCCGAGCGCGTCGCGGGCGGCGTTGATGATCGTCGCGCGGATCAGCTCGGCCTGGGTGTCGTAGTCGCCGTAGGCCTCGTACGACTCCAGCGAGGTGAACTCGGGGTTGTGGGTCGAGTCCGCGCCCTCGTTGCGGAAGTTGCGGTTGATCTCGAAGACCTTCTCCGCGCCGCCGACCACCAGCCGCTTGAGGTACAGCTCGGGGGCGATCCGCATGTAGAGGTCGATGTCGTACGCGTTGATGTGGGTCTTGAACGGGCGGGCGTTGGCGCCGCCGTGCACCGGCTGGAGCATCGGGGTCTCGACCTCGATGTAGCCGCGCTCCTCGTAGGTGCGCCGGATCGAGCGGACCACCTTGCTGCGCAGGTGGAGGATCTCGCGCGCCTCGGGGTTGACGATCAGGTCGACGTACCGCTGGCGGACCCGGGCCTCCGGGTCGGTCAGGCCCTTGTGCTTGTCCGGCAGCGGGCGCAGGCACTTGGCGGTGAGCTCCCAGCGGTCGACCATGACGGAGAGCTCGCCGCGCTTGGAGGTGATCACCTCGCCCTCGACGCCGACCTGGTCGCCGAGGTCGATGTCGGCCTTCCAGGCCGCGAGCCGCTCCTCGCCCAGCTTGTCCAGGGAGAGCATCACCTGGAGGTCGCCCGAGCCGTCGCGCAGGGTGGCGAAGCAGAGCTTGCCGCCGGTGCGGGAGAGGATCACCCGGCCGGCGACGCCGGCCCGCTCGCCGGTGGCGGTGTCCGCCTCCAGGTCGGGGTGCTTGGCCCGCAGATCGGCGATGGTGGTGGTGCGGGGGAAGCCGACCGGGTACGGGTCGACGCCGGCCGCCCGGAGCCGGTCCAGCTTCTCGCGCCGCACGCGCATCTGCTCGGGGAGGTCGTCGGTCGCGGAAGAGGTGCTCTGATCGCTCACCCCACCAGGGTAGCCAGCCCGCCGGGGTGCTCCGCATCCGGATATCCCCGCGGCACGCGGGATTGTCGATACATGGACAGGGAGGCCGCGCCGGCGCGGCCTCCCTGTCGGCGTACGGGCCCGGTCAGCCGGTGCCGGTGGCCAGTTCGATGTCCTCGGCGGCCGGCTCGGGGGCCGGGGGCCGCGGGCGGCGGCCGAACAGCTCCGCGGGCGTCGGCATCCGGTGCGGCTGCGCCTGCCCGCCGGGCTCGCCGGCCCCGGCGGGGGTGTCCCGGTCGCCGGCCTTGG
Organism: Kitasatospora sp. NPDC050543; assembly: GCF_044457565.1. Taxonomy (NCBI): domain Bacteria; kingdom Bacillati; phylum Actinomycetota; class Actinomycetes; order Kitasatosporales; family Streptomycetaceae; genus Kitasatospora; species Kitasatospora sp. NPDC050543. The sequence continues at coordinate 63,069 of NZ_JBITGZ010000012.1, read as the reverse complement.
CGCCGCCGGTCTTACCGGCAGCCTTGTTGCCGGGCTTGGCCGCTGCGGTCTTCGGGGTGGGGGAGTCGGCGGGGCTGCTCATCGGAATCCGTCCTCCAAGTGGGGTGGGGAGACTGCTCGGTGGTGCGGCAGGGCTCGGTACGGCGGTCAGATGGCGTTGGCCGGAGGTGAGTGCCAGGCGCTCGCGAACGGCGGCCTCGGCGAGTGCGTGGCAGCGGCCGGCCAGCCGGGAGCGCCGGGAGTGCTCGGCGTGGCCGCAGGGCTGGCGGGAGAGGCCGCGCAGTGCGGCGAGGTCCTCGGGGCCCGGCAGGTAGCCGTCGGCGATGGCCTCCTCCAGCCGTTCCAGGTATCCGGCCGCGCTACCCGGCAGCGCGGCGCGGTAGCGGGTCAGATCGGCCAGCAGGAAGGCGCGCAGCCGGCCGCCCTCCATGACGGCCTCGTCGATCGCCTCGGTGAGGCGGAGCGCCTCCTGGACGTCCTCCGCCCAGAGATCGACGCCGCCGGCGGTGAACAGGAGGTGGGTCCCCTGGACGGCCGCCGAGGGCAGCTGGGCGGGGCAGGCGGGGTGCAGGGCTTGGGCGAGGGCGCGGCGCAGCACGCGGACTTCGTCGGCGCTGAAGGCCATGCCGCCGCGCGATCCGTGTGGCGTAGGCATGGGTTGACACTACGTGAGGAATATCCGATTTGTCGGTAGTGCCTGGCCAAGACCCCCGTTTGGATCACCGCGCGCCCACCACACGCGAACCGCCCCGCCCCTGCCCTCGACCCCCAGCCCCTGCCCCGCCCCCCGTGCCTCGACCTCGCCCCGCCGACCGCGCCCCGAGCCGAAGGGACGCGCCGGTGCCGAAAGCGAGGAGCGAGGAAGAGAGCGAAGCGAACGCGGGAGCGACGAGTGTCGGCACCGGACCTGAGCGCCCCGGAGGCGAGCGGGCGCGCCAAAGAGAGGGGGAGCGCCCCGGAGGCGAGCGGGCGCCTCCTAGAGCGACTGGTTCCGCTGCCAGACCAGCCGCAGCCCGATCAGCGTCAGCCAGGGCTCGTGCACGTCCAGCGTCTCGGCCTCGCCGAGGACCAGCGGCGCCAGGCCGCCGGTGGCGATCACCTGGACGTCGTCCGGGTCCTTGGCCAGCTCCCGCGCCATCCGGTTGACCAGGCCGTCCACCTGCCCGGCGAAGCCGTACAGGATGCCGGACTGCATGCCTTCGACGGTGTTCTTGCCGATCACGTTGCGCGGGCGGGCCAGCTCGATCTTGCGCAGCTGGGCGCCGCGGACGCCGAGTGCCTCCACCGAGATCTCGATGCCGGGGGCGATCGCGCCGCCCACGTAGTCGCCCCGCTCGTTGACGGCGTCGAAGGTGGTCGCGGTGCCGAAGTCGACCACGACGCAGGGGCCGCCGTACAGGTGGTTGGCGGCCAGCGCGTTGACGATCCGGTCGGCGCCGACCTCCTTGGGGTTGTCCATCAGGACGTGCACCCCGGTCTTCACCCCCGGCTCCACGATCACCGCGGGGACGTCGCCGTAGTAGCGGCGGGTCACCTCGCGGAGCTCGTGGAGCACGGCGGGTACGGAGGAGCAGATCGCCAGGCCGTCCACCTTGCCCTCGGCGACGGCGGTGTGAGAGCCCATCAGCCCCTGCATCAGCACCGCCAGCTCGTCCGCCGTGCGGCGCGGGTCGGTGGAGATCCGCCAGTGTTCGACGACCTCCTCGCCGTCGAACAGGCCGAGCGTGGTCTGGGTGTTGCCGACGTCGATGGTGAGGAGCATGAGCCGCTTTCCGGAGGGAGATGGCCGAGGGACGGACGAGCTACGGGCGAAGGTCCAGGCCGATGTCCAGGATCGGCGAGGAGTGGGTCAGCGCACCCACCGCGAGGTAGTCCACACCAGTCTCGGCGACCGAACGCGCGGTGGCCAGGGTCAGTCCGCCGGAAGCCTCCAGCTTCGCCCGGCCGGCCACCAGCTCGACGGCCTCCTTCAGCTGCGGGACGGTGAAGTTGTCCAGCAGGATCAGGTCGGCGCCGGCCTCCAGCACCGGCGGGATCTGCTGCAGGGTGTCGACCTCGACCTCGACCGCAAGCTCCGGGTAGGCCGCCTTGACGGCCCGGAACGCCTCGGCCACGCCGCCGGCCGCGACCACGTGGTTGTCCTTGACCAGCGCCGCGTCCGAGAGCGCCATCCGGTGGTTGGCCCCGCCGCCGCAGCGCACCGCGTACTTCTGCAGCGCGCGCAGGCCCGGGGTGGTCTTGCGGGTGTCGCGCACCACCGCGCCGGTGCCCTCCAGAGCGTCGGCCCAGGCGCGGGTGGCGGTCGCGATGCCGGAGAGGTGGCAGAGCAGGTTGAGCGCGCTGCGCTCGGCGGTGAGCAGGTCGCGGGTGCGGCTGCGGACGGAGAGCAGCACCTGGCCGGCCTCCACCCGGTCGCCGTCCTCGACGTGCCGCTCGACCTCGAACTCCTCCTCGCAGACCAGCGAGACCACGGCCTCGGCGATCCGCAGGCCGCTGACCACGCCGGCCTGGCGGGCGGTGAAGTCGGCGGTGGCGACGGCGTCGGCGGGCACGGTGGCGACGGAGGTGACGTCCTCGCCGCCGGCCAGGTCCTCGGCCAGGGCCAGGGTGGCGACGTCCTCGACCTCGATCGGGTCGAGACCGGCCTCCTCCAGCAGGTCGGCCAGCTGCGGGTCGAGCCCGCTCTCGTAGCCCTCGCCGTCCCCGCAGGCGCAGCCGTCGCCGCAGCCCCCGCTCTGGTCGGCCAGCGGGAGTTCCTCGTGGGTGTGGGACATGACTTACTGCTCCTCAGGGGTACTGACGGGGGTGCCGGTGGCGGTGGCGAGGGTGGTGATCAGGTGGCGCTGCCAGTGCGCGTCGTCCCGCTCGGGGAAGTCCTCGCGCCAGTGGCAGCCGCGGGTCTCCTCGCGCTGGGCGGCCGCCGCGACCAGCGCGGTGGCGACCAGGTGCAGGTTGGCCGCCTCCCAGGTCTCCACCCGGGGGTCGGCGGGCTTCTCGTCGGCGAGCTGGGCGTGCGCCTGCTCGCCGAGGCGGGCGAGGCCCGCGGCGGTGGCGGCCATGCTGGCGGCCGAGCGCAGTACGCCCGCGCCGGTGGACATCAGCCGCTGGATCTCGGCGCGCGCCTCGGGCGCCGGCAGCGGCACGCTCTGCGCGGCCCTGGTCGCGGCCACGTCCACCGCCCGCTCCGGCAGTTCGCCGGCGGTGTGCCGGGCGGTGAGGTCGGCGGCGATCCGCTCGGCGAAGACCAGGCCCTCCAACAGGGAGTTGGAGGCGAGCCGGTTGGCGCCGTGCACCCCGGTGCAGGCCACCTCGCCGCAGGCGTACAGGCCGGGGACGGTGGTGCGGCCGAGCAGGTCGGTCCGGATGCCGCCGGAGGCGTAGTGCGCGGCGGGGGCGACCGGGATCAGGTCGGTGACCGGGTCGATGCCGTGTGAGCGGCAGGAGGCCAGGATGGTGGGGAAGCGCTCGGCCCACATCTCGGGGCCGAAGTGCCGCCCGTCCAGGTACATGTGCTCGGCGCCGTGCGCCTGCATCTGCCGGGTGATCGCCTTGGCGACGATGTCGCGCGGCGCCAGCTCGGCGAGTTCGTGCTGCCCGAGCATGAAGCGGGTGCCCTCGGCGTCGACCAGGTGGGCGCCCTCGCCGCGGACGGCCTCGGAGACCAGCGGCTGCTGGCCCTCGGCCTCCGGGCCGAGCCAGAGCACGGTGGGGTGGAACTGGACGAACTCCAGGTCGGTGACCTCGGCCCCGGCGCGCAGCGCCAGCGCCACGCCGTCGCCGGTGGAGACCGCCGGGTTGGTGGTGGCGGAGAAGACCTGGCCCATGCCGCCGGTGGCGAGCACCACGGCGCGGGCCCGGATCGCGCCGACGCCGTCGCGCTGGCCCTCGCCCATCACGTGCAGGGTGAGCCCGGCCGCGTGGCCCTCGGCGTCGGTCAGCAGGTCCAGCACCAGGGCGTGCTCGATCAGCTCCAGACCCGGGTCGGAGCGGACGGCGGAGACCAGCGCCCGCGATATCTCGGCGCCGGTGGCGTCGCCGCCCGCGTGCGCGATCCGGCGGCGGTGGTGGCCGCCCTCGCGGGTGAGCAGGATCTCGCCCTCGGCGTCGAGGTCGAACGCCGCACCGGTGGCGATCAGGTGCCGGACGGCGTCCGGGCCCTCGGTGACCAGGGTGCGCACGGCCTCCTCGTCGCAGAGCCCGGCGCCGGCGACCAGGGTGTCGTCCAGGTGCTGCTCGGGGGTGTCCCCCTCACCCAGGGCGGCGGCGATGCCGCCCTGGGCCCAGCGGGTGGAGCCGTCGTCCAGCATCGCCTTGGTGACCACCGTGGCACGCAGGCCGGCCTTGCGGACGTTGAGGGCGACGGTGAGGCCGGCCACGCCGGAGCCGACCACGACCACGTCGGTGGTGGCCGTCCAGCCGGGGGCGGGGGCGGTGAGGCGGTGCGTGACGGACATGGCGTTCAGTGGCTCCTTCAGTGCGCGGCGGTGGTGGCCGCGCCGTTCGGGTCACCGTACGCCTTGTCGCCGCGGAGCAGGCCGGTGCCCTCCCGGGCCTCGGCGGGGTCGCCGCCCAGGCCGGTGATCCGGTTGTCCCCGTCGACGAACACGATCCGCGGCAGGTAGCCCTTGGCCTCGGCGGTGTCCATCTGCCCGTAGGCGATCAGGATCACCAGATCGCCGGGGTGGACGAGGCGGGCGGCGGCGCCGTTGATCCCGATCACGCCGGAGCCGCGCGGGCCGGCGATGGTGTACGTCTCCAGCCGGGCGCCGTTGTTGATGTCGACGATGTGGACCAGCTCGCCGGGGAGCAGGTCTGCGGCGTCGAGCAGGTCCTCGTCGACCGTCACGGAACCTACGTAGTGCAGGTCGGCCTGGGTGACGGTGGCGCGGTGGATCTTCGACTTGAGCATGGTGCGGAGCAAGGGGTCACGCCTCCAGTGAAGTGCATGCCGGGTACTTCGGGACTCTTACCGAACGATGATGCGGACGTTGTCGATCAGGCGGGTGGAGCCCACCTTCGCGGCGACGGCCAGCACCGCCTCACCCTGGAAGTCGTCGGGGGCCTCGGTGAAGTCCTCCGGGTCGATCAGGGCGAGGTAGTCAAGGGTGACACCCTCGGCCGTGTCCAGGACGGCCGAGGCCGCCTCACGGACGGCCTTCGGGCCCTGCGCGGCCACGTCGCGGCCGGCGAACAGGGCCTTGGAGAGCACGAGGGCGTTGGTGCGCTCGCCCTCGGAGAGGAAGCGGTTGCGCGAGGACAGCGCCAGGCCGTCCTCCTCGCGGACGGTCGGCACGCCGATCACCTCGACGTCGAAGTCCAGGTCGGCCACCATCCGCTGGACGATCGCCAGCTGCTGGGCGTCCTTCTCGCCGAAGAACGCGAAGTCCGGGTCGGTGATGTGCAGCAGCTTGGCGACCACCGTCAGCATGCCGTCGAAGTGACCGGGCCGGGTGGCACCCTCGAAGCGCTCGCCCATCGGGCCGGCCGCCAGCCGAACCTGCGGGGTGCCGTTGGGGTAGACCTCCTCCGGCAGCGGGGCGAAGACCACGTCCGCGCCGTTCTCCTCGGCCAGGCGTACGTCGGCGGCGAGCGTGCGCGGGTAGCGGTCCAGGTCCTCGCCCTCGCCGAACTGCAGCGGGTTGACGAAGACCGTCACCGCGACCCGGCCGTCCCGGCCGACCTGCTTGCGGGCGGCGCGGATCAGCGCGGCGTGGCCCTCGTGCAGCGCGCCCATCGTCATCACGACGGCGTTGTCCACCGGCTGCTCGTCGGGCCAGAAGGCCGGCTCGAACTCCGCGACGGTGTGCGTGAGGACGGCCTTGCGGACCTTCGGGGCCCTCATCGGCTGCTTGCCGCGCTGGTTCTTGCCCGCCATCAGTTGTTCTCCTCGTTGAGTACGTCCAGCAGCGCAGCCGCCGACTCTTCCTTCAGCGATCCGCTGCGGACCGCCCGTTGCGCCGTGGCCCGGGCCATCGCGCGATACGCCTGATCGATGTCGGGGGACACCGTACTCAGCTGCCCCAGGTGACGGCGCAGCGTCCCCGCGTCGCCGCGGGCGACCGGGCCGGTCAGGGCCGCGTCACCGGAGCGCAGGCTGTTGTCCAGGGCGGCGCCCAGCAGTGGGCCGAGCAGCCGGCCGGGTTCGGCGACGCCGGCGGTGCGCAGCAGCTCCAGGGCCTGCGCGACCAGCGTGACCAGGTGGTTCGCGCCGTGCGCCAGGGCCGTGTGGTAGAGCGGGCGGACCTCCTCGGGCACCCACTCGGGCTCGCCGCCCATCTCCACCACCAGCGCCTCGGCGACCGGGCGGAGCTCCGCGGGGGCGGTCACCCCGAACGGGCAGCCGGCCAGCCGGGCCAGGTCGACCGAGGTGCCGGTGAAGGTCATCGCGGGGTGCAGGGCGAGCGGCAGGGCGCCGGCCCGGGTCGCGGGTTCGAGCACGGCCACGCCGTGCGCGCCCGAGGTGTGCACGATGAGCTGGCCCGGGCGGATGGCGCCGGTCGCGGCGAGGCCGGCCACCAGCGCGGCCAGGGCGTCGTCCGGGACGGTCAGCAGAACGAGGTCGGCGGCGGCCATCACCTGCGGCGGGGTGACCAGCCGGACGCCCGGCAGCAGCGCCTCGGCGCGGCGGCGGGAGGCGGCGGAGACCCCGGAGGCGGCGACGACGCGGTGTCCGGCCAGCTGGAGGGCGGCGCCCAGGGCCGGTCCGACCCGGCCGGTGCCGATCACGCCGACGGCCAGGCGCGCGGGGCGGTTGCCGGGGTCGGTGGGGTCGCCGAACGGGTCGGGGAGGTCGGGGGTGCTCACGGCTGGCCTTCGTCCTCACTCTCCGTTCCGGGCCGCTTCGGGTCCCGGACGTTCCGGCCCATTCTACGGCCGCCCGGAGCGGCTCCCGGTGTACGCCCGCCCGCCGCTGCCCGTCCGGCGGGCGCGGGCAGCGGGCAGGGGCGGCGTCAGTCGCCGGCGCCGGCCCGGACCAGCCCGGCCTCGTACGCGAGGACCACCGCCTGGACCCGGTCACGCAGGTTGAGCTTGGCGAGGATCCGGCCGACGTGGGTCTTCACGGTCGCCTCCGAGAGGATCAGCTTCGCGGCGATCTCGCTGTTCGACAGGCCCTGCGCGACCAGCAGGAACACCTCGCGCTCCCGTTCGGTCAGCGGCGCCAGGGTGGCCGCGCCGGGCGCCGTCTGCGGGGTGGGCAGTACCTCGGCGAAGCGGTCGATCATCCGGCGGGTGGTGGTCGGGGCGACCACGGCGTCGCCGGCGTGCACCGCGCGGATCGCGGCCACCAGCTCGGTCGGCGGGACGTCCTTGAGCAGGAAGCCGCTGGCGCCGGCCTTGAGCGCGGCGAAGGCGTACTCGTCCAGGTCGAAGGTGGTCAGGATCAGTACGTGCGGGGCGCCGGGGACGGGAGCGCCGGTGCCGTCCAGGCAGATCCGCCGGGTGGCCTGGACGCCGTCCATGCGCGGCATCCGGACGTCCATCAGGATCACGTCCACCGGGGTGTGCGCGAGCACGTCGAGCGCCTGGGCGCCGTCGCCCGCCTCGGCCGCGATCTCGATGTCGCCCTGGGACTGGAGGACCATCCGGAAGCCGGTGCGCAGCAGTTCCTGGTCGTCGACGAGCATCACGCGGATGGTCATGGGCTTCCTTACGAAGGTCGGGGCCTTGCCTGGGCTTACGTGGACGCCGGGGGCGGCGGGGCGGTGGGGGTGTGCGGCCTACTTGGACGCCTTGAGCGGGAGCACTGCGCGGATGCGGAAGCCGCCGCCTGGCCTCGGCCCGATGTCGAGGCTGCCGCTGACCATGCCGACCCGCTCCCGCATGCCGATCAGACCATGGCCGAGCCCGTCCGTTCCACCGCCGCTGAGCTGCTCGTCGGTGGTGCCGCGTCCGTCGTCCTCGATCAGTACGGCGAGCTCGCGCTCGCCGAAGTCGACGGCGACCCGGGCGTGCACGTCGGGGCCCCCGTGCTTGCGGACGTTGGTCAGGGCCTCCTGGACGATCCGGTAGACCGTCAGCTCGACGCCCCTGGGCAGCTCCCGCGGATCGCCGGAGGTGTCGAAGTCCACCGGCAGGCCGGCGGTGCGGACCTGGTCCAGCAGCTCGGGCAGCTCCTCGACGCCCGGCTGCGGCACGTACTCCTCGGTGGTGTCGGCGGTGCGCAGCACCCCGAGCAGGCGGCGCATCTCGACCAGGGCCTGGCGGCCGGTGGAGGCGATGGTGCCCAGCGCCTCCTTGGCCTGCTGGGGCGAGTTGTCCAGTACGTACGCGGCGCCGTCGGCCTGGACGATCATGACGGAGACGTTGTGCGCGACCACGTCGTGCAGCTCGCGGGCGATCCGGGCGCGCTCGGCGGCGACCGCGACCTTGGCCTGCGCGTCGCGCTCGCGCTCCAGCCGGGCGGCCCGGTCCTCCAGCTCGACCAGGTACGCCCGGCGCACCCTGGTCAGCCGGCCCCAGGCCCAGCAGAGCACGAAGGGGCTGGACATCAGCAGGGAGAAGAACAGGCTCTGCGCCCAGCCGCGGTCCCCCGTGGTGTCCGGGCCGAACCGCATGACCGTCAGCGGGCCCGCCGCCAGCCCCGCGCCGACGGCCAGCCGGGAGGCCCAGGGGGAGCCGTAGGCAGCGGCGGTGTAGGCGAAGACCAGGTAGCCGATGCTCGGTGCGCCGGGTTCGACTCCCAGCACCAGCTGGCTCATGCCGAGCGCGACCGCGGCCGCCGTGGTGATGTTCGGGTTGCGGCGGCGGAAGATCATCAGCAGCGCGACGGCCCCGGCCACCGCCAGGCCGTACTCGTGCTTCCACGCGGCCTGGTTGTCGTCGGAGATCACCGAGAAGAAGAGCAGCAGCAGCGCCCAGGCGGAGTCCACCACCATGGGGTGTCGTCGGAACCAGGCGTTGAGTCGATGCACGTGTCCAGCCTAGGCAGTGGTTGAAGCCGCAAAGGTCCGCCGGGAGGGCGATCCTCCCGCGTCCCGTCTACTCCGCAGGGTGGAGACCGGCCCCCACCGGTAACGTCGACCCCCATGACGTGGATGCGGTGGCGGCCGGCCATGGAAGCGGCGCTGTACGGCCCGGAGGGCTTCTACCGCAGGCCGGAGGGCCCGGCCGGGCACTTCCGGACCTCGGTGCACGCCTCGCCGCACTTCGCCCGGGCGGTGGCCCGGCTGCTGACCGAGGTGGACGAGGCGCTCGGGCACCCCCCGGAGCTGGCCTTCGTCGATGTCGGCGCCGGGCGGGGCGAGCTGCTGGCGGGGGTGCTCGCGGCGGCGCCGGCGGAGCTGGCGGGGCGGCTGCGCCCGTACGGTGTGGAGATCGCGACGCGCCCGGCCGGGCTGCCGTCCACAGTCCTGTGGACAGCCGCGCCGCCGAGCGGGGTGACGGGCCTGCTGTTCGCCAACGAGTGGCTGGACAACGTGCCGCTGGACATCGCCGAGGTCGACGAGGACGGCGTGCTGCGCTACGTCGAGGTGCAGCCGGCGAGCGGCCTGGAGCGCCCGGCCGAGCCGGTCGAGGACGAGGACGCGCGGTGGGCGGCCCGCTGGTGGCCGGCCCTCCGGCCGGGGGAGCGGGTGGAGCTGGGCGGGCCCAGGGACACCGCCTGGGCGACGGCGGTCGGCACCCTGGAGCGCGGGCTGGCGGTCGCGGTGGACTACGCGCACCGCAGGGCCGACCGCCCCGCCTTCGGCTCGCTGGCCGGCTTCCGGGACGGCCGCGAGGTACGGCCGGTGCCGGACGGCTCCTGCGACGTCACCGCCCATGTGGCGCTGGACTCGGCCGCCGTGCCCGCTCTCCACAGCCTGTGGACGACGCAGCGCGAGGCCCTGCGGGCGCTCGGGGTGAGCGGCGGGCGGCCGCCGCTGGCGCTGGCCTCCAGCGATCCGGTGGCGTACCTGCGCGCGCTGGGCGGCGCGGGGGAGGCCGCCGAGCTGACCGATCCGGCCGGGCTGGGCGGCTTCGGCTGGCTGGCGCAGAGCGTCCGCATGCCGGTACCGCGGAGCCTGGAGGGGGTGGCGGGATGGCAGACTCTGATGCCATGAGGGAGACCACGGTCGGCATCGGCGCGGGCGTCGAGAACGTCGCAGACGAGCTGGGCACCAGCGACATGGTGCTCAACATCGGTCCGCAGCACCCGTCCACGCACGGCGTGCTGCGCCTGAAGCTGGTGCTGGACGGCGAGCGGATCGTCTCCGCCGAGCCGGTCATCGGGTACATGCACCGGGGCGCGGAGAAGCTCTTCGAGGCCCGGGACTACCGGCAGATCATCATGCTGGCCAACCGGCACGACTGGCTCTCGGCGTTCTCCAACGAACTGGGCGTGGTGCTCGCCGTCGAGCGGATGCTCGGCATGGAGGTGCCCGAGCGGGCGGTGTGGATCCGCACCATGCTGGCCGAGCTGAACCGGGTGCTCAACCACCTGATGTTCCTCGGCTCGTACCCGCTCGAACTGGGCGGGATCACCCCGGTCTTCCACGCCTTCCACGGCCGCGAGGAGCTCCAGCACGTGCTGGAGGAGGCCTCCGGCGGCCGGATGCACTACATGTTCAACCGGGTCGGCGGCCTCAAGGAGGACCTGCCGGCCGGCTGGCTGGGGCGGGTGCGGGCGGCCGTCGCCACCGTCAGGTCGCAGCTGCCGGTCTTCGAGGACCTGGTGCTGGGCAACGAGATCTTCCGGGCCCGGACGGCCGGCGTCGGCGTGCTCTCGCCCGAGCACGTGCACGCGTACGGGGTCAGCGGCCCGATCGCCCGGGCCAGCGGGGTCGACCTCGACCTGCGCCGGGACGAGCCCTACCTCGCGTACGGCGAGCTCCAGGACGTGCTCACGGTGGTCACCCGGGAGGAGGGCGACTGCCTGGCCCGCTTCGAGTGCCTGCTGGAGCAGACGGCCAACTCGCTGGACCTCGCGGACGCCTGCCTGGACCGGCTGGCGACACTCGCCCCCGGCCCGGTCAACCTGCGGCTGCCCAAGGTGCTCAAGGCCCCCGAGGGCGCCACGTACGCCTGGACGGAGAACCCGCTCGGGATCAACGGCTACTACCTGGTCTCGCGCGGCGAGAAGACCCCGTGGCGGCTCAAGCTCCGCTCGGCGTCGTACAACAACATCCAGGCGCTCACCGAACTGCTGCCCGGGACGCTGGTCGCCGACATGGTGGCGATCCTGGGCTCGATGTTCTTCGTGGTCGGCGACATCGACAAGTAGCCCGGCGGCACCGAGCGGCAGGACGCGCGGAGGGCGGCCCGGTACGACCGGGCCGCCCTCGCGCTGGAGTACCTCGTGCCCGCTACTTCTTGCGGGGCGCCGGGTCGGCCGGGTGCGGGGCGAGCCGGCGGTCGGCCTTGGAGGCGATCCGCTGCTCGCAGAGCCCGGCCAGCACGGCGTAGCCCTCCTCGCCCATCAGCTCGATCAGCTCCGGCCGGTAGCTGACGTACACCGGGTCGGGCCCCTGGTGCGCCTCCGGGCTGCTGGTGCACCACCAGTGCAGGTCGTGCCCGCCCGGGCCCCAGCCCCGGCGGTCGTACTCGGTGATGGTGACCTGGAGGTAGCGGGTGTCGTCCGGGCGGTCGATCCAGTCGTAGGTGCGCCGTACGGGCAGCTGCCAGCAGACGTCGGGCTTGGTCTCCAGCGGCTCCTTGCCCTCCTTGAGGGCAAGGGTGTGCAGCGCGCAGCCGGCGCCGCCGGGGAAGCCCGGGCTGTTCAGGAACAGGCAGGCGCCGTTGACCCGGCGGGTCTGCCGGTCGCCGTCCTCGTCGAGCATGGTGATGCCGTCGTCGAGCCTGATCCGGCCCTCGGCGTCGGTGCCGTGCGCGAAGTTCTCCCAGATCTCCGGGGTCAGCCGGGCCGCGTGGCCGGCCACCCGCTGCTCGTCGTCCTCGTCGGAGTAGTGCGCGCCCAGCGTGCAGCAGCCGTCCGACTCGCCGCGGCCGGGGCGGATGCCGTGGCAGCCCTTGCCGAAGATGCAGCCCCAGCGGGAGGTCAGCCAGGTCAGGTCGCAGCGGAAGACCTGCTCCTCGTCGGCGGGGTCGGTGAATTCGACCCAGGCGCGCGGGAAGTCGAGCCGGACCTCCGGCACGGGCACCCGGGTGGGCATGGCGAGGTCGACGGTGGTCGATCCGGCCCGGCCCTTCTTCGGCTTGCCGGCCTTCCCGGACATGTCGCTCCGGCCGGCCTTCTCGGCGGTCCCGGCCTTCTCAGGCTTCTCGGACTTCTCGGCCTTGCGGGGCTTGTGGATCTTCTGGGGGGATTCCGACGGGCTGATCTTCGAGGTCTCTGCTGCTGCCACCCGGCCAAGGGTAGAGCCTTCGCGGGGTGTGGATCTGCTCCCGGCCGAGGCCTTTACGGTGATTTGGCGGGAAATCCGGCGGGTGGCGTCGCCGGGGCACGTGAAGGCGGGGTGAAAAGCCGCTCCGCGGCCTGCGGGCGGCCCCGGCGGGCGCCCTAGGATGGCGGCCGCCGGAGTCATCCCCCGCGCGCCGCGTACAGCCGCGGCGGCAGGGCGAGGGGTGGCCCGCTACGGGGAGGTACGGGGATGGGCAGCAAGGGTTCACCGGGGAGCGCGGGCGCGGGCAGCGGGCAGTTCTCCATCAAGCCGTGGGAAGTCCACGGCGAGGCACGCGAGTTCGAACACATCTCCACCGACTTCGCCCGGGCCGCGTCGGCCCTGGAGCAGAAGCTCGCGGCGCTGGGCACCCCCTGGGGCCAGGACGCGCCGGGCAGCGGCTTCGCCGCCAGCTACCAGGAGGCCCATCAGGCGGTGTTCGGCGGCCTGCACGGCCTCGCCGACAGGCTCGGGCAGATCGGCGCCGGCCTGCACACCATGGCCGACCAGGTGACCGGCACCGACCAGGACATCTCGGCGGACTTCGGCCGGAGCGCAACCTCCATGGCCGCTGGGGTCGTCCCCCAGGGCGGGGGCGCCGCGAAGGCGAAGGACAACCCCCCGGCCGTCGGCCGGGCGGTCTGAGCCCACCGTCCTTTGCCGGCACGGCCGTTACGGCCGGCCCGGCGTGATGTCGCATTCGAAGGGGGAACCGCGTGTCCCGGAAGCTGCCCGAGGAACTCGCGCCGGTACTGGCCAGGACCGGCCACAGCTGGCCGCAGGCCGACGAGGACGGGCTGCGCCGAGCAGCCGCGCTGTGGCGGGAGTTCGCCACCGAGGCAGACCGGCTCAGCAGCCGGGGCAAGGAGTCCGCGGGCCGGGTGACGGGCGAGAACTCCGGCGGATCGGTGGACGCCTTCGCCGAGCACTGGCTGAAGTTCACCGGTGGCGGGCGCGGCCACCTGGACGACGCGCAGTCCGCCGCCGAACTGGTGGCCAAGGCCTTCGACTCGGCCGCGCAGGCCACCGACAGCTGCAAGGCCGACCTGGTCGCCACGCTGACCGAGCTGGCCGAGGAGCTGAAGCGGGCGCAGGAGCAGGCGGCCGCCGCCCAGCGGGCCGCGGCGGCCGTGTCGAGCGCTTCGACCGAGGTCGCGGGCGGGACGGGCGCCCACGGCGTGTTCGGCGCCGTGACGCAGACCGTCGGCGCGGTCGCCACCAAGGTCAAGGACGCCGCCGCCGACACCGTCAGCGAGGCGCTGCAGGCGGTGGCCGTCGAGGTGGCCCGGCTGAAGATCGCCGGGCTGCTGGAGGAGCTAGGCCGGGCGATGAAGGCCCCGCTCCAGGCGGCGCTGGGCGAACCGCCGCTGACCGCCCTGGAGCGGATCCGGCAGGCGTCCGGCTCGGCCCACGGGCGGGCCGCCACCACACTGGCCTCGGTCGGCGGCGCCGCGGCGGGCGCGTTCGACCCGGCGGCAGCCGGCCTGGCGGCCGCCCTCGGCGAACCCGGCGTGCTCGACGCCGGGCTGTCGGTCGTGGTCGGCAAGGACGGCAAGCCCGTCCTCGGCGCGGACGGCACGCCGGTGGTCGGGGCGGACGGTCTGTCGGTGAAGCTGGGCCAGGACGGCAGGCCCGTGCTGGACGCGCAGGGCAAGCCGGTGATAGTCCGGGCGGACGGGACACGGGTGGCCGACGCCACGGGCCTGTCCGTGGTGATGGGCGCGGACGGCAAGCCGGTGGTCGGCGTGGACGGGCTGTCCGCGGTCGTCGGCGCGGACGGCAAGCCGGTGCTCGGTGCGGACGGCAAGCCGGTCGTCGGGGTGGACGGGCTGTCGGTGAAGCTGGGCCATGACGGCCGGCCGCAGGTGGACGCGCAGGGCAGGCCGGTGATCGTCCGGGCGGACGGGACGCGGGTGGCCGACGCCGGCGGCCTGTCGGTGGTGATGGGCACGGACGGCAAGCCCGTCGTCGGCGTGGACCTGGCGGCGGACGCCAGGAGCGGTGGGGCCGGCCCGGCGCGCGGTCCCGTCCTGGACGGGTTGCCGGTCGACGCCGGGGGCGGCGTGAAGACCGGCCCGGTCAGCGGGGGTGCGGGCGCCGACGGCACGGGCGGCGGGATCGACATCGGCGTGAAGACCGGTGAGCCCGGCGGTCCCGGTCTGCCGGGTGCGGGCGGGGGCGGTGTCGGCGTCGGCGGGCAGGGCGTCCCGACCGGGCCGGCCGGCGGCGGATCCGGCGGCCGGGGGTACCCGGGCGACTGGCCGCAGGGTGGTGGCGGTGCGGGCCCCGAGACGGGCGCGGGCCGGGACGCCGGGACGCGCTCCGGCGGCTCTTCCGGCTTCCCCGGCTCCGGTTCCTCCGGATCGGGTTCCTCCGGCTCCGGGGCCGGAGGGTACGGCGGCTCGGGTGGCTCGTCCGGGGGCGGGCGCCCGTACGACCGCGTCCCGGTGGACTCCTACGTGCCGGGCCCGGTGTCGGCTCCGGCCACGTCGTCGGCGGGTGGCGGCGGTCCCGTTTCGGTACGGACGGACTCCACCGCCACGGCGCCGTCACCCGGCCCCGATCTGGCCGGCGGCGGCAGCCGCGGCGACGTGCCCTGGCACGGTGACAACCGTCCGTCGGCCTCGACCAGGACGGAGGTGATCGGCGGTCTGTCGGGCGGCGGCCCGATCTCCGGTGGTGGCGGACATGTGTCCGTCGGCGGCTCGACCGGTGGCTCGATCGGTGGTGCGGGCCCGGCCGGTGGTGGCGGTGGTGGCGGGATCGGCGCCGGCGCCGGTTCGGCCTCGCACGCGCCCGTGGCCGGCGGGCTCGGCCATGTGCCCGGTGCGCAGGGCGCCCCCGGGAGCGCCGGTACGGTCGGCGCCGTCGTCGGCGTCCCCGGGGCCAACACCCCCGCCGCGGGCGCCCCCGGCTCCGCCGCCCAGCCCGGAACCGAGGCCCGTCCGGGCGCCGGAGCGGGCGCGGGTGCGGCCGCCGGAGCCAAGCCCGGCACCGGCACCCCGCCGCCCGGGGCCGGCCACCCGCCCGCGACCGGACCGGCACCCGCGCCGCCGGTCGGCGGGCCGGTCGTCACCCCCGGCCCGGGCACCGGCCGCTACCTGCCGGAGGGCGCGGGCGAGTCGCGCCGCCGCTCCGACCACGCCCCCGCCGAGGGCCAGCCCTCAGCGGCCTGGGGCGCCGCGCCGCTGGTCACCGCCCAGGCGATGGCCCTGCGCATGGCGATGCGCAGGTCGGCCGGCGGTGCACCGGTGGACGGCCCGGACCGCGTCCGGGTGCGCAGCATCGCCGACAGCCGCCCGTACGGGGTGCCCGGCGGGCTCGGCCCCGTCGACCCCGAGCACCAGCGCGAGGTCGAGCGCCGGGTGCCCCGGGGCTCGGACGGACTGCCCGTCCGCCACCCGGACCCCGCCGTGGGCGGCTGGGCCGAGGTGATCGACGACGGCGGCTACCGCGAGCCGGGCCGGGCCAACAACAGCCTGGAGATCGCGCTCTCCGCCGTGGACACCTTCGCCGGCCGGCCCACCTGTGCGGCGCCGCGCATCCCCACCGAGGGCGATGCGGGCGAGCGCGGCGGCCGGGACCGCGCCGAGCGGGAGCTCGGTGCGCAGTTCCGCGATCTGGGCCAGGGCGAGGCGGCCTTCGAACGGGTGGCGGGCGAGCTGCGCCGCCGCGGGCACGGCTCGCAGGCGGTGCTGCTCACGCTGGACGGCTTCGGCCGCCCGCACGCGTGGAACGTCGTCAACCACCAGGAGGTCATCACCTACCTGGACCACCAGACGGGCCGTCAGGGCGCGGCTCCCCTGCACAGCGCGGACCACGGTCTCTGGGCGATCGCCCTCGACCCGGACTGCGAACCGCTCGACCTCGCGCCGCGTCAGCAGGCCCGCCCGGCGGCGTCGGCCACGCAGCCGGCGGGCGCGGCTGCGGAGGCGGCGATGGACCCGGCTGCGGACCCGGTGCCCGCAGCCGAGCCGGCCGCACCCGAGCAGCCCGCACCCGAGCCGGCCACACCCGCGCCGCCCTCGCCCGCGCCGGCCACGCCCGAGAAGACCACCAGCACCGGCAGGAGCGCCGACCAGTGATCACCCGCGCCCAGGCGCTCGACGCCGCCCACCGCTGGATCAACGGCGATCTGCCCCGGGCCTCCGCCGACGCCGCCACCGGCATCCGCCGGGTCCACTCCCACGAGTTCGACCTCGGCTGGGTGCTGTGGGCCGAGCCCTCCCCGGCCCAGGTCGACCCGCTCACCGGTGAGCGCCGCGCACCCGAGGAGATCGGCGCGTCCTGCGCGGTGGCCGACCGGCTGAGCGGCGAGCTGAGCGTCTGGCCCTCGGTGCCCGTCGAGGAGGTCGTGCAGCTCTACCGCGACCGGTTGGGCGCCGGCTCCTACGACCCCGCGCTGACGCCGGCCACCGGCCGGGGCGCGCGCGCCGAGCTGACGTACCGGGACGAGATGGGCGAGCGGCGCACGCTCGCGCTGGCCTCCGAACCCGGCGCGGCGCACCCCGCGCTGCGGGCCTGGCGCCGGCTCCAGCAGCAGGGCGTACGACCGGAGGACGTCCTCGCCGTGCACACCGACCTGCGGCTCGCCGCGCTGCCCGGCGGCTACTGGGCGCACGCCCTCGCCGCCGAGCTGCCGGGCGCCAAGGTGAGCTTCGAGCTCGCCTACGGCCCGCGCTTCGACCGGCGGGCGCAGGCCGTCCGGGCGCTGCCCGCGCAGGACGGGCCGCCGCGCAACCGGCTGCCGTTCCCCAGGTCCGTGCCGCCGGTGCCGGCCGAGCCCGAGCAGGCCCTGGCGGCCCGGTTGGAGCAGCAGTTCGGCCCGCAGGGGGTGCGCCGCTTCGACCCCGCCGACGTGTACCGCGCGGATCTGCCGGAGGGGAGCGCCGGGGCGCTGCTGCGGGTGGGTCTACCGGTGTTCGTCGAGGGCTTCTTCGCGCTGCACCACCCGCTGCCGGACGGCATCGCGGACGGCACCAGGACCGACCCGGTGCTGCCCGAGCTCGCGGCGTACCTGGACGAGCTGGGCCGCGGCACCCGGGCCACCGTCCGGGCCCGCCAGCAGCTGCTGTCCCAGCTGCTGCTGGGCACCGACGGCTGGTCGCTGATCACGGTCGACACCGCGCAGGGCCAGGTCAGGGCGGTCGACCCGGACTACCTCACGGCCCGGCACTGCAACGGCGACCTGACGGCCTTCATCCGCTGCCTGGCCCTGTTCGCCGACCGCTTCCCCCGCCTGCGGGGCCTGACACCGCAGGCGGCCGGCGCGGCCGTGGCCGAACTCCAGCAGGGCCTGGCCGCCCTCGACCCGACGGCCCTCGGCGACCCGGAGAACTGGTGGGCCGTCATCGTCGAGCAGCTCTGGGACGGCCTGCTCTGACCCTCCGCCGGGCGGGCCGGGTGGGGCCTTGTGGGGGACCGATCCAGGGCCACCTGATCAGCCGTCAGGGAAGGTCGGGCGGCCTGCCAGGGTCGCGAGGTGACCGGATCGCGTAGCGTGGAGGGTTATGCGACTCGGTGTTCTAGACGTAGGTTCCAACACCGTCCACTTCCTCGTGGTGGACGCCCATCCCGGTGCTGCCCCGTTGCCCGCGTACTCGCACAAGGCCGAGCTACGGCTCGCCGAGCTGCTGGACGAGGACGGCTCGATCAGCGCCGTCGGCGTGGACAAGCTGGTCGGCATGATCTCCTCGTCGATCCGGGTCGCCGAGGACAAGGGGGTCGTGGACGTCCTGCCGTTCGCCACCTCCGCCGTCCGGGAGGCCATCAACGGCGAGGCCGTGCTGCGCCGGGTCGCCGAGGAGACCGGCGTCGCGCTGCGGGTGCTCTCCGGCCAGGACGAGGCCCGGCTGACCTTCCTGGCGGTCCGGCGCTGGTTCGGCTGGTCCTCGGGGCGGCTGCTCAACCTCGACATCGGCGGCGGTTCACTGGAGATCGCCTGCGGGCAGGACGAGCAGCCCGACGTCGCCTGCTCGCTGCCGCTCGGCGCCGGCCGGCTGACGGCGGCCTGGCTGCCCGGGGACCTCGCCGACCCGGAGGCCGTACGGGAGCTCAGACGCCACATCCGGGCCGAGATCGCCATCGTGGCCGGTGAGATCGCCCGGCTCGGGCCGCCCGACCACGCGGTGGCCACCTCCAAGACCTTCAAGCAGCTGGCCCGGATGACCGGCGCCGCCCCCGCCGAGGCCGGCCCGCGCGTGGTCCGGCGGATCACCCGCAGCGGACTGTCGGCCTGGGTGCCGCGGCTCGCGTCGATGACGGTGGCCGAGCGGGCGCGGATCCCGGGCGTCTCCGAGGGGCGGGCCAAGCAACTGCTCGCCGGCGCACTGGTCGCACACGCGGCGATGGACCTGTTCGGGCTGGACGAGCTGGACATCTGCCCCTGGGCGCTGCGCGAGGGCATCATCCTGCGCCGCCTGGACACCCTCGACAGCCCCGCCGACCGCAACCGGCTCGCCGTCACCGGTTGATCCGCGCGGCGGGCGCCGCGGTGCCGGCCGCAGTCCCGTTCCGGGCGTGGGCCGCATACGCTGTCTCCCGTGGCGCAACCAGCGGACGAGGACGGGACGCAGCAGGGCCGCGCTGCCCGGGCGGGGCAGCCGCGGCAGGGAGGCCCGCGTCGGGCACGGGCGAGCACGGCGGCGAAGCGGACGATGGAGGCCGCCTCGCGTACGGCCAGAACGGTGAAGTCCGTCACCTCGGCCAAGGGTGCCAAGGGCGCCAGGAGCGCGAAGGCCGCCAAGGGCGGTGAGCCTGTGAAGTCCACCCCGGCAGCAGGGCCCGCCGGGAGCGCCGTGGCGGCCAAGGCGACGCCCGCGAAGGCCAAGCCCGCCAGGACGGCCAGGGCACCGCAGGAGGCGGCGGTGGGCGGCCCGGTGCGCAAACGGGCGAGGGCCGCCGGCGGCAACGGGCAGGCCGCCATGACGACCGCCAAGCCCCCACGCCGCGCGGTCGCGGCGCGCGCCGCCCGCCGCAAGGCCGCCGCCAAGCCCGCCCCGCTGCTGCGCACCACCGACCGGCTGGTGCTGCCGCCGCACCCGGCACTGCACATCCCGGACACCAAGGTCGCCCTGTCCACCGCCTCGGTGTACCCGGAGAACACCGCCGTGGCCTTCGAGCTGGCCGCCCGGCTCGGCTACGACGGCGTGGAGGTGATGGTCTGGAACGACCCGGTCAGCCAGGACATCGAGGCCCTGCGCCGGCTCTCCGACGCGCACCGGATGCCGATCCTGGCCGTGCACGCCCCCTGCCTGCTGATCACCCAGCGGGTGTGGACCACCGATCCGTGGACCAAGCTGCTGCGGGCCCGCGCCGCCGCCGAGAAGCTCGGCGCGAGCGCCGTCGTCGTCCACCCGCCGTTCCGCTGGCAGCGGCAGTACGCCCGCGAGTTCGTCGAGGGGATCCACCGGATGGCGGGCGAGACGGAGGTCCGCTTCGCGGTCGAGAACATGTACCCCTGGCGCTACCGCGACCGCGAGATGCTCGCCTACGCCCCCGGCTGGGACGTCACCGACGAGGAGTACCGGCACTTCACCATCGACCTCTCGCACGCCGCCACCTCCCGGATCGACGCGCTGGCGATGGTCGACCGGATGGGCGAGCGCCTCGCGCACATCCACCTCGCCGACGGCAGCGGCTCCGGCAAGGACGAGCACCTCATCCCCGGCCGCGGCAGCCAGCCCTGCGCCGAGCTGCTGGAGCACCTGGCCCGCACCGGCTTCGACGGCCATGTGGTGCTGGAGGTCAACACCAGGCGCTCCGCCTCCCCGGCCGAACGTGAGGCCGACCTCGCCGAGGCGCTCGCCTTCACCCGGCTCCATCTGGCCACCCCGGCCCGAGTACGCTGAAGATCCAACCACCGTCCGGAGGGGGAGACATGACGACCTTTCGGGAGCTTGCGACGTCGTTCGGCTCGGTCGCCGAGGAGTACGACCGGGCCCGCCCCTCGTACCCCGACGCGCTCTTCGACGCGGTGGAGCGGCTGGCCGGGAGGCCGCTCGCCGGCGCCGACGTGCTGGACGTCGGCGCGGGGACTGGGATCGCCACCCGGCTGCTCGCCGGGCGCGGCGCCCGGGTCATCGCGGTCGAGCCGACCCCCGGCATGGCCGCCAAGCTGGGCGCCGTCAGCCCCGAACTGCCGCTGGTCCGGGGGGACGGCGACGACCTGCCGTTCCACGACGGCACCGCCGACCTGATCACCTACGCCCAGGCCTTCCACTGGACCGACCCGGCCCGCTCCATCCCCGAGGCGCTGCGGGTGCTGCGCCCGGGCGGTGCGCTGGCGGTGTGGTGGAACGTCAAGGACGGCTCCGTCGAGTGGGTACGGGCGATGGGCGAGCGGCTCGGGGCGCTCCCGGGCTACCACGGCTACGGCGCGGTGAACCGGATCGCCGGCCACCTGGAGCCGTACGACCTGCGGGTGGGCAGCGCCGTACTGCGGTGGGAGCGCCGGATCACCGTCGACCACCTGATCGCCGATCTCACCTCGCGCAGCTACGTGGCGGCGCTCGAGCCGGCCGAGCGCGAGCCGGTGCTCGCCGTCGAGCGGCGGGAGCTGCTCGCCCGCTTCCCGGACGGCTGGGTGACCGAGCCGTACGTGCTGGACCTGACCGTCGCGGTGACCGGGAACTGACCCCCGGCCGGCCGCCGGTGTACCGGTGGCCGACCCGCCCTGACCGCATCGCGGACGGAGCGTTCACGCGCTGGACGGGAGGCGTACGCTCGATAGCTAGCAGCGGCCCTGCACCCTCCCACCAGCGCAGTCGGCCGCGGTAGCCTCCGAAGGAGTGGAGCACAGTGCCCGAGCTGAAGTCCCGTACGGTCACCCACGGTCGCAACATGGCGGGCGCGCGTGCTCTGCTGAGGGCGGCGGGCGTAGCCCGCGAGGACTTCGGCAAGCCGATCATCGCGGTGGCCAACTCCTTCACCGAGTTCGTGCCCGGCCACACCCACCTCCAGCCGGTCGGCCGGATCGTCTCCGAGGCGATCAAGGAGGCCGGCGGCATCCCGCGCGAGTTCAACACCATCGCGGTGGACGACGGCATCGCGATGGGCCACCACGGCATGCTCTACTCGCTGCCCTCGCGCGACCTGATCGCCGACTCGGTCGAGTACATGGTCAGCGCGCACTGCGCGGACGCGCTGATCTGCATCTCCAACTGCGACAAGATCACCCCCGGCATGCTGATGGCCGCCCTGCGCCTCAACATCCCGACGATCTTCGTCTCCGGCGGTCCGATGGAGGCAGGCCAGGCCGTCCTGGTGGACGGCACGGTCCGCAAGCTCGACCTGGTGAACGCGATCTCGGACGCCGTCAACGAGAACGTCTCCGACGAGGACATCGCGATCATCGAGGAGAACGCCTGTCCGACCTGCGGGTCCTGCTCCGGCATGTTCACCGCCAACTCGATGAACTGCCTGGCCGAGGCGATCGGCCTGGCCCTGCCCGGCAACGGCTCCACGCTGGCCACCCACACCGCCCGCAGGGCGCTGTACGAGGACGCCGGCCGGACGATCGTCGACATCACCAAGCGGCACTACCACGAGGACGACTACAGCGTCCTGCCGCGCAACATCGCCACCCGCGCCGCGTTCGAGAACGCCATGGCGCTGGACATCGCGATGGGCGGCTCCACCAACACCATCCTGCACCTGCTGGCCGCCGCCCAGGAGGCCGAGCTGGACTTCGACATGCGGGACATCGACGCGATCTCGCGCCGGGTGCCCTGCCTGTCCAAGGTCGCGCCCAACGGCTCGTACTACATGGAGGACGTCCACCGGGCCGGCGGCATCCCCGCCATCCTCGGCGAGCTCTACCGCGGCGGGCTGCTGAACGAGGACGTGCACACCGTGCACTCCGCCTCGCTCGCCGAGTGGCTCAAGACCTGGGACATCCGCGGCGGCTCGCCCTCCCCGACGGCCGTCGAGCTGTTCCACGCCGCCCCCGGCTGCGTGCGCTCCGCCTCCGCCTTCTCCCAGTCCGAGCGCTGGGACAGCCTGGACACCGACGCCGCGAAGGGGTGCATCCGCAGCGTCGAGCACGCCTACTCCGTCGAGGGCGGGCTCGCCGTGCTGTACGGCAACCTGGCCGAGGACGGCTGCATCGTGAAGACCGCCGGCGTCGACGAGTCGATCTGGACCTTCAGCGGCCCGGCCGTGGTGCTGGAGTCCCAGGAGGACGCCGTCGACGCGATCCTCACCAAGCGGGTCAAGGAGGGCGACGTCGTCGTCATCCGCTACGAGGGCCCCAAGGGCGGCCCCGGTATGCAGGAGATGCTCTACCCGACCTCCTTCCTCAAGGGCCGGGGCCTGGGCAAGGCCTGCGCGCTGATCACCGACGGCCGCTTCTCCGGCGGCACCTCCGGCCTCTCCATCGGCCACGCCTCGCCCGAGGCGGCCTCCGGCGGCACCATCGCGCTGGTCGAGGACGGCGACATCGTCTCGATCGACATCCCCGGCCGCTCGGTCGAGCTGAAGGTCTCCTTCGAGGAGCTGCACGAGCGCCGGCTCAAGCTGGAGGCCGCCGGCGGCTACCGCCCCAAGAACCGCGACCGGCAGGTCAGCGCCGCCTTGAAGGCGTACGCGGCGATGGCCACCTCCGCCGACAAGGGCGCCGTCCGGGACGTCAGCAAGCTCGGCTGACCCTGCACCGACCCCGCGAGCCAGGCACAGGAGCCGTCCCGGCCACCGGGACGGCTCCCGTCGTACGCGACCGGGCGGGTGATAATCGGACGCGTGAGCCAGGACCCCACCCCCGCCCCCCGCCCTGCCGGTGCCCCGCAGCCGCAGGACGTCCGCTTCTTCGGCACCAGCTGGGTCGAGCGCGGCTCCGGCTACCGGCTGCGCCGGGCGCTCGTCCCGATCGGCGCGCTCGCGGCCGCCGTCGCGGGTGCCTTCCTGCTGCGCTTCGCCGTCACCGGGGTGCAGCTGTCGGACGCCGGCGGCCTCGTCAACGGCCTGCTGATCGGCGCCATCGGCATCTGCTCCTGCCTGGCCGCGCTGCGGACCTGGAAGCTGCTCAGCGAGGGCCGGGACGCCCTCGGCGGCTGGATGGCCGAGGACGGGTCGCTGGGCGCCGTCTGGCTCATCGGCGGGGTCGGCACGCTCCTCGCGTACTTCCTGCGCAGCCTGACCGAGGCCCCCGGCGAGGCCGTGGAGCGCAGGCGGTACGAGAAGTCGCTCGCCCAGTACGAGCGCCGGCAGGCCGAGCGCAGCCGCCGGCCCGACGGCAGGCCGTCCGGCCGGGGCGCCAAGCGCCGGCGCTGACCGGGCTCAGCTGCGGCTGATCGAGCCGCAGTCCGCGCTGCCCCCGTCGCTCTCGGGCAGCGGCTTGCTGCGGTCGTACGGGTCGGTGGCCGGACCGCTCGGCTTCGCGCCACCCGGGCCTTCGGCGGGTGGTGCGAACTGATCGAACTGCGGGTGGTAGAACCCGTCGTAGCGGTAGCAGGCGCTGTTGCCGACCTCGCTGTTTTCGTCCTCGATGTTGATCTTCTTCGGATTGGCCCGGAACCTGGCCGGGTTGTAGAAGCGGAAGGTCGCCACCCGGCGCACGATGGTGCGGGCGGTCTGCGTGCTGCCGTCGACGTCCGCGGCCTGGCGCAGCGTCCAACTGACGGGCTTGGCGGTCCCCGTGCCCTCGGGCGCGGTCGGCCGGTGACTGCCGGACGGCTTCGGGACTGCCGTCTCCTTTCCGGCCTCCGGCCCCGGGCGCAGCGCGTACACGAAGGTGTAGTCGGTGTGGACGCGGACGCCCTTCTCGCCGTCGCCCTCGACGCTCGTCCGGCCCTGCACCTTGACCACGTCGCCGACTGGGATCGCGTCGCGCGGGCTGAAGCGGCTGAACCGGTAGGTCGGGTCGTTCTGCTCGGTCGGGCTCGCGAGGGCGTTGACCGCGTGGTCCTGGTCCTCACGGTCGAGCAGGTCGAGCGCCGCCTGCGGCCGGGCGCCCGCGACCACCTGCGGGTCCAGGTTCGAGGCGATCAGGAAGTCCTTCACCAGCTTCAGCTGGGCGGCGACCTGTTCCTCGTCGAACACGCCGGTCGCCTGCGCCTGCGGCAGCACGATCGCCTCCGGGCCCGAGGGCCAGCCCTCGGCCGGGGAGCCCGCCCAGGGGTGGTCGACGGTCGGGGTCTGCTTCGGGACCGCGGGCGGGGCGGTCGTGGGCCGCGCCGTCTCGGGGGCGACCGTCTCCACCGGGCGGGGCGCCGCGCCGGCCGCGCCGTCGGCCTTCCCGGACGAGTACCAGTCGTGTAGTGCGTCGACGTTCAGCCCGGCGGCGACGACGGCTATGGCCAGCAGCACGAACACCGGGGTCTGCCAGTTCCGCCTGGGACCGCGCCGTACGTTGCCCCACGGGTCGACCGGCCTGGGCCTGCGGCCGAACAGGCGCCGCCGCTTGGGCGGTTCGGGTACCGAATTCCGACCGCCCGGATCCACCGGCGGTTGCCGCTTCCAGCGGGCGGTGAGCATCCTGGTGCGCCCCGACTGCTCCTTGACGGTGGCGCCACGAATGAATTCCTCGTCCAGGACGAGCCCCTCGAACGGGTCGGGCCCGCCAGGTTCGGACCCCTCGGAGGGGCGGGGTTCTGGATCTTCGGCTATCGGCATCGCGTCAGTATGCCGACCCCCAGTGACAGGTGGCCTACCGGGGGACGTCTTCCGGTGAAGTGATCAGGCTCTCGGGAGCAGGCGGGATCACCCCCTCTTGCGGGCCTGCTTCACCGAACCGACCACCCCGGCGACGGCCAGCACCAGCCCGGCCGGCAGCAGCGAGATCAGGAACGCCCCGATCAGGCTCGCGTCGCCGAGCAGCGTCTGCGCCAGCGCGTTCAGGACCAGCAGGGCCCCGGCCGACGGCAGTGCCGCCCGCCACGGGTGCTCGGCGGCCCAGCGCCGCAGCCGCCGGTCGCCGGTGTCCCGGCGCAGCGCGCCGCCCACCGAGCCGACCAGGAAGAAGAAGAACAGGGCCCAGCCCGCCGGGCCGGCCAGGATGCTCAGCGACCAGTGCCCGGTGATCAGATCGATCCCGAGCGCCGCACCGCCAGCCACCGCACCGACACCCGCGGCCGTACGCCACGGCCCGGTCGTCGCCGAGGCGACGGCCAGTTGCCGGTTTTCACGTCGCGACAAGTCTCCGTGTGCTGCCATGCCTCCACGGTGCGCCGCCGGAGCGCCGGTGGCCATAGGGGAGAACCCTGGGTTTACCCGTAAGGGCGTCCGGCCCGGCCTGGCCCGGCCGGACGCAGGTGCCCGCAGGGTGGACGTTCCCCTTCCGCCGGGCCGCGCGGTGACAGGATGGGCGGCAGATCCGTACGAAGGAGCGGCCATGAGCAGCAGTGCAGCACACGGACAGAAGATCGCCTTCCTCGGCACCGGCAAGATCGGGGAGGCGCTGCTCTCCGGCCTGCTGCGGGCGGGCAAGGATCCGGCGGACGTCCTGGTGACCGCCCGCCGTCCGGAGCGTGCCGCCGAGCTCGCCGCCAGGTACGGCGTCACCGCCGTGGGCAACGACGAGGCCGCCAAGCTCGCCGACACCCTGATCCTCGCGGTGAAGCCGCAGGACATGGGCACCCTGCTGGAGGAGCTCGCCCCGCACGTCAGCCCGGACCGGCTGGTCATCTCGGCGGCCGCGGGCATCCCCACCGCGTGGTTCGAGGAGCGGCTGGCGGCCGGCACCCCCGTGGTCCGGGTGATGCCCAACACGCCCGTCCTGGTGGACGAGGGCATGAGCGTGATCTCCGGCGGCTCGCACGCCACCGAGGCGCACCTGGAGCGGGCGGAGGAGATCTTCCGCTCGGTCGGCAAGGCGCTGCGGCTGCCGGAGTCCCAGCAGGACGCGGCCACCGCGCTGTCCGGTTCGGGCCCGGCGTACTTCTACTTCCTGGTCGAGGCGATGACGGACGCGGGAATCCTGCTCGGCCTGCCCCGGCAGGTGGCGCACGACCTGATCGTGCAGTCGGCGATCGGCGCCTCGGTGATGCTGCGCGACTCCGGCGAGCACCCGGTCAAGCTGCGCGAGGCCGTCACCTCGCCGGCCGGGACGACCATCGCCGCCATCCGCGAGCTGGAGAACCACGGCGTGCGGGCCGCGCTGCTCGGTGCCCTGGAGGCCGCCCGCGACCGCTCCCGGGAGCTGGCCTCCGGCGGCAAGTAGGCTCGGCGGCGTGGCCTACGACCTGGTGATCTTCGACAATGACGGCGTGCTCGTGGACAGCGAGCCGATCTCCAACCGGGTGCTCGCCGAGTACCTGACCGAACTCGGCTTCCCCACCACGGTCGAGGACTCGTACCGGGACTTCATGGGCACCGCCGCCCACCGGGTGCACGACGTGATCGGCGAGCGGTACGGCGCGACGCTGCCGGACGGCTTCGACGAGCTGTTCCACGCCCGGGTCTTCGAGGCCTTCGCGAGCGAACTGGCGGCCGTCCGGGGCGCCGAGCGGCTGCTGAAGGACCTTCAGCAGCGTTCCGTCCCGTACTGCCTGGCCTCATCCGCCCACCACTCCTGGATCCGCACCGCCCTCGACCTGACCGGCCTGCGCGGGTTCCTCCCCGAGGAGCGGATCTTCAGCGCCCAGGACGTCGGCCCGGGCAAGCCCGCGCCCGACCTGTTCCTGCACGCCGCGCGGTCGCTCGGGGTGGAGCCGGCGCGCTGCCTGGTGCTGGAGGACAGCGTCAACGGCGTGCTCGCCGCCCGGTCGGCCGGCATGGACGTGTACGGCTACACCGCGCTCACAGATCCCGCGAAGCTGACGGCCGCCGGCGCCACCGGTCTGCTCGGCGACCTCGCCGCGGTGCCCGGCCTGCTGCGGTAGCCCGCGCGGCCGCTGCTCCGGCCTGCGCCCGTCGGCCCTGCCGCGCTCTCCTGTGGACTCCTGAGGCCGGGTCCGGTGCGTCCCGGGCCGCCCCGGCCCTACCCGGACGCACCCCGGCGCCGCATATATGAGGCTATGTCGGCAGCTGGCCGGCGGCCGGCCCCGGCCACCTCATGCCGAGGGGCAAACCCGGAGGTGGCCATCCTGACGGCGCGTGTAGGCTGCCGGGCGGCCGCCGGGCCACGACTACATCAAGGAGCGCATCATGGCCCGCAACTGGCGCGGTCTGCCTGCTGAACTGTCCCCAGCGGAGAGCGAGCTCGTCGAGGCCCTTCGCTCGATGAAGAGCCGATCCGGGCTGACGCTGGTGGAGCTCGCGGCGAAGACGCACTACAGCAAGTCCTCCTGGCAGCGCTGGCTGAACGGCGACCGGCTGGTGACCGAGCCCGCCCTGCTGCGGTTGTGCGACCTCTCCGGGGCGTCCGACACCGAGCGGGCCGCCCTGCTGGAGCTGCGGGCCTCGGCCGAGCGGGGCGGGGCCGAGCCGGAGCGGGCTGCCGTGGCCGACGAGGTGGAGCTGCCCGACCCGGCGGCGGAGCCGATATCGGAGGCGGCGGCGGAGGTGGAGGCGGAGCAGGAGCCGGAGCCCGCGCCCGAGGCGAATCCCGTGTCCGATCCCGAGGCCGCGTCCGGCGCTGATCCTGCGTCCGAGCCCGAGGCCGCCCCGGAGCCTGACGGCCCTTCGGCGATGGAGCGTCCGGCGGCGGCCGACCCGGTGGGGGAAGAGCCGGGCGCCGCCGGACCGGGGCCCGTGCCAGGCCCGTCTCCGCGGACGCGCCGGGGGCGGTTGTCGCTCCCGGCGGCCGTGCTTGTGGGGGTCGTCGCCGTGGTCGGCGTGCTCGCCGTCCTGCTGTGGCCCAAGGCGGGCGCGCCGGCCCCCGCCGCGTCCACTCCTTCGTTGGCCGCTCCCCTCGTAACGGCCAACGGGGCCTGTGTGGCTGCCGGCTGTGTGGCGAAGGATCCGCAGGCGAGCGGCTGCGGGGCCGACGCCATCACCATCGCCACCTCCAATGTTCGGCAGATGACCATCTACGTGCGGTACAGCAAGCATTGCCGGGCGGCGTGGGCGAAGATCACCGACGCGACGGTCGGCTACTCGGCGACCATCACCAACGCGACGGGCGACCGCCAGACGGCGCTGGTCCACTGGGGGTACGACGCGTACTCCCCGATGGTGGACGCCTCGCAGAACGACAGCCGTCTCCAGGTCTGCGGTGAGCAGCCGGACGGCAGCAAGGGCTGCGGCCCGGTGATCATGGATCCCGCGACCGCGCCCGCGCTGCCCAACCCGACCCCCGTACCCTCACAGAGCCCGAGCGGGACCCCCGTACCCGCCCAGAGCGCCACCGCCACGGCCGAGCCGCAGCAGTAGATCGTGCCCCCGGGGTGGAGCGCCGGTCCGGCGTGTTCCGGCGCTCCACCCCGGGGCGATTCCCCCGTTGTCCGGT
Source organism: Kitasatospora sp. NPDC050543 (assembly GCF_044457565.1). NCBI lineage: Bacteria > Bacillati > Actinomycetota > Actinomycetes > Kitasatosporales > Streptomycetaceae > Kitasatospora > Kitasatospora sp. NPDC050543. Next base: position 34,428 of record NZ_JBITGZ010000012.1, on the reverse strand, counting down.
TGAACCAGTCGGTCCGGTCGGTTCAGTTGCAGGGGACCCAGGCCGTCGAGTTGCTCCAGTAGTCCAGCTTCGCCCAGGTCTGCGGGCCGACCTGACCGTCCTGCTGGATCCCCGCGCACTTCTGGAACTTGTAGACCGCAGCCTGGGTGGCCGGGCCGAACTTGCCGTCCTGGTCCAGGCCGGCGCCGTAGAGCGCGTTGTTCAGCTCGCACTGCATCGCCATGACGGCGGAGTTGTTCTCGCCGCCCCGGAGCAGCGGCTCCCAGGTGGTGATGTCCGAGCAGCGCTGGCCGGGCTGGGCGGCGGAGGCGGTGCTCGCGGTCACCACGCCGCCGGCGAAGATGACGCCGGCCATGGCGATGCCACTGATGATCTGCTTGCGCATGTGCGTTCCCTCCCATGTGGCCGCACGCCCCTGACGGTCAGCGGCCGCTGATGTGAACGTCGTCCGAGCAGTTCTCCCCCGGACTCCACAGAGCCTGCCGTCCGAAGTGATGTCCCACCAGCTCGGCGCGGTGTCAGGGCTGTTCTTGGGAAATTCCCACCGGGCTGCGGCGGGTTTGGGTACGCCCCCACCCCTCCCAGCTGCGGGGACGCACCGCGATGCCCGGCGGGCCGGCGGCCCGGCGAGGAAGCCGCCTCCCGCCCCCTCCCCAAGGCGCGCCGCACCGCCTACGCTCTCGCCAACATCGGTGTACCCGCCAGTAGCGAGGTTCCTATGAGCACCGCCGTACCGGCCCGACCACGCGCGGCGCGCCAGGCGTTGGCCGTCGGTTTCCTGCTCCAGGGCGTCACCTTCGCGCTGCTCGTCACCTGCATCCCGGAGATCCAGGACCAGTACGCACTGGGCGACGCGCTGCTGCCGGTGTTCCTCGCGGCCGTCCCGATCCTGGCCGGGGTCGGCTCGATCGGCTCCGAGCTGCTGGTGAAGCGGATCAGCGCGCGGACGGTCCTGCGGATCGTCCAGCCGGCCGTCTGCCTCACCCTGGCCGGCGTCGGCCTGGGCGGCACGCTCTGGCAGCTGGCGCTGGCGCTGGGCACCTTCGGACTACTGGTCGGCGCCCTGGACGCCAGCATGAACATGCTCGGGGTGGGCCTCCAGCAGCGTTACGGCCGCTCGATCATGCTCGGCCTGCACGCCGCCTTCAGCCTGGGCGGCATCCTCGGCGCGGCGCTCGCCGGGCTCGGCTCGCACGGCCACCTCGGGCTGCGCGCCCTGTTCGGCGCCGCCGCGGCGGTGCTCATCCCGCTCGCCCTGCTGGCCGGCACCCGCTTCGCCGGGCCCGCCGAACTCGGCGACGCCGTTGCCCGGGCCGCCACCGCCGCCGCCCGCTCGATCCCCTGGCGGCCGCTGCTGCCGCTCTGCCTGGCGATGGCCTTCGTCTACATCGCCGACGCCTCGGTCTCCAACTACAGCGTCAAGTACCTCACCGACGGCCTGGGCAGCGCCGACGACGTCGCCAAGCTCTCCTACCTCGGCTACATGGTCGCCATGCTGCTCGGCCGCGCCCTCGGTGACCGGGGCGTGCAGCGCTGGGGTGCCGTGCCGGTGGTCCGTACGGGCGCCGCGCTGGCGGCGCTGGGCTTCGCGATCGCCGCGGCCGCACCCGGCGCCTGGGCGGGCATCCTCGGCTTCACCGTGCTGGGGCTGGGCATCTGCGCGATCATCCCGCAGGTCTTCGCGGCCGGCGGGCGGCTCTTCCCGGCCGACTCCGACGCCGCCATTGCCCGGCTCAACCTGTTCAACTACGCGGGCTTCCTGATCGGCTCCCCGCTGGTCGGCGCGCTCGCCGACGCCAGTTCGTTCCGCTGGGCGATGCTCGCCCCGATGCTGCTGATCCTGGCCGTCATCCCGTTCGCCGCCCACTTCGCCCCGGCGCCGGCCGGGCGGCTGGTGCCGGCCGAGTCGGCCTGACCCGACCCGTTGCCCGGCCCGCCGGGCGGCACCCACTACGGTGGAGGCCATGCCCGACGCCCATCGTGACGCCGCCTGCGGCCTGCACCTCTTCTGGGACGAAGCCGTCACGAGCTACGACTTCGGTCCCGGCCACCCGATGGACCCCACCCGGCTGGCGCTCACCATGCGCCTGGCCGAGTCGCTCGGGCTGACCACCGGCCCGGGTGTCAGCGTCCACGCGGCGCCGCCCGCCGGCGACTCCACCCTGGGCCTGGTGCACTCCCGCGAGTACATCCGGGCGGTCAAGCACGCCGCCGCCCACCCGGAGGAGCACGACCCCCGGCACGGCCTGGGCACCGAGGACAACTGGGCGTTCCCCGCGGTGCACTCGGCCTCCGCGCTGATCGCCGGTCAGTCGGTGGCCGCGGCCGAGGCCGTCTGGCGCGGCGAGACCCCGCACGCCGTGAACTTCGCGGGCGGCCTCCACCACGCGATGCCCGACCGCGCGTCCGGCTTCTGCGTCTACAACGACGCCTCGCTGGCCGTGGCCAGGCTGTTGGAGCTCGGCGCCGAGCGGGTCGTCTACGTCGACGTGGACGTGCACCACGGGGACGGCGTCCAGCAGGCGTTCTGGGACGACCCCAGGGTGCTCACCATCTCGCTCCACGAGCACCCGGCCACGCTCTTCCCGCAGACCGGCTGGTCCACCGAGACCGGCGGCCCCGACGCACCCGGCGGCGCCGCCAACCTGCCGCTGCCCGCGGGGACGGGCGACGCCGGCTGGCTGCGGGCGTTCCACGCCATCGTCCCCGAACTGATCGCGGCCTTCCGCCCGCAGGTGCTGGTCAGCCAGCACGGCGCGGACACCCATGCGGAGGACCCGCTGGCCCACCTGGCCGTCAGTCTGGACGCCCAGCGGCTGGTCGCCGAAGAGCTGCACGGCCTGGCCCACCGGTACTGCGACGGCCGCTGGGTCGCCCTCGGCGGGGGCGGCTACGCAGTCGTCGACGTCGTCCCGCGCGCCTGGACGCACCTGGTCGCCACCGCCGCCGGCCGGCCCGTCGACCCGGCCACCGAGACCCCGCAGGAGTGGCGCGCCGAGGTCTACCGCCGCACCCGCCGGCCGGCACCGCTTCGGATGACCGATGGCGCGGTCCCCTCCTGGCGGGACTTCGAGGACGGCTACGACCCGGGCGACCGGCTCGACCAGGCGATCCTGGCCACCCGCCGCGCGGTCTTCCCGCAGCACGGCCTGCTGGCCTGAGGCCGCCACCCGGGCCGGGTGCCTCGGCCGCGGCCCGGGGCGCGGTGCCCGGGCCCGGCACCGGCGTTCGCGCGGGGCGCTCGAAGCACCCGCCGGTACGCCGCGCGGTCGGCCGTGCGCGGGTGCGCGGGTCGTGCGCCGTCGAGCCGGCCGGCCGGCCGCGCTGACCTGAAGTCCTTGACGCAGGACCCTCCTTGCACGGAAGAATCACGTCCGTGGGCCGGTAGTGCCCAGCAGCGCCGGGCCCGTACCGGCCCACGCCGGGCCCAACGCCGCCTCCCGGCCGGCTCCGCGGGCGGCACGGCCACGGTGGTGGCGCCGGTGGACGCGACTGCGCGCCCGGGGTGCGACAACCGGTCGATCGGCTACGTACTGCAACCGGCGGATCTCTCACCGTACGAGGACTGCGGTTCTCCCCCTTCCCACTGGTACCACCCATAACTACTCTGGGGATACACGTGTGCCGGTGGAGTCACCGGAGGGGAAGCCGGTGCCTTGCACACGGGTAAGGGTCGGGTGAGGTCATGAGTTCCGGCGAACGCCCCCTGCAGGAGGTCGTCTTCCTGACCGTGGCAGAGGTTGCCTCGGTCATGCGGGTGTCCAAGATGACGGTGTACCGGTTGGTGCACAGCGGAGAACTGCCGGCCATCCGGGTCGGCCGTTCCTTCCGGGTGCCCCAGCAGGCCGTCCACGAGTACCTCAAGGAGTCCTACGTGCGGCTCGAAAGCGCGTAGGACTCACCGGCGGGGCGGGTCCACAGCCGGTGGGCCCGCACCCGTTTGCCACAGATTTCCCGCGAGTTTTCCCGGTGCCGGGGAGCACGATTACGGCTCCGTCCGCGCGGAAGGTAGGCTAGGCCCTCCGTCAGTCGTATGGACTCCGTCTCTCACGGGCGAGAGTCTCAGTGAGCGAGGGTTGTTCCGTGGGCTCTGTCATCAAGAAGCGTCGCAAGCGTATGGCCAAGAAGAAGCACCGCAAGCTTCTCAAGCGCACTCGCGTGCAGCGTCGCAACAAGAAGTAAGCCCGCGGCGCACTCTGCGCGCCTGGTGCTTTCCCGCTGCCCGCCCCGGCTTTCGAGCCGCGGCGGGCAGCGGCGTTTCACGGCCCGGGCCCAGGCCGGGCGGGACAGACTTCGCGGGCGCGGGCGGGTCGGCACACGCCGGGACACCGCTACGCAATGTCGGCGCGATACGGTTCAGCAGGGGAGGCTCAGGGCCCGGCCCGGAGCCGCACCCGGTAGTCCCAACCAGGTCCGAACCAGGACTGCAGGCCGAGGAGGGCGCATCACCGTGGGCAAGGTCGTGCTCGTCACCGGCGTGGCACGCCAGCTGGGTGCCCGCTTCGTCGCCGAGATCCGCCGCCGGCCCGACGTCGACCTGGTCGTCGGTGTCGACGTCCAGCCGCCCCGGGGCGGTGCCGCCGTACCGGAGCGTCTGGACGACCCGGACGCCGCCGAGTACCGCTTCGCGCAGGTGGACCTGCGCCGTCCGGCGATCGCCAGGGTGATCGCCGAGCACCAGGTCGACACGGTCGTCCACCTCAACGTCAGCGCCACCGGCCTCGGCTCGACCGGCCGTAGCGCCGTCAAGGAGTCCAACGTCATCGGCACCATGCAGCTGCTGGGCGCCTGCCAGAAGGCGCCGGGCCTGCGCCGGCTGGTGGTGAAGTCGACCACCGGGGTGTACGGCTCCGCGCCGCGCGACCCGGCGGTGTTCGCCGAGCGCACCCAGCCCAAGAACCTGCCGAGCGGTGGCTTCGCCAAGGACGCGGTCGAGGTCGAGGGGTACGTCCGCGGCTTCGCCCGGCGCCGCCCGGACGTCTCGGTCACCGTGCTGAGATTCGCCAACATCGTCGGACCGGCCGGGGACACCCCGCTCTGCGAGTACTTCGCCCTGCCGGTGCTGCCGACCGTGCTCGGCTACGACCCGCGCCTGCAGTTCGTCCATGAGGACGACGCGGTGGAGGTGCTCTGCCGGGCGGCCCTCGAACCGCGTCGGGGCACCAGCAACGCCGGCACGTTCAACGTCGCGGGGGAGGGCGTGCTGCTGCTCTCCCAGTGCGCCCGCCGGCTCGGGCGCCCCACCCTGCCGCTGCTGCTGCCCGCCATCAGCTGGGTCGCCGGGCTGGCCCGGCAGACCAGGATGGCGGACTTCTCGCCCGAGCAGCTGCGGCTGCTCACCCACGGCCGGGTGGTGGACACCACCCAGCTGCGCGAGACCTTCGGGTACGTGCCGCGGTACACCACCGCGGAGGCCTTCGGCGACTTCGCCAAGGGCCGGCGCCCGGGCCTGCTGCCGCCCGAGCGGCTGACCGCGGTGGCCGACCGCCTCGCCGGGCTGCTGGCCCCGGACGCCCGGCACGCCCCGCCCGGCACCGACGGGCCGACCCGACCCGACCGACCCACCCGACCGACCCGACCGACCCGACACAGGAGCTGAGGCCGCCATGACTGCCGCGAGAGAGCACGCGCCGGGCGAGGCCAGGGTCATCCCGATCGAGTCCGCGCCCAGCTGGCACGAGAGCCCGGCCAAGGGCGTGGCGGACCAGCTCGCCGACGCGCTCGGCGGCGCGCTGGCGGGCCGGCTGGGCCCGGTCGCCACCCGGCTGCTCGGCAAGGGCTGGGAGGGCCGGGCGGCCAACGGCCTGTCCTTCCTGCGCCGCCGGATCACCGGCGACTACGAGGTGGACGAGTTCGGCTTCGACCGCGAGCTGACCGAGGAGGTGCTGCTCTCGCTGCTGCGGCCGATCGCCGAGAAGTACTTCCGGGTCGAGGTACGCGGGATCGAGAACATCCCGGCCGAGGGCGGCGTACTGATCGTCGCCAACCACTCGGGGACGGTCCCGCTGGACGCGCTGATGACGCAGGTCGCCATCCACGACCACCACCCGCTCCACCGGCACCTGCGGATGCTCGCCGCCGACCTGGTGTTCGTACTGCCCGGCGTCAACGAGCTGGCCCGCAAGGCCGGGCACACCCTGGCGTGCAACGAGGACGCCCAGGCGCTGCTGGAGCGCGGCGAGGTGGTCGGGGTCTGGCCGGAGGGCTTCAAGGGCATCGGCAAGCCGTTCTCCGAGCGCTACAAGCTCCAGCGGTTCGGGCGCGGCGGCTTCGTCGCCTCCGCGCTGCGGGCCAGGGTGCCGATCGTGCCGTGCTCGATCGTCGGGGCCGAGGAGACATACCCGATGATCGGCAACGCCAAGACGCTCGCCCGGCTGCTCGGGCTGCCGTACGTGCCGATCACGCCGACCTTCCCGTGGCTGGGGCCGCTGGGCGCCGTCCCGCTGCCGACCAAGTGGACGATCCAGTTCGGCGAGCCGATCGCGACCGACAGCCACCCGCCGGAGGCGGCGGACGACCCGATGCTGGTCTTCGACCTGACCGACGAGGTCCGCGAGACGATCCAGCACACGCTCTACAAGCTGCTGGTGCAGCGGCGGTCGGTCTTCTTCTGACCCCGCTCCGGTGGGCCGGGCTCGCTCCGCCGCCCACCACCGGGCCACCGGTGCGCCGCGCAGGCCGCGCACGCCGGGCATGGCGCCCTCGCACGTACGCCGACGGCGGTGGGGCCGGGCAGCCGCCCGGCCCCACCGCCGTCCGTCAGGGCGTCAGCCCAGCACCCGCAGACCCGGCAGCAGGCCGGGGACGAGCGGGGGCAGGTCGAGCCCCTGTTGGCCGCCCGGGGCAGTGCTGGGCGTGCCGGTGGGCTGGGGCGCCGTGGCCGGGGTGGCGTCCGCACTCGGCGAGGGCTTGACGCCGGTGCCCGGCACCGGAGCCGTGATGCCGTTGGTCAGCCCGTCGACCAGGGTGCCCACCCCGTCCGGGGGAGTGCTCGGCACACCGCTCGGGACGTTGACCGAGCCCCCGCCGGCGCCGCCGCTGGGCGTGCTGCCCGTGGAGGGCGCCTTGCCGGTGGCCCCCGCCTTGCCGCCGCTCGCAGCGCCGTCGCCGGCGCTGCCCGAGCCCGCCGGGCTGCCGCCCTGGCTCTGGCCTTCCGCGGGGGCCGCCGGGGACTTCGAAGTCCCGCCGCCCGCACCGGAGCCGGATCCCTGGCCGCCCTTGGCGGGCGGATGGACCAGACGCAGGGGCGCGACGTCCTCGCTTATGTCGTCGAAGAGGCGGTCGACCCGGCTGACCTCCTGGGTGAGCTGGGCGGGCAGCCGGTCCTGGAGCTGCGCCCAGCGCCCGTCCTCGCCCTCGGCGAAGCCGGCCAGCTTGCGCATCGGTTCGAGTGAGCCGTTGCTGCGGTAGACCGAGCGCAGCAACTCCCGGCCCTTGATGGCCTCGGTGTGCATGTCGGCGAGCGCCCGGCGGACCTGCTCCACCGTGTCCGGGCTGAGCGCGGAGGGCGAACCGGCCCGTCCGATCAGCCCCTGCGCCTCGCCGAGCCTGGTCGAGGCCTGGTCGAGCAGCAGCGCGCCGCGCTCGCTGTCGGAGCCCGCGAAGCCCAGCTGGAGGCCCTCGAGTCCACGCTTCATCCCGTAGAGCGTGTCGCCCGGGAGGGCGTTCCCACTCGCGGCGGCGGCGCCGGCGAAGCTGCCGACGGCGATGCCGGCGACCAGCCCGCCGATCGCGAACCTGCGGCTCCAGCGCCCGCGGGGCAGGGCCTTGGCGACGCGGTGCCTGCGCTGGCGGGGGACGGTGACCGCCGGCCCACCCGCGAATGCCTGCTCGAACGCGGCCATCAGCCGGGCGCGTTGGACCGTTCGGACGTCAGCGTCCAGCTGCGGGCCCGGCAGGGCGCCGAGCGAGTCCGCCATGGCGATCATGGTGGCCATCGCGGCCCCGCGCTCCAGAGCGCCCTCGGCGGGCCCCGTATCGCTTCGGTGCTCTACCTGGTGGGCCTCCAGCGCCTCGGCGAAGGCCTTCGCCCGCCGGTGCTCCAGCACGTTTGCCGTCACGGGCCACACCTCCCTTCGTCGTTGTCGACACCCCGGCCCGCCGGGCGGTTGCCTCGGCGGGCCAAAGCCACTCCATCGGGTGAGAGGTCGCGATCCGGCTTGACCGTACGCCTGGTGGAGGCTTGCACGCTGGGCAACGAGCGGCGAGGGCGGTCGGTTACGCACGACTGATCATCGGACCGACCCTTCACCCGGACGTGTCGGCCGGAAAGTCCTGGTGACGATCCGTCGGACAGCCTCCCGGGCCGGCGAGCGCTCACCTGGCGTCGGCTGGGAGCAACCGGGCCAGCGTCCTGACCGCGCGGTACTGGAGCGTCTTGATGGCGCCCTCGTTCTTGCCCATGATCCGTGCCGTCTCGGCGACCGAGAGGCCCTGAAGGAAGCGCAGCGTCACGCACTCCTGCTGCTGCGGGTTGAGCCGCCGTACCGCCTCCAGCAGGGCGGCGTTGGAGAGCGACTCCAGCACCGAGTCCTCGGGGCTGCGCTCGCACTCGTTGGAGTCCAGCATCTCGCCGGTGGTGACCTCCAGCCGGAACCGGCTGGACTTGAAGTGGTCGGCCACCAGGTTGCGGGCGATGGTGACCAGCCAGGCGCCGAAGTCCCGGCCCTGCCAGGTGAAGGTGCCGATCCGGCGCAGCGCGCGCAGGAAGGTCTCGCTGGTGAGGTCCTCGGCGGCGGCCCGGCTGCCGACCCGGTAGTAGATGTAGCGGTAGACGGTGTCCGCGTAGTGGTCGTACAGGCCGCCGAAGGCCTCGCTCTCGCCGGCCTGGGCCCGTTCGACCAGCTCCATGATCGGGTTGTGCTCGGTCTCGAAGCCGGGGCTGCTGGGGGCCGTTCTGGTGCGGCCGCGGCCGCCGGTGCCGACGGCGGTGCTCCGCCCGCGCGTACCGGCGCCGGCCCCGGTGCCCGTGCTGGTCGCGGTGGTGCGCAGGATCGCGCCGGGGGGGTGCGGGTGGCCGATCGAGAACGCGGCTCCGGCGGGGACGAGTTGGGGCTGCGGGGCGAAGTTGCTTCGGAGCAGGGTGCGCAGCAGGTCCAGGCCGGTGGAGAGCTGCCGGGCGGAGACCTGCCGGCCGCGGGGGGAACGGGAGCACAGGGGCGCGGGCGACGGGCGGGAGGGAGCAGGCGCGTCGTTCCGGACGGGTGGGTACACGGGACTCCCAGAGGCAGAACTGTGGACGGATCACCTCCGCCTGCGCGGAGAGCACACACCTCCACGCCCTCGGTCAGAAGGGACGCGTGAGGCGGTGTGCATCCAGGAGAGAATAACGCTTTGTGCAATGACAGCTACACCCTGTGGTCGAAGTGGTCGTTTGAGATCCGCAACACGCGCATATCCAGCTGATACTGATCGAACATGTCATCATTCACTCGGCTCAACGTGACCGGTTGGGCGCGCTCGGTGACCAATTTGGCGGCAGAGTGGGCCGTTTCCCTGAGTTGGACCCCGGCAATCCCCGACTTTGCCCGGTTGTCGAACGATCAGATCCGGTCAGCGAGTGGCAGGTTCGCAAGGAGGGGGCGGCCGGTAACCGGCGGGTCCCCAGGGTTCGCCCGTACGAGGGCTCCCGCGGGGCGCCCGGGTTGACGCCATGTCCCCCGGTCAGGCGGGGCGACGGCCCGCCCCGGAGCCGTGGGCGCCGGCTCAGGCGCGGTGCCGGCGGCGCAGCGCCACGCCCGCGGCGGTGGCCCCCGCCGCCACGCCGAGCCCCGCGGCCGCGGGGATCCCCACCCGGGCGGCCTTACGGCCGGTACGGAAGTCGCGCACCCGCCAGCCCATCGCCCGGGCGTGCCGGCGCAGCGCGCCGTCCGGGTTCACCACGTACGGGTGGCCCACCAGGGAGAGCATCGGGATGTCGTTGGCGGAGTCGCTGTAGGCGGCGCAGCGGTCCAGGTCCAGCTGCTCGCGGCGGGCCAGCGCGCAGACCGCGGCGGCCTTGGCCGGCCCGTGCAGCAGCTCGCCGACCAGCCGGCCGGTGTAGACGCCGTCGTGGGCCTCGGCGACGGTGCCCAGCGCCCCGGTCATGCCGAGGCGGCGTGCGATGATCCGGGCCACCTCCTGCGGGGCGGCGGTGACCAGCCAGACCCGCTGCCCGGCGTCCAGGTGCATCTGGACCAGCGCGCGGGTGCCTGGCCAGATCTTCTCGGCGATGACCTCCTCGAAGATCTCCTCGCAGATCGCCTCCAGGTCGGCCGTCGGCTTGCCGGCGACCAGGGCGAGCGCGGTGTGCTGGGCGTCGGCCATGTGGGCCGGATCCTCGGTGCCGTGCAGCCGGAACCAGGCCTGCTGCCAGGCGAAGCGGGCCACGTCCCGGCGGGTGAAGAAGCGGCGGCGGTAGAGCCCGACCCCCAGGTAGAAGATCGCGGCGCCGCGCAGGATGGTGTTGTCGCAGTCGAAGAACGCGGCGGCGTGCGGGTCGTCCGGGTCCGGGGTGTGGTTGCCGGCGGGGGCCTTGGGCGCCTTGCCGGGCTTCTGCTCCACCGGCGCGTCCGGCTCCAGGGAGGCCACGGAAGCCTCGGGCGCCACGGGCTCCGCGGACGCTCCGGGATGGGTCGGCGCGCCGGGCTGCGGCGGGCGCGGCGCGGTCTGCGCCGCCTCGGCGGCGGCCTCGCCCGCCAGGGCGGTGCGCTCGGTCGGGGAACGCCTAGTCCGGGAGAGCCTTCGCAGCGCGGCCATGGCACCGAGCATAGCCAGCCGCCCGGGCCGGGCCCGTGACGGCCGTGTGCCGCCGGAGTAAACAGCCCACGTCCGGGCCATGGCCGCGGTGCGGGTGCGGCCGTGGCGCACAATGGCCGGGTGAGTCCTCTGCTGCGACGTGACAAGAGCCGGAGCCCGAAGCCGGCCGACCGTACCGTGACCCTGATCGGCAAGCCGGGCTGCCATCTGTGCGACGACGCCCGGGCGGTGATCCTGCGGGTGATCGGGGAGCTCGGAGCCGCCTTCGAGGAACTGGACATCACCCGGGACGAGGCGCTCCACCGCGAGTACGCGGAGCAGATCCCGGTGACCCTGATCGACGGCAGGCAGCACGACTTCTGGCGGGTCGACGAGCGCCGGCTGCGTGCCGCGCTCGGCGCCTGACCGCCCGCCCGACCCTCCGCCCGACGGCCCGCCGACCCTCCGCCTGACGGCCCGGCGGGCCCGGGCGGTCCCGTCACCCCCGCCGATCGGCGGGGGTGGTACGCCGAATCGTTGTGAACCGGACCGGAATCGGCTTGGAGTTCGATCTCTTGGTCGGCTTACGATCTAACACGTTTTGCGCCACGGGGGCCGAGCACAAGAGGAGAGCAGCCATGCTTCCCGGCCAACGCCCAGGGGCGGCCCCCGCCGCCGGGGGCTTCGCCGTGGTCGATGTGGAGGCCACCGGTCGCAGTCCGTGGCGCCACCGGGTGGTCGAGATCGCCGTCGTGCTGCTGGACGGCCAGCTGCGGCCCGAGGGCGAGCTCTCCACCCTGCTCGACCCGCTGGGCCCGGTCGGCCCGACCCACGTCCACCGGATTTCCCAGGCCGACGTGGTCGGAGCCCCGCGCTTTCGCGAGGTCGCCCCGCAACTGCTGGAGATGCTCGCCGGCCGGGTCCTGGTCGGCCATCACGTGAGCTGCGACCGCGCGTTCCTGGATCGTGAGTTCGCCCGGATCGGGGTGCCGATGCCGGCCGTCCCGCTGCTGTGCACCATGCGCCTGGCCCGCGCCCACCTGCCCGAGGCGGGCGGCTTCGGCCTCTCGGCCTGCGTGGAGGCGGCGGGCCTGGGCTGGTACCCGGCGCACACGGCGCTCGGCGACGCGCGCGCCACCGCCGACCTGCTGCGCCACTGTGTACGCGAGCGCTCCTGCCCGCCGGCCGACTGGGCCGGACCGCTGCGCGAGGCGGCCCTGTTGCCGTGGCCGCGGCTCGGCCGGGCGCGCTCCCGGCGGGACTGCGCCGAGGTGCCGCTGATCAGACGGGAGCCGCAGTTCGGGCCGTGGCCACTGGGAGCCGAGCCCCCGGCCGCGTCGCTCGGCCCGGCCGGTGCTATGGGGCTTCCGGCGTGATGCGCGTCACTGTGTGCGGACAAATCGGACACCATCTTTGTGCACACGTTCACAAACGCATAGCCTGGCTGCCTAAGCCCAGCTTCACCCACAGGAGCACCGTGGCAATCGGCCGATCCACACAGAGCAGTTCGCAGGCGCCCGACCAGGGCGCCGCGCGCCGACCCTCGCGTGCCCGGGGTATCCCGGAGGCGACCGTCGCCCGTCTCCCGCTGTACCTGCGGGCCCTCACCGCGCTGTCCGAGCGCTCGGTGCCGACCGTCTCCTCCGAGGAGCTGGCCGCCGCAGCAGGGGTGAACTCCGCCAAGCTCCGCAAGGACTTCTCCTACCTCGGTTCCTACGGCACCCGGGGCGTGGGTTACGACGTCGAGTACCTCGTCTACCAGATCTCCCGTGAGCTCGGCCTGACCCAGGACTGGCCGGTCGTGATCGTCGGGATCGGGAACCTGGGCCACGCGCTCGCCAACTACGGCGGCTTCGCCTCCCGCGGCTTCCGGGTCGCGGCCCTGCTGGACGCCGACCCCACCGTGGTCGGCAGCAGCGCCGCCGGGCTCCCGGTCCGCCACATGGACGAGCTGGAGGAGATCGTGGAGAGCCACCACGTCTCCATCGGCGTGATCACCACCCCGCCGGGCGCCGCGCAGCAGGTCTGCGACCGCCTGGTCGAGGCCGGCGTCACCAGCATCCTCAACTTCGCGCCCACCGTGCTGACCGTCCCGGACGGAGTGGACGTGCGCAAGGTCGACCTCTCCATCGAGCTCCAGATCCTCGCCTTCCACGAGCAGCGCAAGGCCGGCGAGGAGCCCGACCGGGGCGAGTCCGTGCTGGACCGCGCCCCCGGCCCGGTCCGGGCCGCGGCCGCCAAGCTGCGGCGCGCCGCAGGCACCGCCAAGGGCAGGGCCGACGCCGAGGCCGAGCCGGCCAAGGGCAAGCCCGCGGCCAAGGGCACCGAGGGCGAACTCTCCGCGGTGATGCCGGCATGAGTCACCGAAACCGTCTGCGCAGGGGGCGGGCATGAGTCTTCTCGTCGTAGGGCTGAGCCACCGGACCGCACCCGTCGGGGTGCTGGAGCGCGCCGCGCTGACCGGTGACGTCCCGACCCGGCTGCTGCACGACGCCGCCGCGACCGCGACCGTCGCCGAGGCGGCGCTGCTCAACACCTGCAACCGGATCGAGCTGTACGCGGACGTGGACAAGTTCCACGCCGGCGTCGCCGAGCTGTCCCTGCTGCTGGCCCACCACAGCGGAGTGGACCTGGAGGAGCTGACCTCGCACCTCTACGTGCACTACGAGGACCGCGCCGTCCACCACCTCTTCTCGGTGGCCTGCGGCCTGGACTCGATGGTCGTCGGCGAGGGCCAGATCCTCGGGCAGCTGCGCGACGCGCTCGCGCGCGCACAGGAGGAGCACACCGCCGGGCGCGACCTCAACGAGCTGTTCCAGCAGGCCCTGCGGGTCGGCAAGCGGGCGCACAGCGAGACGGGCATCGACAAGGCCGGGCAGTCCCTGGTCACCTTCGGCCTGGAGCAGATCGCCGCGGGCGCCGGGGACATCGCCGGCAAGCGGGCGCTGGTGGTCGGCGCGGGCTCGATGAGCTCGCTGGCCGCGGCCACGCTGGTCCGCTCCGGCGTCGGCGACCTGCTGATCGCCAACCGCACCCCCGAGCGGGCCGAGCGGCTGGTGGCCAACCTGGGCGCCGGCGCCGCCCGGACGCTCGAACTGGCCAAGGTGCCGCAGGCGCTCGCCGACGTCGACCTGGTGATCTCCTGCACCGGCGCCGCCGGTGTGGTGATCAGCGCCGAGGACGTCGCGGCCGCCGTCGCCGCGCGGACCGCCGACACCCCGCTGGCCTTCCTCGACCTGGCCATGCCGCGCGACGTCGACCACGCCGTACACGAGCTGCCCGGCGCGCTGCTGGTCGACCTGGAGAGCCTCTCGCACGCCCACGCCGCCACCCCCGGCGCCGGGGACGTGGACGCCGTGAGCGCCATCGTCGCCGACGAGGTCGCCGCCTTCGGCGCCGCCCAGCGCGCCGCCCGGATCGCACCGACCGTGGTGGCGCTGCGGGCGATGGCCTCCGAGGTGGTGCTCGCCGAGCTCGGCCGACTGGACTCCCGGCTGCCCGACCTGGACGAGCGCTCCCGCGCGGAGATCTCGCAGACCGTGCGCCGGGTGGTCGACAAGCTGCTGCACGCGCCCACCGTGCGGGTGAAGCAGCTCGCGGCCGAGCCGGGCGGCGCCTCCTACGCGGACGCGCTGCGCGAACTGTTCGACCTCGACCCGGCGGCCGTCCACGCGGTGTCGGGGCCACCGGCCGCCGGACAGCTCGGCGCCCAGGCGAAGCCCGCCAACGGCACCCTCGCCGGCGGGGGCACCAGATGAACCGTCAGCCATCCCACGAGTACCACCGGGACGATCTCCTCATGAATGGTCAACCGCTCACCGACCAGGCCGGGCCGGCCACCGCGAGAACGCTGCGGCTCGGCACCCGGCGCAGCGCGCTCGCGATGGCCCAGTCGGGCATGGTCGCCCGCGAGGTGACCCGGGTCACCGGTCACCCCGTCGAGCTGGTGGAGATCACCACCTACGGCGACACCTCCCGAGAGGCGCTCGCGCAGATCGGCGGCACCGGCGTCTTCGTCTCCGCCCTGCGCGACGCGCTGCTGGAGGGCCGGATCGACTTCGCCGTGCACTCCCTCAAGGACCTGCCCACCGCCGAGCCCGACGGCCTGCGGCTGGCCGCCGTGCCCGAGCGCGAGGACGCCAGGGACGCCCTGGTCGCCCGCGACGGCCTGAGCCTGGACGAGCTGGTCGAGAAGCTCGCCGGCAGCGGGCGCACCGCCCGGATCGGCACCGGCTCACCGCGCCGGATGGCCCAGCTGAACGCCTGGGCGCGCGAGCGCGGCACGGCCGTCGAGACCGTCGCGATCCGCGGCAACGTCGATACCAGGATCGGCTTCGTCGCCTCCGGCGAGCTGGACGCCGTCGTGCTCGCCACGGCCGGCCTCAACCGGCTCGGCCGCGGCGGTGAGATCACCCAGCACCTCGACGCCGAGCTGATGCTCCCGGCCCCCGGCCAGGGCGCACTCGCCATCGAGTGCCGGGCCGGTGACACCGGGCTGGCCACCGGGCTCGCCCTGCTGGACCACGGCCCCACCCGGGCCGCCGTGGCCGCCGAGCGCGCCTTGCTGGCCGCCCTCGAAGCCGGTTGCTCGGCCCCCGTCGCGGCTCTCGCGACCTGGGCCGGTCCGAAAGAACTTCAGCTGGAAGGTGTGGTCGGCACTGTTGACGGCCGCACCCTGCTGACGATGTCCGCCTCTGGTCCGCTCGCCCCCGGTGAGACGGCCGAGCAGCAGGCGCAGGCCCTCGGCCACGCCCTCGCCGCCCGGCTGCTCGACGGCGGCGCGGCCACTCTGATGGGGGAGCGAGCCCGATGAGCCCCACCGCCGCCACCGACACCCCGCTCCCGGCCGGAGCCTGTGCTCCCACCGGGCGCTGCACCTTCCTCGGCGCGGGACCGGGGGATCCGGGGTTGCTGACCCTGCGGGCGGTCGAGGTGCTCGGCTCGGCCGACATCCTCGTCGCCGACCCGCTCACCGCCGCCGCCGTCCGCAGCCACTGCCCGGCCGGCGTCCAGGTGCACACCCTGGGCGCGCAGGACGCCGACGGCGGGTTCGACCTCGCCAAGCTGGTCACCGAGGCCGTCGCCGCCGGTAAGCACGTGGTGCGCACCGTCGACGGTGACCCGGGCCTGGACGGCTGCGCCGCCGAGGAGATGCTGCTCTGCGCGCAGGCCGCCGTCCCGTTCGAGGTGATCCCGGGCGTCGCCCAGTCGGTCGGCGTGCCCGCGTACGCCGGCGTGCCGCTGCGCGGTGTGGGCGGTACGGACGTGCGCTTCGTGGACGGCGCGGCGCTGCTGGCCGGCGGTCCGGTGGACCTCGGTGCGCCGGAGACCACGCTGGTCGTCCGCACCACGCTGGGTCAGCTGCCGGCCACCGCCAACGCGCTGGTCGCCAACGGCCGCAAGCCGGACGCCGCGTTCTGCGCGACGCTCTCCGGCACCACCACCCGCCAGCGGACCTTCACCGCGACGCTGGCCACCATCGCCGCCGACCTGAAGGCCGCCCGGGTGCTGCCCTCGCCGGTCTCGGCCCCGGTGGATCCGGCGACCTCGGTGATAGCCGTGGTCGGGGAGCAGATCGCCCACCGCTCCTCGCACTCCTGGTTCGAGACCAAGCCGCTGTTCGGCTGGAACGTGCTGGTGCCGCGCACCAAGGAGCAGGCCACCGGCCTGTCCGAGCAACTGCGCTCCTACGGCGCGGTGCCGCAGGAGGTGCCCACCATCGCGGTGGAGCCGCCGCGCACCCCGCAGCAGATGGAGCGGGCCATCAAGGGTCTGGTGACCGGCCGCTACGAGTGGATCGCCTTCACCTCGGTGAACGCGGTGCGCGCCGTGCGGGAGAAGTTCGAGGAGTACGGGCTGGACGCCCGCGCCTTCGCCGGCATCAAGGTCGCGGCGGTCGGCGAGACCACCGCGCAGGCGCTGGTCGACTTCGGTGTGAAGCCCGACCTCGTCCCCTCCGGAGAGCAGTCCGCCGCCGGTCTGCTGGAGGACTGGCCACCGTACGACCCAGTCTTCGACCCGATCGACCGGGTGCTGCTGCCGCGCGCCGACATCGCCACCGAGACCCTGGTGGCCGGCCTGGTCGAGCTGGGCTGGGAGGTCGACGACGTGACGGCGTACCGGACGGTGCGTGCCTCGCCGCCGCCGGCCGAGACCCGTGAGGCGATCAAGGGCGGCGGCTTCGACGCCGTGCTCTTCACCTCGTCCTCGACGGTGCGCAACCTGGTCGGCATCGCGGGCAAGCCGCACAACGTGACGATCATCGCGTGCATCGGCCCGGCCACCGCCAAGACCGCCGAGGAGCACGGCCTGCGGGTCGACGTGATGGCCCCGGCGCCGTCGGCCTCGGCCCTGGCCCAGGCACTGGCAGACTTCGGTGGGCGCCGTCGTGACACCGCCACGGCCGCCGGTGAGCCGGTCTACCGGCCCAGCGAGCGCCGCCCCGGTTCGCGCCGCAAGGCCCGCTGAGTCGCCGAGTACCCGCGTCGGGGGAGGCCCGCAGCCTCCCCCGGCGTCTCAACGCTGCACGCTCGACCGTTCGGAGAGAGAAGCCGTGTCCGCTGAATTCCCGTACGTACGCCCGCGCCGCCTGCGCTCGACCCCGGCGATGCGCCGGCTGGTAGCGCAGACCCGGCTGCACCCGGCGGAGCTGATCCTGCCGCTGTTCGTCCGCGAGGGTGTGAGCGAGCCGGTGCCGATCGGCTCGATGCCCGGCGTGGTCCAGCACACCAGGGACACCCTGCGCCGCGCCGCGGCGCAGGCGGCCGAGGCCGGCCTCGGCGGGGTGATGCTGTTCGGCGTCCCCGAGGTGCAGGACGCGATCGGCAGCGAGGGCACCAACCCGGACGGCATCCTCCAGCAGGCGATCCGGGACGTCGTCTCGGAGGCCGGCGACTCGCTCGTGGTGATGTCCGACCTCTGCCTGGACGAGTACACCGACCACGGCCACTGCGGTGTGCTGGCCGCCGACGGCAGCGTGGACAACGACGCGACGCTGGAGCGCTACGCCGAGATGGCCGTGGTGCAGGCCGATGCGGGCGTCCACCTGGTCGGCCCGTCCGGGATGATGGACGGCCAGATCGGCGTGGTCCGCCGGGCGCTGGACGCGGCGGGCCACCAGGACACCGGCATCCTCGCCTACACCGCCAAGTACGCCTCGGCGTTCTACGGCCCGTTCCGGGAGGCCGTCGGCTCGTCTCTCACGGGCGACCGCAAGGCCTACCAGCAGGACCCGGCCAACGCCCGGGAGTCGCTGCGCGAGCTGGCGCAGGACCTCGCCGAGGGCGCGGACATGGTGATGGTCAAGCCCGCCATGGCGTACCTGGACATCGTGCGGCAGATCGCCGACGCCTCGCCGGTGCCGGTCTCCGCATACCAGGTGTCGGGTGAGTACGCGATGGTCGAGGCCGCCGCCGCGAACGGCTGGGTGGACCGGGAGCGGATGATCCTGGAGACGCTCACCTCGATCCGCCGGGCCGGGGCCGACCAGATCCTCACCTACTGGGCCCTTGAGGCGGCCCACCTGCTGGCTCGCGGCTGAGGCATCGCCGGCCCCGGCGCCGCGCCCGCAGAACCGGCGGGCCGGGCAGAGCCGCATGGGCGGCCCTGCCCGGCCTGAGGGGGGACACGATCCACGGAAGGTGCCCGGGAACCGCGTCATAGGTCAGAGTCGCGCACCGCCCTGCCCCGGGGGGTGTCCCGAGGGCGGGCGGGGTGCTCAGCGCTCGCGGTTGACCCAGGGGTTGCGGGAGATGTTGGCGCACGTGGTGTTGACGTCGATCTTGCCCGTGGGAGCGGTGCCGCTGAGGACGGTCGTGATGCCGCCGAACGTGTCGCAGTCGTTGCTCTGGTTCGCCCTGCCCGTCTCATCGAAGTTGACGCAGTCGGTGGTGAAGGAGAGGTCACCCGTCGCCGCGCCCACAGAGGTGTTGAGGATGGTGCCGGAACTGGTGCTGCAGTCGTTGTGCTGGGAACTTCCGAAGCCGAACAGGCTGTCGAGTCCACCCGACCTGGCGCTGGCGGTCGCCGCCGAGGATCCCACGATCGCCGCAGCCGCGAGGGTCAGCGCGGCCAGCTTCATCTTCATGCGCATTGCTGTCTCCAATTCTCGTCCTTCGCCGGTCGGAAGGACGACGGATCCAGCGTCATCCTCACAGGGGGCGATCCTTCGGGTACGCGCCGCCCCTCATGCGATATGAGCTTTCGAATTCAGCCATACGGCCCCGATTCCGGTATGCGCAGGCGGGGTTCGGGAAGCCGCCGGCGAACCACGTCCTTCACCATCCACCCCCGCGAGGCGGAAATGCCACACGGACGCGTCAGGTAGCGGTAGCCGGCCTGGCCGCCGTTTTGAACCATCGGGCTCACCATCTCCGCGGCCATCTCCGCGGCCATCGCCGAGCCGCTCCCCGCTCCTCGCGTACAGGCCCCACCCGTCCCGCACCCGCCGGGCCCGCCGACCCGGCCCGCGAGTGGCAGGCCTGAGGTCGCCCCGCCCGACCGGACCGCTCCCGAACAGGACACCCTGACCCGAGCACCCCAGGACGGGCGTCCGACCTGACCGCCCGTCACAACGCGCCTGGAGATGCTCGAACGCCCCACGGTGCCAGCCGCTGGCTACGCCCGTCCGCGGCAAATGGAGTCGTACCCCGGGAGAAGCGGGCGCCCGACCGGTTTGTGGCCGGGGCTTCCGGGCCGGATTCGGCGTTCAGCGCGAAGGCGGTGGTTGGTGCCACTCGGATTGCGAGGCGATGCGGTCCATGTCTTGCTGGAACTAGCCCGCGCCTGCGGCCGGACGCACCGCGGAAACGGCAGGTCTGCCGTCCACGAGGAAGAGAGGCGCAGAAAGCTGGTCCCTGATCCACGGGTGCCGGAATGCCTTCCGGTCCGCGGGTAGCGCCACACGGGAGACGCCATGAACATGACTCTGTCCGAAGCAGTCATCGCGGGCTGTGGGAGCGAGGTACTGGACGCTCTGCCGTTACCCGAGCGGTTCGTTGCGGCGACCGTGCGGCTCAGCGATGTCCACATGTTCAAGGGTGAGCCCGACAAGGACGTGCGCAGGTCGCTGCGAATAGACGCGGTCCCCATGCCTGATCTGGCACCGGACGAGGCGCTGGTCGCGGTCATGGCCAGCGCCGTCAACTACAACACCGTCTGGTCGGCGATGTTCGAGCCGATTCCGACCTTCCACTTCCTGCAACAGATGGGACGGGGCGGTGGCTGGGACGCACGACACGACCTGCCGCACCACGTTCTGGGGTCCGACGCGTCCGGAGTCGTGGTGCGGACCGGGTCGTCCGTACGGCGTTGGCGGGTCGGCGACCATGTGGTCGTCACCCCGGCCTACGTCGACGGACAGGATCCGGCAACCCACAGCGACGGGATGCTCGGCACCGATCAGCGCGCCTGGGGCTTCGAGACCAACTTCGGCGGGCTGGCTCACTTCACCGTCGCGCGGGCCAGCCAGCTGCTGCCCAAACCCGCGCTGCTCACCTGGGAAGAGGCTGCGGTCAACCCGCTGTGCGCCGCCACCGCGTACCGGATGCTGGTGAGTGACCGCGGTGCCCGGATGAAGCAGGGCGACGTCGTACTGATCTGGGGAGCGACCGGAGGTCTGGGCTCCTACGCCGTGCAGTTCGTGCGTAATGGCGGTGGCATCCCGGTGGGTGTGGTGAGTTCGGCGCAGAAGGCCGACACCTTGCGCAAGCTCGGCTGCGAGGTGGTGATCGACCGCTCGGAGATCGGGGGCGGGGACCCCACGCTGCTTCAGCGGCCCGAAGGCTGGAAGAAACTCGGCTCGGCGATACGCGCGGCGGTCGGCGAGGACCCGCACATCGTGTTCGAACACGTGGGCAAGGCGACGTTCGCGGCCTCGGTCTTCATCGCCCGCCGGGGAGGCACGATCGTGACGTGCGGCTCCAGCACCGGGTACGGGCACGAGTTCGACAACCGCTATCTCTGGATGAAGCTCAAGCGCATCATCGGCAGTCATGGCGCGAACCTGCACGAGCAGTGTGAGGTGAACCGGCTGATCACTATGGGCCGGATCGTACCCACGCTTTCGAAGACGTACTCCTTGGACGACGTCGCCGCTGCGGTCCGCAGCGTGCAGGTCAACGAGCACATCGGGAAGGTAGGGGTGCTCTGCCTCGCCCCGGAGCCGGGGTTGGGCGTGACCGACCCCGTGGGGCGGGCACGCATCGGTGAGGATCGCTTCCGTCTCTTCCACGACTGAGCAGGAGCTTGCCACCGCCCGCCCGTGCGGCGTGGGCGGCGTGCGGGCCGCAACGCCGGACCCACGGAAGGTGCAGTCATGACCATCCTGAACGGCAGTCACCTTGGCGACGCTCAGATGCCGGTGACGCAGGAAAGCACACTCGGTCACCTCCTGGCCCAAGCCGCGGCGCACGCCCCGGACTCGCCGGCCTTCACCTTCGTCGACTTCGCCGCCGGCGGCGCCGGTCGGACCGCCGTGTCCACCTGGGGGCAGCTCGATCGTCGGGTGCAGGCGGCGGCCGCCGCTCTGCGTCGTGCCGGCGTCGGCAGTGAACCGGTGGCCGTGGTGGCCTCCCAGTGCCCCGAGTACATCGTCGGCTTCCTCGCGGCCATCCGCGCCGGTGCCATCGCCGTGCCGCTCTTCCCGCCGAGCCTGCCCCGCCATGCGGACAAGCTCGCCGCGGCACTGACCGACGCGCGGCCGACGCACGTCCTCACGACGCGCGCCGAGCGGTCGGCCGTGGCGGCGTTCTGCGCCGAGAGACGCGTTCCGAACCGCACCCGGGTCCTGGCCATCGAAGATCTCACGTCAGGGCACGCCGACCGGGGCGTGTCCGGCGAACTGGCCGGCGTCCGGCCCCGGCCCGAGGACTGTGCCTACCTGCAGTACACCTCGGGGTCGACAAGGACACCGTCCGGTGTCGAGATCACCCATGCCAACGTCGTCGCCAACGTGGGGCACCTGGCGCAGGCCTACGGCATCCACCGGGATCGCAACCACATGGTCGGATGGCTGCCGCTGTACCACGACATGGGCCTGCTGCTGATGGCCCTCCTCCCCGTCGTCCGCCGGGTCCACTCGGTGATCACGGATCCGATGGCCTTCGTGCAGCAACCCGTGCGGTGGCTGCGGTTGCTGTCCGCGTACCCCGGGGCCATCACGGCCGCGCCGAACTTCGCCTTCGACTACTGCGCACGGCGGGTGCGCGAGGAGGACCGGAAGGACCTCGCCCTGGACAAGGTCGCTGTGATGATCAACGGCAGTGAGCCGATCCGCCCCTCGACGCTGAACCACTTCATGGACGCCTTCGGCGGCTGCGGGGCCCGCCGAGTCGCGATACGCCCCTCGTACGGGCTGGCGGAAGCCACGCTGATCGTCTCCGCGTCACCGGCCGAGAAGGAGCCGCAGGTCACCGCCTTCGACCGTGAACGGCTGGCCGGAGGTGTCGCCAGGGTCGCCACGAAGGCCGACCCGCTCACCGTCACCGAACTCGTCGCCTGCGGTCACCCCTACGGGCAGGCGGTGGCCATCGTGGACCCGGCGACCGGCCGGCGGCAACCGGGCGGCGCCGTGGGGGAGATCTGGGTGAGCGGTCCCAACGTCGGACGCGGATACTGGCGCAGCCCACAGAGCAGTGCGGAAACCTTCCGGGCGGTCCTGGCGGAGGAACAACCGGGTGAGGGCGCCGGGAAGTGGCTGCGCACCGGCGACCTGGGAGTGTGGCACGCCGGCCAGCTCTACATCACGGGCCGCCTCAAGGACCTGATCATCATCGACGGCGTCAACCACTACCCCCAGGACCTCGAACTGACCGTGCAGAACGCGCATCCGGCCATCCGCAGGGATCACGTGGCTGCCTTCTCCGTGCCCGCCGAGGAGGGCGAGGGGCTCGTCATCGTCGCGGAGTACGCCCCGTCCGTCGCGGACTCGGAGATGGAGCGCCGGAGCGTGGCCGGCCTGGTGCGCGTGGCCGTCGCCACCGCCCACGCGCTGGCCGTGAGGGACTTCGTCCTCGCACCGCGCAACACCGTTCCCCGCACCACCAGCGGCAAGGTTGCCCGCCGCGCCAGTCGTGACCGCTACCTGAGCGGCGCTTGGACGAGCGCCGGGATACCTGAGGCAGCATCCGGGAGGAGGACGCCATGACAACGGCCGAAGGCGTCGGCGGGAGCACACCGGGTGGTTCGGGGTCCGGCACGAACCCTGCTGCACCGCGGTCGGCGGACGGCGGCGCTCGGATCCGGGACCTCCTGCGTCGGCTGGTCCGCGAGCGGTCGGCCGCGCGGCCGGACGAGGTCGACGACGACAGGCCGCTCGCCGAGTACGGTCTGACGTCCCGTGATGCCGTGACCATCTCCGGGGAGCTGGAGGAGGCTCTCGACATGGTCCTGCCGGCCACCCTGCTGTGGGAGTGTTCCACCATCGACCGGTTGGTGCACCGCCTCACGACGGAAGCAGCGCCGCCCGGCGCGGACGACGAGGCCGCACCCGTCAACGAGGACGCAACGCGCACATCCGGGACGGGCGCAGATCCTCGCAACGAGCCCGTCGCGGTCGTAGGCATCGGCTGCCGTCTGCCCGGCGGCGTCGAGGGGCCGGATGCCTTCTGGGAGTACCTCCTTGCGGGCGGCGACGCGGTCGGGGAGGTACCCGCGGACCGCTGGCAGGACTTCGACGACGGTTCGGCCGACACGGCAGCGGCGCTCGCCCGCACGAGCCGCTGGGGCGCCTTCCTGGACGACATCGCCGGGTTCGACGCCGACTTCTTCGGGATCACCCCCCGCGAAGCCGAACTGATGGACCCGCAGCAGCGCCTGCTGCTGGAGGTGACCTGGGAGGCACTCGGCCACGCCGGCGTGCCGCCGTCAGCCCTGGGCGGCACGGCGACAGGGGTGTTCGTCGGTCTCAGCTCCCTCGACTACGGTCACCTCACCGTGGCGGACCTGACGGGTGTGAGCGCCTGGACCAGCACCGGTGCGGCGGGGAGCATCGCGGCCAACCGGCTGTCCTATGTGCTCGACGCGCACGGCCCGAGCATGACGATCGACACCGCCTGCTCGTCGTCGCTCGTCGCGGTGCACCAGGCGTGCCGGAGCCTGCGCGCCGGTGAGTGCGACACCGCGCTGGCCGCAGGGGTCAACGTCCTGCTGTCACCGGCGATCACCGCGAACTTCGACCAGGCCGGTGCACTGGCCCCGGACGGCCGGTGCAAGGCCTTCGACGCCGCGGCCGACGGCATCGTCCGCGGTGAGGGATGCGGCGTCGTGGTGTTGAAGCGACTGGACGACGCGCTGCGCGCGGATGACAGGATCCTCGCCGTCATCCGGGGTACGGCGGTCAACTCCGACGGCCGCTCGTCCGGGATCATGGCGCCCAATCCGGCCGCTCAGGAGGCTCTGCTGCGCGATGCCCTCCGCGACGCCGACGCCGACGCGGACGCCATCGACTATGTCGAGGCGCACGGTACGGGTACGTTGCTCGGCGATCCCATCGAGGCGGGCGCCCTGGGCGCGGTCCTGGGACGCGGCCGCCCGGCCGACCGGCCGCTGCTCATCGGTTCCGTGAAGACCAACGTGGGACACCTGGAAGGTGCGGCGGGCATCGTGGGTCTGATCAAGACGGCGCTGTCGCTGCACCACGGCGTCCTTCCCGCCAGCCTGCACTTCCGCACGCCCAACCCGCACATCGACTTCGCCGCGATGCGCCTGCGCGTCGTCAGCGAGGCCGTCGAGTGGCCGCGGGAGCGGCCTCGCCGGGCACTGGCGGGCGTGTCCGCCTTCGGCTTCGGCGGCACCAACGCGTGTGCCGTGGTCGAGCAGTGGGCCCCGGCCGGTACCGAGGCGCAGGCGGCCCGGGAGGACGGCGGGCCGACCACCCCGGAGCCCGCCGCTGCGGACGGCGGCGCGCACGTCCTGGTCGTGACCGCCCGGTCGGCAGACCGGCTCGGCGACACGGCCCGTGGTCTGGCCGACCACCTGACGTCCGGGCCCGGCCGACGGACGCCGCTGCGGGACATCGCGTACACCCTCGGGCACAGCCCACGCGGCACAACAACGGCCGCTGTCGTGGGACGCGGACACCAGGCCCTCGCGGCCGGACTCCTCGCGCTCGCACACGACCGGCCCGTCCCCGGTGTCGTGCGCCCCGCCGAAATCGCCGACACCGCGGCCCTCACCAACCGAGGACCCGTGTTCGTCTTCTCCGGATACGGGGCCCAGTGGCACGGGATGGGCCACCGCCTCCTCGCGGACGACACCGCGTTCGCCGCGGCCGTGGACGACCTGGACCCGGTGTTCGCGGCCGAGACCGGCACACCCCTGAGCGACCTGATCGCCGGCGGTGTACCGGTCACCGCCGTCGACCGCACGCAGCCCCTGCTGTACGGCCTTCAGCTGGCGCTCGCCCGAACCTGGCAGGCCTACGGCGTCGAACCCGGGGCCGTCATCGGCCACTCCATGGGAGAGGTGGCCGCAGCCGTGGTCGCGGAGTCCCTCGATGCACGTGACGGACTACGGGTGATGCTGAGCCGCTCCGCCCTGCTCGCCTCGGTCGCCGGAGCACACCTCGGTGCCATGGCCACGGTCGCGCTGTCCGAGGAACTCCGAGCCGCAACGCTGGCGCGGTTCCCGGACATTGAGGTCGCCGTGCACTCCTCGCCACTGCGGTGCACCGTCACCGGTCCCGCGCAGCCGGTGGCCCGGCTGGTCGCCGAACTGGAGGAAGCGGGCTGTGACGCCCGCCTGCTCGACGTCGAAGGCGCCGGTCACTCGGCCGCGGTGGACCCCGTGCTGCCCGCCCTGCGCCGAGCCCTCGGGGACATCCGCGGCCGGCCGCCCGTCATCACCTGGTACGGAACGGTGTCCGAGGACCCGCGCACGGTGCCCGTGGCCGACGCCGACTACTGGTGCGCCAACTCCCGCCGCCCGGTGCGGCTCCGGCACGCGGTGGCGGCAGCGGCGGCCGACGGTCACAGCATCTTCCTGGAGATCTCACCCCACCCGATCGCTGCCCTGCCCGTGCGGGAGACCCTGGGGGAGGTACCTGGCCGCACGACCCTCGTACTGCCCACCGTGCGTCGGGACGACGACGAATCCGTGGTCCTGCGCACCTCCCTCGCGACGCTGCATCTGGCCGGAGCCCAACGTCGGCACGACCTGCTGTGGCCGACAGGCCGTCGGACCGCCCTGCCTGCCCCGCCCTGGCGGCATGCCCGCCACTGGGTCGGCGGAGCGACGCGCAGGCGGACAACTCGCCCGGGCGGACACCCGCTGCTGGGTCTGCGCGTGGACGTACCCGGCACGAGCCGCGTCCTGTGGCAGGGCGACGTCGGCACTGACGGGTGGAACCACACCGAACGGCGACTCCATGGTGCGGCGGTACTGACGCTGGCGGCCTGCGCGCAGATCTTCCTCGCCGCGGCAACCGACGCCACCGGCGTCCGGACGGACGGCGTCCTCGTCAGGGACCTGACGCTTGATCACCTCCTGCCCGTGTCCGACAGCACGGCGATCACGACCGTCTGGGAGCCCACCGGCCCGGATCGGGCCGCCGTGAGCATCCAGACGCGCTCCGCCGCCGGCACCTGGCTGCGCCATGCCTCAGCCACCGTGGAGACCGGACCGGCGAGCCCGCCCCCCGCTCCCGACACGTCGGACGATGACGACGGCTTCGCCATCGAGGTCACCCCGTCCCACCCCGCCGGGTCGGACGCACCGCCGCTGGAGCGGGAGGTGCTGGGCGAGCTGCTGGACGCCTGCCTGCACGCGGCCTCCTGGCCCCAGGAGGAAGTCGGTTCCGCCACGAAGGAACCGGGCGGCGATCCGCCGGCCGCCGGCTCGGGCGGGGTGTTCCCCGTGGCGGTCGGCACCCTGCGGGTGGGCGAGCTCCGGACGCCGCCGCGCCCGTACCGCCTCCACCGCCGTCTCCGCCAGGCCGCCGGATCATCCGCGGGCGCCGACCGCCGGCCGCCGCCGCGCGGCCTCTGGGACATCCGCCTGGCCGGCCACGACGGCGGTACCGTGATCGAGGCGCAGGGCCTGGCACTACGCGTCCCCGAGCCGGCCGAGGTCCCACTCCTGCTGCGGGAGACCACCCACGAGATCGTCTGGGACGAGGTCACCACGCTCCCCGCCGCCGACCGCGTCCCAGCCAACTGGCTGGTGCTCACCACCGGATCTGATGACACGTCCGGCACGGAGAGCCGGTTCGTCCCCCCGCTCAGCTCAGCCCTTGAGCGCCGGGGAGCCAAGGTGACCGTCGGGCACTGCCGCAACGGCTCCGCCGGCCGGCTCCTGGATGCCTGGAGCCAGGACACCGCGGGCGCCGCCGGCTCGGTCGTCCTGCTCTTCACCGGACCGACCGAGGGGCCCGGAGCCCGCGGAGCCGTCCAGGCTGCCGTCGAGGTGGCCCGGCACCTCGCCTCCGGCCCGATGCCGCCCCGGGGTACCACCCCGCGGCTCTGGCTGGTGACCGAGCGGGCCGTGCCGGTGGCCCCGGGAGAGGCCGGAATCCCCGACCGCGGCTGCCTTCGCGGTCTGGTCCGTGTCCTGACCCTGGAGCAACCCCAGCTCAGAGCCTGCCTCGTCGATGTCGATCGCGGCCCGGATCTCGCCGACGACCTCATCCAGGAGCTGCTTGCCGACTCCGAGGCCGACGAGGTCGCCTGGCGTGGCGGCACGCGGTACATCGCCCGCCTCGCTGCCGCCGATCCGGCCGGTGAAGCCGCCGGGATCCGCTTCGCACGCCCGGACGGCGCCTACATCATCACGGGCGGTCTCGGCGGGCTGGGACTGGCCGCCGCCCGCCGGATGGCCGAGCACGGTGCCGGCCGACTCGTGCTGAACGGCCGCCGCCCACCGGCTTCGACGGCGCAGGCCGTCCTGGAGGACCTGCGGCTCCTGGGGGCGTCGGTGGCGGTCGTGCAGGGCAACATCGCGGAACCCGAGGTCGCGGTACGCCTTGTCGAGGCCGCGCTGGCCGAGGGCCATGCCCTGCGCGGTGTCGCCCACGCAGCGGGGGTGCTGCACGACCGCATCATCACGGACCTGGAACCGGACGACGTCGAGAAGGTGTTCCGGGCCAAGGTCGACGGCGCCCTCTGCCTGGAGGCGGCCGTGGCAGGCCACAGCCTCGACTGGTGGTTGGTCTTCAGCTCTGCCGCAGCTCTCCTCGGTTCCCCCGGCCAGGCCGCCTACGCCGCGGCCAACGCCTGGCTGGACGCGCTGGTCCGGCACCGCCGTGCCGCCGGTCTTCCCGCGACATCCATCGCCTGGGGCCCCTGGGCTCGGGTCGGTGCGGCACCGGACGCTGCGGCCATGGCGCTGGAACCCCTCATGCCGACCCAGGGGCTGGATGCCATGCAGCTCCTTCTCGCCAGCGGGCGGCCCCATACCGGCGTCGTGCGCCTGGACGCACGCCGCGTTGCCCAGGCCTACCCGGGTATGGAATCCGTGCCCTTCTTCACGGACCTGCTGCGCGACGCGGCCGGTGGCCCCGACCACTGGGGCGGCCCCGGCGAGCTGGGTACCCTCGGCACCCGGGCGCCGGCAGTGGTCCGCCAACGGCTCGCCGACCGCACCGCCGCCGTCATGGGCTATCGCAGCGAGGACATCGACGGCTCCGTCCCGCTCACCACGCTCGGACTGGACTCCCTGATGGCCGTTCGCATCAGGAACGCGGTCAAGCAGGACTTCGGCATCGTCCTGCCGAGCAACCTGCTGCTGCGCGGCGGCAGCCTCGACGACCTGGCGGACGGACTGCTGAGCGCCCTCGACCTACCCGGCACACCGGAGCCGGCCGGCGCGGACGACAGCCTCCGTTCCGCGCGGCAGCACGGGGACGCGACCGTGGGATCCGGCACGCGGGAGCCGCTGCCGACGACCATCACACCCCGGGACGCCGCCGAGCGGCTGGTCGCGGGCGTGTGGGAGCAGGTGCTCGGCCGACGCCCCGAAGGCGTCCAGCAGAACCTCCGGGCCGCAGGTGGCGATGACGCGGTCGCACACGCCCTGGCAACGGGGATCCGCGCCCGGCTGGCCGAGCCCCCACCTGTCCTCACCGCGCAGCAGATTCTCGCCCACCCCACCGTGGAGTCCATCGCCGACCTGATCCGCCCCGCGGTGAACGGCGACGGCGGGACCTCGCTGCGGGTCCTGCGCGATCCCGGGAGTACGACCACCCGCGCCCCGCTGTTCGTCTTCCACCCAGCCGGCGGCCCCACGTCCGTGTACCGACCGCTCGTCCGGCTTCTTCCGGCGGACCAGCCCGTCTACGGGTTCGACCGCGTTGACGCGCTGGCGTCCATGGAGGAGAAAGCCAACTACTACCTCGGCATGATGCGGCAAATCCAGCCGCAGGGCCCCTACCAGCTGCTCGGCTGGTCCTTCGGCGGCTGTCAGGCCTACGAGGTCGCCGCACAGCTGCGCGATGGCGGCGAGGACGTGGGCTTTCTCGGTCTCATCGACACCATCCTGCCGGCGGCTCTGCCCGGCGCGGACTCGAAGGAGATCGTGCTGGAGCGATTCAGGCGGTTCGCCGACTACGTCGAGACCACGTTCGGCCACCACCTGCCCCTGCCGTACGGGGAGTTGGCCTCCATGACAGATGATGATCAGATCAGCACAGTCATGCGCCTGGTCGCCGGGACAGGACTGTACATGAGCCCTGGCATCCTGGAGCACCAGCGAACCTCGTACGTCGACGCCCGGATCGGTGAGCGCTATCGGCCGCGTCCGTATGCCGAGCACGTCGTGCTCTACCGCGCGCAGGAGCCGCAAGTGATGATCACTGCGCTCGATCCCCGGTACCTGCGCGACGAGCCCGATCTGGGGTGGGCGCCGCTCTGCCCCTCCTTGGAGATCGTCCCGGTGCCGGGCGACCACCTGTCGTTGATCGACCCGCCGCATATCGAGGTCATCGCGCGGCACCTTGCCGGTACCTTGCGCGCGGGCGTCGCCACCTAGGGGTTCGGCGGGACCGGCCGCTGAGGTGACTCTCTCTCCCCCACACGTTGTGGGGGAGGCCCGGAGCCCGGCACCCGCCGCCCGTCGCGGACCAATTTGGGGCCCACACGCGGCGTACGGGTGAACCAACACCGACCGGCGCACCCGGACGAGCCGAATCGGTGTTGATTCATGCGTGACAGCTCACGGCGACTACCAGCTCCTCTCCGATCCCGCCGACGCCTGGACGCTCATGCTCCCCATCGTCCCCGGCCCACGCCCGGCCGACGAGGAGACCGTCGTCCTGAGGAAACCGGCCACGGACACCTTGCAGATCCCGGCGAACGTCGACAGGTGGGTGGAGCTGTCCGAGGCGCTCACGCAGGCGGGTGTTCCGCCGGCCGTGGGCGACGTCGCCGCGTTGCGGCAGATCGCGAAACTGGACCAGGTCGTGGCGGACGCGGTTGTCCGCTGGGTTCTCGTTGCCAACCGGTGGACCCGCTGACGCTTCGGCCGTCCGGTGCGGACCTGGCCTGGCCGTTGGGCCCTACCTGCGGCGGAGCACGGAGCTCGCTCGCGCCGGGTGCTCGGAATCGGGATGGTCGGTTCCGAGGGACCGCTGCAGCCAATGCTGCTGTCCTGTCCGGGCGTCGCGACTCCGTTCCCCGACCGCCGGTCGGTCCGGGCGCGCCGACGGCAACGCGGGGTGGCACGAAGAGGATCACGGGGCACTAGATGCTGGGCGGCAGGAGACGGGTGTAGGTGAGGCCGTTGCTGGTGCCGCCGGGGGTGGTGACGGTGATGCTCACGGGCCCGGCGGTTCCCGGCGGGGCGGTGGCGGTGATCTGGGTGTCGGAGAGGACGGTGAACGAGGCCGGCGTGGTGCCGAACTTCACCGCGCTGGTGGTGGTGAGGTTGGCGCCGGTCAGGGTGACGGCGGTGCCGCCGGAGAGCGGACCCTGGTTCGGTGCCGCACCGCTGAGCGTGGGGAGCGCCAGATAGGTGTAGGCCACGCCGTTGCTGGTGCCGCCGGGGGTGGTGACGGTGACCTGGACCGTGCCGCTGCCGGCCGGCGAGACGGCGGTGATGGTGCTGTCGGAGACGACGGTGAACGAGCTCGCGGCGGTGGTACCGAACTTCACCGCGCTGGTGGTGGTGAGGTTGGCGCCGGTCAGGGTGACGGTGGTACCGCCGGAGAGCGGACCCTGGTCCGGCGCCGCACCGGTGAGCGCGGGGTTGCTCACGTAGTAGTAGAAGACGTTGGGGGCGCTGGTGCCGCCGGGGGCGGTGACGGTGATGCTCACGGGCCCGGCGGTTCCCGGCGGGGCGGTGGCGGTGATCTGGGTGTCGGAGACGACGGTGAACGAGCTCGCGGCGGTGGTACCGAACTTCACCGCGCTGGCACCGGTGAAATGGGTGCCGGTCAGGGTGACGGTGTTGCCGCCGGAGAGCGGACCCTGGTTCGGTGCCGCACCGCTGAGCGTGGGGAGCACCAGGTAGTTGTAGGGGAGGCCGTTGCTGGTGCCGCCGGTGGTGGTGACGGTGACCTGGACCGTGCCGCTGCCGGCCGGCGAGACGGCGGTGATGGTGCTGTCGGAGACGACGGTGAACGAGGCCGACGTGGTGCCGAACTTCACCGCGCTGGTGGTGGTGAGGTTGGTGCCGACGATGGTGACGGTGTTGCCGCCGGCGGCGGTGCCCTGGCTGGGGCTGAGAACGCTCAGGGTCGGGGCGGGCGGGAGGGTGTAGGTGTAGGGGAGGCCGTTGCTGGTGCCGCCGGGGGTGGTGACGGTGACCTGGACCGTGCCGCTGCCGGCCGGCGAGACGGCGGTGATGGTGCTGTCGGAGACGACGGTGAACGAGCTCGCGGCGGTGGTACCGAACTTCACCGCACTGGCACCGGTGAAGCCGCTGCCGACGATGGTGACGGTGTTGCCGCCGAGGGCGGTGCCCTGGCTGGGGCTGAGAACGATGAGGGTCGGGGCGGGCGGGACCGTGTAGGTGTAGGGGAGGCCGTTGCTGGTGCCGCCGGTGGTGGTGACGGTGACCTGGACCGTGCCGCTGCCGGCCGGCGAGACGGCGGTGATGGTGCTGTCGGAGACGACGGTGAACGAGCTCGCGGCGGTGG
>NZ_JBITGZ010000012.1:0-2545 GCF_044457565.1 Kitasatospora sp. NPDC050543 | reverse complement strand
ATGGTGCTGTCGGAGACGACGGTGAACGAGCTCGCGGCGGTGGTACCGAACTTCACCGCACTGGCACCGGTGAAGCCGCTGCCGACGATGGTGACCGTGTTGCCGCCGACGGCCGTGCCCTGGCTGGGGCTGAGAACGATCAGGGTCGGGGCGGACAGGATGGCCCATCCGTATTGAGTCTGAGGGCTGGTCAACAACTGATCTCCTTGCGGGTGGGGCTCGACCGACGGGAGGCGTGTCGGCGAGCCCGTGGCGGTGGTGCCCGCCGGGGCAGAGGCGGAAGGGTGCCTCTGCCGGGGCGGGGTCCTGGGCCGGAGTCCGGTGGCCTGCCGGGCTCCGGCGCGCGGATCAGATGCCGGGGCCGGCCAGGTAGGTGAAGCCACCCGTGGCGGTGACGGATCCGCCGGAGGTGGTGACCACGACGTCGACCGCGCCGGCAGTCCCGGGCGGGGTGACGACGGAGAGCGTGGTGCCGTTGACGACCGCGAACGGCGCCACCGTGCCGTTGACGGTGACCGACTGGGTGGTGGCGAACTCGGTGCCGGTGATGGTCACCGCCGTGCCTCCGGAGGTGGGGCCGGAGTCGGGAACGATGGTGGTGATCGTGGGGACGTCGACGTAGGTGTAGGACAGGCCGTTGTTGCTGCCGCCGGCGGTGGTGACCGTGACTCCGACCGACCCGGCAGCGGCGCCGGCGGGGACGGTGACGCTGATCAGGCTGTCGGAGGTCACGGTCGGGGTCGCGCTGTTGGCACCGAAGGCCACGCTGGTGGCGGTGGACAGACCGGTGCCGCTGATGGTGACGGTGTTGCCGCCCGCGAGCACTCCGGCGCTGGCACTGAGGGAGGCCTTGAACGGCGCCCCGACGTAGAAGAACGACAGCGGGTTGCTGGTCCCACCCGGCGTGGTCACGGTCACACCGACGGTCCCGGTGCCCGACGGGGAGATGACGCTGACCGAGGTGCTGGTGTTGGCGGTGATGGTGGCCGACTTGGTACCGAACTTCACCGCGGTGGCGCCGCTGAGGTTGGTGCCGGTGATGGTCACGGCGGTGCCGCCGCCGGTGGATCCCTGGTTCGGAGAGATAGGCATGAGAGGTGCTCCCTTTCCGCTGACTGGGTGGGACGGCAGCCGAACCGTCCGCATGACGCCCCATGGACAGAGCGTGAGTCCGCCGCGCCAGCCGGCGCCAAGGTGGGGCACCGGCTGGCGGATCCGTTCCTCTTCGGGGGTGCCCATTGCGGCATGAGGCCTTATCGCTGACGTGGGGTCAGCGGGTGAGGCCGACTTGTCGCTCCCCCGGAGAGGGATGGGCGGCCCACCGGTTCGGATACACACATTGACCCGTTCGAGTTACGCATTGCGCAAGAGTGCTGACGGAGAGTCACTCGAATGGCGGAGCGTGAGGCCCGCCTGATCGGGTCGACGTACGCTGCCGCGCTGGTGCCGCGATCCCGCCGTGGCCGGTCCGTCGAGGTCGCGGGCCAGATCGAGCGCGAGGGTCGCCGGGGCTTGGGGGGCGGCGAGGGGGAGTCGCCGTCCGGCGACGTGACAAGTCGGTGACTATGCGTCAACTATCGCTCGGTGCAAGAAAGTACGGCAGGGCTCCTGCCTCGCTGATGTCGTACCGCGCCTGCGGTCGAAGCGTTCCGGGCGGGACGCGACGGCTCGTTGGATGACGGCCGCGTGCTCGGGGTGGCGCAGTGCCGCGAAGCCGACCAGTGCGTGCGCGGCGGCCAAGCGGGCGCTTCCGGCGGCGGAACGTCATTGCCGCCTTCGGTTGGCACCAGTCGGCCAGGGCCCCACTCGCCAGGAACGCGAATGTGGTCCCCGGAAGGAGTGCCTTCCGGGGACCACATCGGTGATCAGAACTCCCGCCGTGCCCCCGCCTGCGGGAGCGGAGAACGGGGGACGGTCAGTGGCTCGGCGTCCGTGACCGTGCGCGTCGTCAGTACGCGATGTTCGCGCAGTTGGAGGAGACCTCGATCTCGCCCGTGGGAGCCAGCCCGCTGGTCACGGCGGTGGTGCCGGCGGAGGTGTCGCACTCGTTGGTCTGGTGCGCCTGGCCCGTCCCATCGAGGTTGATGCAGTTGGAGCCGAAGGAGACGTCACCCGTCGGCGCGGTCAGCACGGTGTCCGCAATGGTGCCGGTGCTGGTGCTGCACTCGTTGTGCTGGGTGGACCCGCCGGGGGCCGGGTGGTGAGGGTGGGTGGCACACGCGCTAGCGGCACCTCCTGCACCGAGGACCAGCGCGCCGGCAACCGCGCTCAGAAAGGCTGCCTTCTTGCCAATGTGCATTACTGCCTCCGTGTTGAAACTACGTCGCGGATGTTCGCAGACAACTGACTAACGAGGACCGCCGGGAAAGGCACCGGGGCGACACCGAACTTCACCCACCCGCCGCAGTAGACATATCTTCACCGCCGTGCCACGCGTCCACCCCGCAGCACGAATGTGGTCCCCGGAAGGAGTGTCTTCCGGGGACCACATCGGTGATCAGGACTGCCGTCGTGCCCCTGTCGGTGGGGGTGGAGGGCGGGGGGC
>NZ_JBITGZ010000011.1:0-236200 GCF_044457565.1 Kitasatospora sp. NPDC050543 | reverse complement strand
GGCGTTGACTTTTGGCACGCTGTTGAGTTCTCAAGGAACGGACACTTCCTTCGAGCCACTCTCGTGAACTCTCCGGGCGCTTCGCTCTTTCGTGTTTCAAGCTTACCAGATGTTTTCCGCTCCGATTTCCCGGAGTTTCGCTTCCCTGACTCGCTTTCCTGCCGCCTTTCGGCGCTCCCAGACTCTATCAGATCGCTCCGACCGTCTTTCGCGCTTCCCAGCCCCAGGAGGCTTTGCCGGGCCCGACCTGACGGCCTGTCCGACGTCCCAAACTTTAGCCGAGGCCCGCTCCGAAAAGCGAATCCGACCCAATCCCTAAACCCGAACACGCCAACAAATCGCACGCGAATACGCCAAAGGAAACCCAGGGCGAAACTCATGCCGAGAAGTGAAGGGGTGTTTTGAAGGATTGGCCGCCCCGGGACCGTCCGCGCAAGACTGCGTGTCCGGTGCTCCCTGCCGAGCGACTAGGGAACACTACGCCGATCCGGGCCCGGAGGCAAATCACTCACCCGGACGGTCCGGGTGCACCGGGCCCGGGCCGCCTTCACGTACTCACCGTTGGGATGGTCGTTGGAGGCCACCCAGTGGCGGGCCGCTGCCTCGTCCCGGCCGCCGGCCAGCTGACGGCGCACCAGGCGGTCCTCGCGTACGCCGTCCTCCGCGTCGACGTACCAGAGCTCGCGCAGCAGGCTGCGGGCCTCCGGCCAGGGGGCGTCGGGGGAAGCGAGGTAGTTGCCCTCGGTGAGGACGAGGCGGGCCCGGGGCGTGATGACATGGCGTGCGGCGACCGGTTCGTCCAGCTCCCGGTCGAAGTCCGGCACGTAGATGTCGTGGAAGCGGTCCTCGGCGGCCCTCCTCAGCAGGGCGACGTACCCGCGGGCGTCGAAGGTGGCCGGGGAGCCCTTGCGTGCGCGCAGGCCCAGGCGGTCGAGCTGGGCCTCGGACAGGTGGAAGCCGTCCAACGGCAGGTACGCCGCGCTGTCCGGGCCCTCGATCCGCTGGACCTCGGCCACCAGGTGCCGTGCCAGCGTCGACTTGCCGGCTCCGGGCGGACCCGCCAGGCCCAGCAGGGCCCGGCCACCACCGGCCCGGCCGCGCAGGAGGCCGAGCGCCAGCGCCGTCAGATCCTCCGCCGTGAACAGCTCGGCACGGCCGGCGTCGGGCGTTCCGTGGGCGCCGGCCGGCGGTACCGCCTCTTCCTTCTGCATGCGCGCACCCTACTCAGGGCCGCACGCCCGAGGTGGCGCGCCGCTCGGCGAGCGCGGGCAGCTCCAGGGTGAGCGTGCCGGCATCCGCGTCCAGCACGGCGGGCACGCCGAGCGGGACGGTGAGGGTGGAGGGGCAGTGACCGAAGCCGAGCTCCCACAACACCGGCACCCCGAGCGGTCCCAGGCGGTCGAGCATCACCTCCCGGACCCCCTCGGGCCGCCCGCAGCCCTCCCAGGAGCCGAGCGCCACACCGGCCACCCCGTCCAGGGCGCCGGAGCGCAGCAGCTGGGTGAGGATCCGGTCGAGCTGGTACGGCTGCTCGTTGACGTCCTCCAGCAACAGGATCGCGCCGGCGAAGGAGGGACGCGCTCCGGGTATACCCCGCTCGGCTGCCAGGACCGCGGCGCAGCCACCGGCGGTGATGCCGCGGGCCCGGCCGGGTAGCAGGGCGGCGGCGGTGGCCGAGGTCAGGACGGTGGTCGTTGCCGGCTCGAAGAGTGTGCGACGCAGGTGCTCGGCGGTCGGGCCGTCCGACACAAAGGACGCGGCCGCCCCCATCGGCCCGTACAGGGTGGCGACGCCGAGCCGCTGAGCGAAGGCCTCGTGCAGCGAGCTGGCGTCGCTGAAGCCGACCAGCGGCTTGGGGGCGGCGGAGCGCATCGCGTCCCAGTCGAGCAGGTCGATGATCCGGTGGACGCCGTAGCCGCCCCGGGCGCAGAGGACCGCGTTGACGGCGGGGTCGAGCCAGGCCCGCTGGAGGTCGTCGGCCCGGTCCTGGTCGTCACCGGCCAGGTGACCGAGCCGGGGGTGGGTGGCGAGGACGTGGGGAGCGACCTCCACCTCCAGCCCCCAGGAGCGCAGGATCTCGCATCCGGCGGCCAGCCGCTCAGGCTCGATCGGGCTGCTGGGGGCGACCACGGCGACGCGGTCCCCTGGGCGGAGGTGGGGCGGACGGGTCAGACCTCGCAGCGGGGCGGCGGTCGGGTCGCTCGACGGTCTGTCGGTCGAGGGTCCGTCGAGCTCGGGCCGCTCTGCCGACGGGTGTGCGGGTTCGGGTGTGCGCTGAGGCATCGCCAGGGTCCTCCCCAGGAAGAGATGTTCGACTGGCAAAGGTATGCCCGCCCCGGGTCAGGCCGATCCCATCGCCCTCCGGACCTCCGCGAGGGTGGCGTCGGCCACGGCATTCGCCCGCTCGGCGCCGACGTTGAGCACCTCCCTCAGGTGCGCCCGGTCGGCGGCGAGTTCTGCGCGGCGGGCCCGGATCGGGCGCAGGTGCTCGTTGACGGCCTCGGTGGTGACGCGCTTGAGTTTCGCGGCTCCGCCGTCGCCGATCTCCTCGGCGACCTGCTCGGGAGTGCGGCCCTGGCTGAGCGCGGCGAGCAGCAGCAGCCCCGCGACACCCGGACGGGCCACCGGGTCGTAGCCGATCCTGCGGTCGGCGTCGGTGGTGGCGCCGCGGATCAGCCGGGCGGTCTCGTCCTCGTCTGCCGCGAGCGCGATGGCGTTGCCGCGGCTCTTGCTCATCTTCTTCCCGTCCGTGCCCGGCAGCAGTGGGGCCTCCGAGAGCAGGGCCTCGGGGTGAGGGAAGATGCCGGCACCGTAGCGCTCGTTGAATCGGCGGGCGACGGTGCGGGCGACGTCGAGGTGCGGCAGCTGGTCCCGGCCGACGGGCACCAGGTCCGCCTTGCAGAACAGGATGTCGGCGGCCTGGTGGACGGGGTAGGTGAACATCAGCCCGCTGACCACGGACCGGCCGGAGTGCGCGATCTCGTCCTTCACGGTGGGGTTGCGGCCGAGTTCCGCGACGCTGACGAGGCTCAGGAAGGGCAGCATCAGCTGGTTGAGGGCGGGTACGGCGCTGTGCGCGAAGATCGTGGCTCGGTCGGGGTCGATCCCGGTGGCGAGGTAGTCGAGTACCAAGCCCTCGGTGTGCTCGGCGAGCCGGTCGGCGAGGTCGCGGTCGGTGATGACCTGGTAGTCCGCGACGACGACGAACAGCTCGGCGCCCATCCGCTGGAGGCAGACGCGGTTCTGCAGGGTGCCGAAGTAGTGACCGAGGTGGAGCCGGCCGGTGGGTCGGTCGCCGGTGAGGACACGGCGCCCGGCGGCGGCCGGGGTGTCCAGCGTGCTCGGGGTGGGATCGGCGGTGGGCGCGAGTCCTGCGGTGGGTGCGGGCGCCGACGTGGTGATGGGCGTTGGGGTGGTCATGACGGTCCCTCCTGCGGTGGCGTGGTCGCCGTCCGGGGAGGGGGCCGAGGCTGCGGGAAGAAGCGCGGCGGGGCCGTCCATCCGGACGGCCCTGGTGATGGCTGGGGTGAGTGGTGGCCGTCCTAGGACGGCCACCAGCTCAGGCATGCGAGGCACTTCATGCGGTCGAGGGTAACGCGGGGCGGGGCTGCGGCGCCCGTCGATTTCCGGCACACCCCTCGGGGCTCTTGGTCCGAACTGCGCGCCGCTTGCTGAGCGATTCACGCCTTCGGTAGTGTTTGAGACGGTTTGTCACCCGTTCGCGCGGCTGCCCGAAGCCTCCTGGCGCAGTTCGGCGGTGACCCGGTGGGCGGTACGCGCGGTGTCCTCGCCCACACCCCGCGCACGGCCTCTTGGAGCTTGCTCCCGGGGTACGGCAGGATCATCCGGACCGCACCCCGGAGGGCCCCGCCGATGACCTCTCTCGACCAGACCGAGCAACCCAGTCAGTCCGCGGCCGCACGGTCCGCGTACGCGCCCTCCCCCGCCCCGCTCTGCGCGGTCGCGGGCGCCGCCGCCGCCGCCGCCGAGCCGATCGGCGACAGGTCCTTCCCCCGTCCCCGGGCGACCGGCGATACGGCGACCACCCCCTGTGCCGTGACGACCGCCAACCTCCAGGCGGGCTTGGCGCTGCGTCTGCGCGCCGCCTACGAACGGGGTGCGCCGGTCGGTGAGATGGCGAGCGCCTGCCGACGGTCCGTAGCCGAGACCAGAGCGCTGCTCGCCCTGGCCGGGACGGATCTGACCGCAGCCCCGGGCATTGCCGCCGGCGCTCGGGAGTCGGACGGAAGCCGGGAGCCGGCCGGAGGCTGGGAGGTCGTGGGCCGTGGGTACTCCGCCGGGCCCGGGGAGGGGGATGACCGTTGGGGCACCGTCCTCGATCGCGTGGAGAGCGCGGCGCGGCCGGGGCCGTCACCCGCGGAGGCCGGGGCTCAGGGCACGCCGGTCGCGCCGGCGGCTCCACTGCTCCCCGGCAGCAGGGAGGAGTTGGTCCTCGCCACGCGGGTCAAGCGGCCATCGCCCGCGCGGCGGCTGAGCCGGATGCACCCGCACGTCGGGGTGCAGGCCGAGGCTGCGCCGCGGTCACCGCTCCCGGTGGAGGGCACCTCGCCAGCGGACGCTTCCCCTGCGCACGTCCCCGCCTCGGCGAGCGCCGCCCCGGACGACGGGACCGCCGCCCCGGACACCGCCGCGTCCGAGACCCCGCTGGGCATTCTGATCGTCGGCACCCCCAACCTGCCCGAGCCCCCGAGCGGGGCCGAGCCGCAGTTGCCCGTCCGGGTGGAGGCGCAGCTCGTCCGGGTCGGACGCGGCACCAGCCTGTTGGTCCTGCCCGCCTGGCGGGAGGCCATCGCGGTCTCGGTGCCGACCGACCAGCTGCTGGCGGCCACGGGGCTCGTGTTCGAGGACCTGCCCGGCACCGAACTGTCGGTGCTCATCAACCCCGCAGCCATGCACGACCGTGAGCTGGACCTGCGGGGCTGGCGGACCGGCGCGCCCGGACGCACCGGACCGCGCGGCACCCGGCGCGGCCGGGCATGAGCCCGCGGCCGGAGCCCGGTCGTCGCCCGGGGCGCTGAGCCGGCCACGGTCCGGGGCGCGGGCCCGGCCGGTCACGTTCCGGGGTCGGGTCATGGTCCGGGGTCGGGTGTCCTGCGGCCAGTCGATCTTGACCCTTCGCCAGGTGAGTTCGACCGCTCGGTTCAGGACACTGCTGAACGTGAATCGGTCATGTCGGTCTGGCCGGCTCGAGGGGGGCGACCCGTCGGCGTGCGTTCACCAGACTGGGCGGGTGACGACACCGCCGGGCTCTCCCGGGCATCTCCGCGCTGTTCTCTTCGACTCAGGCGGCGTCCTGATGCAGCCGATCGGCGGCCGTTGGAACCCGCGAGCGGACTTCGAGCAGACCGTCCTCGCCCACGCCCCCTCGATCACACCGGAACAGTTCGCGGCGGCCATCACCTCGGGAGACCACTTCTTCGCCGCCTCGTCGTCAACGCCCGACCACGACGACTACCACCGGGTGATGCTCCACCACCTCGGCGTGGACCCGACCTCGCGACTCCTCGCTGACCTGCGCCGCGAAGTCCCCCCGTCCCTGTTGCTGGAGACGTACCCGGACGTCGAGGAGACCCTGGAGGAGCTGAGCCGTCGGGGAGTGCGGATGGCCGTGGTGTCGGATGCCTGGCCCAATCTGCCCGCCCTCCACGCCGGGCTCGGGATCGACCGGTTCTTCGAGGCGTATGCGATCTCCGCCGTCCTCGGCTGCACCAAGCCGGACCCGCACATGTACCACCACGCCAGCGACGCGCTGGACCTCGCTCCGGCAGAGTGCCTGTTCGTCGACGACGATCCGGAGCTGGTCGCCGCGGCGATCCGACTCGGCTATGCAGGACGCGCGCTGTGCCGAGACTCGGCCGTCCCGGACGTGCCGTCCCTCACCTCCCTGACGGAAGTCCTGGACTTCTTCTGACGCGGCCGGCACGAGGGGTGGCTTGTGCCTCGCCGAGCCGAGAGCGGCAGCCTCGGACTCAGGTGCGGGGCGCGTTGGGAACGTAACCCAGGTTTCGGGGCGTGATCGCCGCGTCGCCGACCGCCCAGGTCTCGCGGACGGCCGCGAGAAGCTCCGGCAGGAGGGGCGGCCAGAGCGCGTCCGCGTTCTCCTCGGCGAGGTCGGCCACCGTCCACCAGCGCCAGCCGAGGATCTTGTCGGCGGCGTGCACCGCGCTGACGTCGCCCACCGGGCCGCGGTGCGGCCCGCGGGTCAGGTAGATGTGCTCGTGCTGGCGGACCGGGATGCCGTGCCAGGTGAAGTCGTGCTCCCAGGTGCAGAGCAGCGGCCCGGGTTCGAGGTCGGTCCAGCCGGTTTCCTCCCACAGCTCCCGGCGGGCGCCCTCGATCGGCGTCTCGCCGGACTCGATCCCCCCGCCCGGCATCGTCCAGTGCACCCCGACCTCGACGTTGTCGGATCGGAGCAGGAAGACCGAGCCGTCGTGGTCCAGCACCACGGTCCGGGCCGCACGCCGCGGTGTTCGTTCGCGACGTCCGGTCAACTTCCGTGTCAGATTCCCCATCAGGCCACCCTGGCAGAGGCCGCCGCGATCCGTCGAACGCTTTGCTCCGCCAACGCCGCTGCCACCACGCCCCTCACCGCGTCCGCCACCACGCCCGTCGCCCGGTGGACCGTCCCGGTGCCACGAATCGCGCTACCGGCCGCCGCCGAGTCCGTACGCTGAGGCCCATGCGCGTACCGGCGATCCTGTTCCCCTCCGACCCGTTGAACGCCCGGCGACCGGACCCGCACTTCGCGTGGGAGGCCCGTCTGCTGCGCGAGCTGGGCGGCGACCACGCCCTGGTCGACCACGATGCGCTGCTGGCCGGGGACATGGGCGAGGCGGTCCGGCGGGTGCCGGAGGGGAGGGGCCCGCTCTGGTATCGCGGCTGGATGATCCCGAGTGCCGCGTACAGTGCGTTCGCCGAGGCGCTGGCCCGACGGGGAGGCACCCTGCTCACCAGCCCGGCAGGCTACGCCTCGGCGCACGAACTCCCCGGCTGGTACCCGGTGTTCGAGGGTGCGACCCCACCGAGCGTCTGGCTTCCCGGCGCCCCGGCCGACCGCGCAGAACTCGCCGCGGCAGCCGGCCGCTTGGGGGGCCGGGGGCCGGCCATCGTCAAGGACTACGTCAAGTCGCGCAAGCACGAGTGGGCCGAGGCGTGCTTCGTACCGGACCTCGCCGACCTGCCCGCGCTGGAGCGGGTGGTGGCACGTTTCGTCGAACTTCAGGGCGAGTTCCTGAGCGGCGGGGTGGTGCTGCGCCGGTACGAGGACTTCGCTCGCGCCGACCTGGGCCCGCTGGGCGGCGAGTCCGGCTCGGTGCAGCCTGACAGCGGGGCGCAGCGTGACAGCACGGCGCAGGGTGGCAACGCAGGCGCGGGTGAGGGGCAGGCCGGTGAGGCGCGGGTGT
Organism: Kitasatospora sp. NPDC050543; assembly: GCF_044457565.1. NCBI lineage: Bacteria > Bacillati > Actinomycetota > Actinomycetes > Kitasatosporales > Streptomycetaceae > Kitasatospora > Kitasatospora sp. NPDC050543. The sequence continues at coordinate 228,776 of NZ_JBITGZ010000011.1, read as the reverse complement.
GGTGGCTGGACGGCGAGCCCGTCCTGAGCGGCCCGCACCCGGACACCCCCGGCCACTGCCCCGAGCCCGACCTGACGGCGGTCCGCCCCTTGGTCCGGGCCCTGGGCTGCCGCTTCGTGACGACGGACCTGGCGCTGCGGACGGACGGCAGCGGCTGGCGGGTCGTGGAGGTGGGCGACGGCCAGGTCAGCGACCTCCCGCACGGCATCGACGCCGCCCCGCTGCTGACCTCGCTGATCGCCGCCTGAGCGGACGGCCGATCGCCCCCGGCCCGGCACGGCAGGGGGCGGGAGCGATCGGCCAGGGTTGCGCGACGCTCGGGCGGCCGGCTAGCGGGCGACCGGCGCCGGGGCAGCCGACCCGAGCACGGTGGGATCCGCGTCGGGAGCACCGGGGTGCCGGTCCGCGATGAACGCCCGCCAGAGCCTGGCGTATGTCCCGTCCAGGGCGAGCAGTTCCGCGTGCGTGCCGTCCTCGACGACCCGCCCGTGGTCCAGAACGACGACCCGGTCGGCCCGCTCCGCGGTGGTGAGGCGGTGGGCGATGACCAGCGTGGTGCGTCCGCCCGCGAGCCGGTCGGCGGCGTGGTTGACCGCCGCCTCCGTCGCCAGGTCGAGCGCCGCCGTGGCCTCGTCCAGCAGCAGCACGTCCGGATCGACGAGTTCGGCCCGGGCGAGTGCGATCAGCTGGCGCTGCCCCGCCGAGAGGTTCCGCCCGCGCCCGGTGACCTCGTGGTCGTAGCCGCCCCGGAGCCGGACGATCATCTCGTGCGCGCCCACCGCCCGGGCCGCCGCCTCCACCTCGGCGGCGGAGGCCGCGGGTCGCCCGTACGCGATGGCCTCGCGGATCGTGCCGGCGAAGAGGTAGGCCTCCTGTGGGACGACGCCCAGCCGGTGCCGGTACTCGGCGAGGTCGTAGTCGGTGACGTCGACACCGTCCACCCGGACGGTGCCGCCGGTCGCGTCGTAGAACCGGGCGACCAGCTTGACCAGGGTCGACTTGCCCGCACCGGTCTCACCGACCAGCGCGACCGTCTGCCCCGCCGGGATGCGCAGGTCGATGCCGGAGAGCACGTCCGGGCTGCCGTCCCCACCACCGTTGTACGCGAAACTGACGTCCTCGAAGTCGATCTCCCCGCGCAGCTTGCCGACGGGTACGGGCTGCGCGGCGATCGCGGTCGTGGTGGGTGTCCGCAGCAGCTCCCGGATCCGGCCGAGGCCCACCGCGGCCTGCTGGTAGCCGTCGAAGACCTGCGAGAGCTGGTTGACCGGCGCGAAGAACAGGTCGATGTACAGCAGGTACGCGACCAGCGCACCGACCGTCAGGCTCCCCGAGTCGACCCGGGAGGCCCCCACGATCAGGACCAGGGCGGCCGCGACGCTGGAGAGGAACTGCACGAAGGGGAAGTACAGCGAGATGTAGAACTGGGCGCGCACCCGCGCGTCCCGGTAGGCGATGCCCCGGGCGACGAAGCGGGAGGTGTTGGCGTCCTGGCGGCGGAACGCCTGGACGATCCGCATGCCCGCCACGTTCTCCTGGAGATCGGCGTTGACGGTGCTGATCAGGTCCCGGGAGATCTCGTACTGGGCGGTGGACTTACGGCGGAACACCAGCGTCGCCGCGACCAGCAGCGGCAGGACGGCGAAGACCACCAGCGCCAGGCCCGGGTCGATGATCAGCAGGGCGGCGAAGATCCCGAAGAAGGTCAGCAGGCTGACCACGGCGGTGACGACGCCGGTTTGCAGGAAGCTCGTGAGGGAGTCGAGGTCGGTGGTCATCCGGGTGAGGATGCGGCCGGAGAGCTCGCGCTCGTAGTAGTCCAGTCCGAGCCGGTTGAGGTGGGCGAAGATCTTGATTCGCAGGGTGTAGAGCACCCGTTCACCGGTCCGGCCGCTGACCCGGTTCTCGGCTCCCTGCACCAGCCAGTCCAGGGCCACGATCACCAGCGCGGCGAGCGCGGCGGTGGCCACGCCCGCCATGGCCGTCTTGCTGACTCCGTCGTCGATGCCGTGCCGGATCAGGATCGGCAGGACCAGGCCGGCCGCGGCGTCCAGCGCCACCAGCAGCAGGGCGAGGGCGAGCGGACGACGGAACGGCGAGAGCATCCGGCGGAGGCTGAAGTCCGGGTCGCCGGCCTGGGCCTCGTCGAGTGGGACGCGGGGGGTATCGGTGGCCGGCGCGAGCGCGGCGACCTTGGCGAGCAGGTCCGGGCCGGCGGTCCGGGCCGCCTTGGCGAGGGCTTTGGTGGCCGCCGACGACGGGAGCTGCGCCTCGGGCGCGGGCGCGGGGGCGGTGGCGGTGGCGGTGGCGGTGGCGGTGGCGGGCGCGCCGGTGGGGGTGGTGTCCGCGGGGGGCGCGTCGGCGGGGGGCGCGGCTTCGGCTTCGGACTGCTGTGCTTCCATCTGCGGTGGTTCCGGCTGCGGTGGTTCCGGCTGCGGTGCCTCCGGATCGGGCTCGAACCCGGTGATGGCGGCGACGCCTGGCTCAGCCTGCTTCCCGGCCTCGGGGTCGGTGATCAGCGCGCGGTAGCGGGGGCACCGGCTTTCGAGCTCTTCGTGTGTACCCACGTCGATCAGCCGGCCGTGGTCCAGCACCGCGATCCGGTCGGCGAGCTGGAGCGTGGAGCGGCGGTGCGCGATGAGCAGCGTGGTCCGCCCGGCCATCACAGACCGCAGCGCGTCGTGGATCTCCGCCTCGACCTGCGGGTCCACCGCGGAGGTCGCGTCGTCGAGGAGCAGGATCCGGGGGTCGGTCAGGATGGCCCGGGCGAGCGCGATCCGCTGCCGCTGGCCGCCGGAGAGCGTCAGGCCCTGCTCTCCGACCTTGGTCTCGTAGCCGGCCGGGAGCTCCCGGATGAACTCCTCCGCCTGCGCGGCCCGGGCCGCGGCCACGACCTGCTCGTCGGTGGCGCCCGGCCGCCCGTACGCGATGTTGGTGCGGACCGTCTCGGAGAACAGGAAGCTCTCCTCGGGAACGATGCCGACGGCGGCCCGGACCGAGTTGAGGGTCAGGTCGCGCAGGTCGTGCCCGTACAGCCGGACGGCTCCCGCTGTCGGGTCGTAGAACCTGGGCACGAGCTGCGCGACCGTGGATTTGCCGGAACCGGACGATCCCACCAGCGCCAGGGTCTCGCCCGGTGCGAGCCGCAGGGTGAGGCGGTGCAGGACGGGCGTGGGGTGCTCGGGGTCGTACCGGAAGTCGACCTGGTCGAACTCCAGCGCCGGTACGGAGGCGCTGGCGCCTGCGGCGGCGGGCGCGGTGGTGTGGTCGGTCGCGATCGCGGGTGCAGTTGTGGTCGCGGGTGCGGGTGCGGCCGTCGGACCAGGCGCCGGACCAGGCGCCGGATCGGTCAGGTCGAGGGTCACCGCGCCGGGGCGCTCCTGGACGAGCGGGCGCTCGTCGATCAGCTGAAGGACCCGCTCCACGCCGGCCCTGGCCTGCTGGCCGACCGTGATGACCATGGTGAGCATCCGGACCGGGCCGGTCATCTGCGCCACGTAGGTCGAGAACGCCACGAAGGTACCGAGGGTCACCTGGCCCTCGACCGCCAGCCAGCCGCCGAACGCCAGCACGGCGACCTGCGCGAGCGCGGGTATCGCCTGCATGGCGGGGTTGTAGCGGCTGTTCAGCCGGATCGAGCGCAGCCGGGCCGCATACAGATCGCGCGACGCGGCCTCCAGCTTGCCCAGCTCCTGGCTCTCCTGGCCGAAGCCCTTCACCACCCGGACGCCGCCGACGGCCTCGTCGACCACGCCGGCAACGGCCGCGGCCTCCTGCTGGGCCGCCCAGGTCGCCGGGAACAGCCGCTTGCGGCTGAGCAGCGAGACCCACCACAGCGCCGGCCCCATCACCAGCGCGATCAGGGTCAGCGGCAGCGACAGCCAGAGCATGACCGCGAGGGACATGACGAACATCAGCAGGTAGCCGGTCATCATGGGCAGCATCGACAGCAGTCCGTTGATCAACTGCAGGTCGGAGGTGGCCCGGCCGACCACCTGGCCGGTGTCGAGGCGGTCCTGGCGATGGCCGTCGAGGCGGCCGAGCGAACGGAACAGGTCGCTGCGCAGGTCGTGCTGCACGTCGAGGGCGAGTTGGCCGCCGTAGTAGCGGCGGACCTGGGTGCAGCCGAAGACCAGCAGGGCGGCGAGGAGCAGCACGGCGGCCCAGGGTGCCAGCGAGCGGTCGTGGGCGGTGATGACGTCGTCGATGATCAGCTTGGTGACCAGCGGGACCAGGGCGGTGATGGTCATACCGACGAGCGAGGCCCCGAAGGACAGCAGCACGTTGCGGCGATAGCGCCAGCAGTAGCCGACCAGCCTGCGCAGCCAGCCGGAACTCTCCGGTCCGGAGACCTCCGAGGTTCCGGCCGGTCCGGCCGACCCCGCTGGGTCGGCCTGTCTGCGGGAGCCGCCGCGGCGTACGCCGCCCGCCCGGGCGGCACCGCGATCGGCGTCGTGCTGCCCGGTACCGCTGTCCTGGGTGTTACCGCCTCGGGACAGCTCCGCAGTGGATCCGTGAGTCTCAGGCATATTTAGGGATACTAACCATTCCGTCACGTGGCCGTCCATGCGATCCGGCAGGACCGACGGAGGGGCCAACAGTCGCTCGCCCGAGCTGATTCCTCGCGCCTGCCCTGTCGGCCCATCTGCTACCAGCGTGAACGATGAACGCCGAAACGCACACCCGTCGGGAGAGGCACCCGCCCACCCCCTTTGGTCCTAGGCCATCCGCCCCCGGCCGCCAGGCCCGGTCCCACGGGACTGGTAGCCGGGGGCCGGTCCCACGGGGCTGGTCCCACGAGGTCAATCCCGTGGTACCGGCTCAGCCCGGTGTGATTCAGGCGGCCGCGGCCCGCCCCGCCGATTCGGCAGCGGCCACGAACGCTCCGTGGGCGAGGCTGTGCAGCAGTGCCGCCATGCTGTCGCGCGACAGGCCGGGCCGTTCACCCTGTGCGACGTGCGGGCCCAGGCTGTGCGGGGTCGAGTTGAGCAGGCCGAACACCGCGTGCACGGCGGCCCGGGCCACCGGCTCGGCGTCGGGTTCGGCCAGCGGCGGGAAGGCCTGGCGGACGACGTCCACCCAGAGTTCGAGGTAGCCGCGCTGCAACCGGCGCACCCGCCGACGGTCCTCCTCCTTGAGGTGGAGCAGCTCGCGGTCGTGCAGGGTGATCAGGTCGCGGTCGTCGAGGGCGAAGTCCACATGGCCGCTGATCAGGGAGTCCAGCACGGCAGCCGCACCCGCAGCGCCCGCCACACCCATCGCACCCGTCGCACCCGTCGCACCTGCGGGGTCAGCGGTGTCAGCGGTGTCGGCCAGCGCCATCAGGTCGGCGCCCACTGTCGCTCCGTCGCTCTGCCCCGCGCCGGGCATCCGGCCGTCGCCACCGGCGCCGACGCGCCGGCGGCCCTCCTGGAGGAGCCGCTCGCTGATGCCGATCAGCAGGTCCGCGAGCATCGCGTCCTTGCCGGCGAAGTGCCGGTAGAGCCCGGGCCCGCTGATGCCGACCGCCTTGCCGATCTCGTCCACGCCGACGCCCAGGAAGCCCCGGGCGGCGAACAGCCTGGCAGCCTCCCTGCGGATCTGGTCGCGACGTGGGAGCGCGGGGGCGGCTGGGGCGTTCGACATGCTGCCCATCGTAGACAGTCGGGTTATCGAGCGTTAACCTGACGGCAGGAGTTAACGCTCATTAACTTGGGGCCGCGGGCTCATCCCGCCCTGCTGTCACCTGGTTCCGAGGGCAAGGGAGCTCTTGGGATGTTCCTCACCACCGCCGGCGTGCCCGCCGGTACCCCGCTCGCCACCGCGGGCGGCCCGCCCGCCGGGCGCGGCGCCGCGGCCCCCGCCGCAGCCGCTCCGGCACCCCGGCTCGGGACGGCGGTCGATCCCGGATCGGACGCCTACCGGTCGAACACCGCTGCTCATCAGGCACTGGTGGCCGAGCTGCGCGACAAGCTCGCGACGGCCGCACTCGGCGGCGGGGCGAAGGCGCGGGCCCGCCACACCTCCCGAGGCAAGCTGCTCCCGCGCGACCGCGTGGACACCCTGCTGGACCCGGGCTCACCCTTCCTGGAGCTGGCCCCGCTGGCCGCCGACGGGATGTACGACGGGGCAGCGCCGGCCGCCGGCGTCATCGCCGGCATCGGCCGCGTCGCCGGACGCGAGGTCGTCGTGGTCGCCAACGACGCCACCGTCAAGGGCGGCACCTACTACCCGATGACGGTGAAGAAGCACCTGCGCGCCCAGGAGGTGGCGCTGGAGAACCGGCTCCCCTGCATCTACCTGGTCGACTCCGGCGGCGCGTTCCTCCCGATGCAGGACGAGGTCTTCCCGGACCGCGACCACTTCGGCCGGATCTTCTACAACCAGGCCCGTCTCTCGGCCGCGGGCATCCCGCAGATCGCCGCGGTCCTGGGCTCCTGCACCGCCGGCGGTGCGTACGTACCGGCCATGAGCGACCAGGCCGTGATCGTCCGCAACCAGGGCACGATCTTCCTCGGCGGCCCGCCGCTGGTGAAGGCGGCGACCGGCGAGGTGGTCACCGCCGAGGAGCTCGGCGGCGGTGAGCTGCACACCCGGACCTCGGGCGTGACGGACCACCTGGCCGAGGACGACGCCCACGCGCTGTCCATCGTCCGGACGATCGTGGCCGGCCTCGGCCCGCGTGCGGACAAGCCGTGGCCCCTCACCCCGGCCGAGCCGCCCGCCGTGGACCCCACCGGACTGTACGGAGCCGTGCCGGTCGACCCGCGCACGCCGTACGACGTCCGCGAGGTGATCGCCCGGCTGGTCGACGGCAGCCGCTTCGCCGAGTTCAAGGCCGAGTACGGCGCCACCCTGGTGACGGGCTTCGCCCGGATCCACGGCCACCCCGTCGGCATCGTCGCCAACAACGGCGTGCTGTTCTCCGAGTCCGCCCTCAAGGGCGCCCACTTCATCGAACTGTGCGACCAGCGCGGCATCCCCCTCCTCTTCCTGCAGAACATCACCGGCTTCATGGTCGGCCGGCAGTACGAGGCGGGCGGCATCGCCAAGCACGGCGCCAAGATGGTCAACGCCGTCGCCTGCACCCGCGTCCCGAAGCTGACGGTGGTGATCGGCGGCTCGTACGGAGCCGGCAACTACTCGATGTGCGGCCGGGCGTACTCACCTCGCTTCCTGTGGATGTGGCCCGGGGCCAAGATCTCGGTGATGGGCGGTGAGCAGGCCGCCTCGGTACTCGCCACCGTCCGACGCGACCAGATCGAGGCGCAGGGCGGCGAGTCCTGGCCGGCCGAGGCCGAGGACGAGTTCAAGCGGCCCGTACGGGAACAGTACGAGCGGCAGGGCAACGCGTACTACGCCAGCGCCCGGCTCTGGGACGACGGGGTCATCGACCCGATGGACACCCGGACCGTGCTCGGCCTCGCGCTGACCGCCTGCTCCAACGCCCCGCTCCCGGTGCCCGGCCCGTACGGCGTCTTCCGGATGTGAGCCCGGCCGGGCCGGGCGGCCGTCGTGGCTGCCCGGTTGACCGGCTCCCGGCCGAGCACCTGCCCGGACACCCGCCCGACGCCGGACCGACGTCCGACGCCTCGGCTGGTCGGGGCTCGGCTGACCGGTTGACCGGCCAGCCGGCGGGCCGAAGGCCTCGTCCCGTGGCAGGCCCGCTCCGCTCGCTCTCATCCTCTCTTGCACGGCTCCCCTCGACCCGGAGGAACGCCTCCCATGTTCGACACAGTTCTGGTCGCCAATCGTGGCGAGATCGCCGTCCGGGTCATCCGCACCCTGCGGCGGCTCGGCGTGCGCTCGGTCGCCGTGTTCAGCGATGCCGACGCCGACGCGCCCCACGTCCGCGAGGCGGATGTCGCGGTACGGCTCGGCCCCGCCGACCGCAGTGACAGCTCTGCGGCCGAGACCTACCTGCGGACCGACCAGATCCTCGCGGCGGCCCGCCGTACCGGCGCCCAGGCCGTCCACCCCGGCTACGGCTTCCTCGCGGAGAACGCCTCCTTCGCCCGCGCCTGCGCCGACGCCGGCATCGCCTTCATCGGACCTCCTCCCACTGCGGTCGAGCTGATGGGCGACAAGATCAACGCCAAGGCCGCCGTACGCGCCGCCGGCGTGCCGGTGGTACCCGGAAGCCAGGGCACCGCGCCCACCGACGAGGAGCTGACCCAGGCCGCGGAGGGGATCGGCTATCCCGTCCTGCTCAAGCCGTCCGCCGGTGGCGGTGGCAAGGGCATGCGCCTGGTCCGTGACCCGGCCGACCTGCCCGCGGAGCTCGCCGCCGCCCGCCGGATGGCCAGGACCGCGTTCGGCGACGACACCCTGCTGCTGGAGCGCTGGATCGACCGGCCGCGCCACATCGAGGTCCAGGTGCTGGCCGACGCCAACGGCACCACCGTTCACCTCGGCGAGCGCGAATGCAGCCTGCAGCGCCGCCATCAGAAGCTGATCGAAGAGGCACCCTCCGTTCTGCTCAATGCCGAGACCCGCGCCGCCATGGGCGCAGCCGCCGTCCGGGCGGCCGAGGCCTGCGGTTACACCGGAGCCGGCACCGTGGAGTTCATCGTCCCCGGCATCGACCCGGCCGCTCCCGCCCCGCCCGAGGGCGTCCTGGACTTCTTCTTCATGGAGATGAACACCCGCCTCCAGGTGGAGCACCCGGTGACGGAGCTCGCGATCGCCGTGGATCTCCCGGACGCCGCGTACCCGCAGCGGCTCGACCTGGTCGAGTGGCAGGTACGGATCGCCGCCGGCGAGACTCTCCCGTTCGCCCAGCCCCACATCTCCTTCCAGGGCCACGCCATCGAGGCCCGGATCTGCGCCGAGGACCCGGAACGGGACTTCCTGCCCACCGGCGGCCGCATCCTGCGCCTGGACGAACCACACGGTGAGGGAATCCGGGTGGACTCCGGCGTCACCGCCGGCACCATCGTGACCAGCATGTACGACCCCATGCTGTCCAAGATCATCGCGTACGGGCCCGACCGACCGACCGCGCTGCGCCGGCTCCGCGCCGCCCTGGCGGACACCCGGATCCTGGGGGTGACCACCAACGCCGGCTTCCTGCGGAGACTCCTCGCCCACCCCGACGTCGTCGCCGGCGACCTCGACACCGGACTGGTCGAGCAGACCGCCCAGCAGCACCCGGCCCTGCTGGCCTCGCCCTACTCCCCCGCCGGCCTCACCGGGCCCACGGATCTCGGCGCCCCGGCCGAGCCCGATGCCTCGACTGCCCCGACGGAAACCGCTGGTCCCGCTGCGGCACCGGCACACCTCCTCTACTACGCCGCCGCGCTGACGCGGCAGCTCGACCTCGCCCCGACGGCCTCCGCCGAAGGCTGGACCGATCCGTTCTCCCTCCCGTCCGGCTGGCGGCTCGGCGGCCAGAGCGCCTGGACCGCCCACCGACTCCGCATCCCCGGCCATGACCCGGTCTCGGTGTACGTACGACCTGCCAGTGCGGGCACCGTAGCCGAGGCCACTGACAATCCTTCAGTCACCGCACCCGACCTGCAGGTCCGACTCGACGACGGCCCGATCCTGGCGGCCCGCGTGGTGCGGGCCGGGGAGCGGCTGCACCTCACCCTCGACGGTCTGCAGACGACCTTTGCACACACCACCGACAACGCACCCGCGGCGGCGGCCGGCGGCCCGGTGACCTGGCTGGGTATCGATGGCGACGCCTGGGCCGTGCACGCGTACGACCCGGTCGGCGACCGGGCCTCGGCCGGCGCCGCCCACCACGGCGCGCTGACCGCCCCGATGCCCGGCACCGTCACCGTCGTCAAGACCACGGTCGGCGAGCAGGTCAGCCGTGGCCAGGCCCTGCTCGTCCTGGAGGCCATGAAGATGGAACACGTGATCTCGGCCCCCCACGACGGGACCGTGAGCGAGCTGCGCGCCACCACCGGAGCCACGGTGGCCATGGAGGAGCTGCTCGTGGTGGTCACCCCCGCCGAGGAGGCGGCCGGTACCGACCCGGCGGGCGCACCCTCCGAGCTGAGCGCCGGGGTGGCGTCATGAGCGCCCCCGAGCAGCACCTCGCGCCGCCCCGCGAGCCCGACACGCTCGAACTCGGCCTGCCCGCCCCCGTCCGGGCCCCCGGCCTGCCCGCCGAGGTCCGCATCCACGAGGTCGGCCCGCGGGACGGCCTGCAGAACGAGAGCGCCCTCGTCCCGGTCGAGGTGAAGGCCGAGTTCATCGGCCGGCTGGCCGCCGCCGGTCTGCGCACCGTCGAGGCCACCAGCTTCGTCCACCCCAAGTGGGTACCGCAGCTGGCCGACGCGGAGGACCTGGTACCGAAGCTGGCCGGGCTCCCCGCCGAGTACCCCGGCCTGCGGCTGCCCGTGCTGGTCCCCAACGAGCGGGGGCTCGACCGGGCGCTGGCCCACCACGTCACCGACGTGGCGGTGTTCGCCAGCGCCACCGAGACCTTCGCCCGGCGCAACCTCAACCGCTCCGCGGACGAGGCGATGGCGATGTTCCAGCCGGTCGTACAGCGCGCCACCGCGGCCGGGGTACCGGCCCGCGGGTACCTGTCGATGTGCTTCGGTGACCCCTGGGAGGGGCCCGTACCGCCCGCCCAGGTGATCGGCTTCGGCGTGCGGCTGCTGGAGATGGGCTGCACCGAGCTCAGCCTCGGCGACACCATCGGCGTGGCCACCCCCGGCCAGGTCACCGCCCTGCTCGACGGCTTCGTCCGCGCCGGCGTGCCGGTGGAGCGGCTCGCGGTGCACTTCCACGACACCTACGGGCAGGCCCTCAGCAACACACTGGCCGCGCTGCGCAGCGGGATCACCGTCGTGGACGCCTCGGCGGGCGGCCTCGGCGGCTGCCCCTACGCGAAGAGCGCCACCGGCAACCTCGCCACCGAGGACCTGGTCTGGATGCTGCACGGCCTCGGCATCAGGACCGGAGTCGATCTGCGGGCCCTGGTCGGGACCAGCGCCTGGATGGCGCGCAAGCTCGGCCGTCCCAGCCCGTCCCGCGCCGTTCAGGCCCTGCTCGGCGATCAGGGCTGACCCGGAGCCCGCACTCAACCCCACCCCCCACCGGTCGCACCATCAGATCGGCGGGGCACTCCCACCCACACCCGCGGCCACCTTGCCCGGGTCTCAGGAGGACCACCATGCTCGACCACCGGCTGAATTCCGAGTACGAAGAACTGCGCCGCACCGTGGCCGAGTTCGCCCAGGACGTGATCGCCCCGAAGATCGGGGAGTTCTACGAGCAGGAGGAGTTCCCGTACGAGATCGTCCGGGAGATGGGCCAGATGGGGCTCTTCGGCCTGCCCTTCCCCGAGGAGTACGGCGGCATGGGCGGGGACTACCTCGCGCTCGGCCTCGTCCTCGAGGAGCTCGCCCGGGTGGACTCCTCGGTGGCGATCACGCTGGAGGCAGCCGTCTCGCTGGGCGCGATGCCGATCTACCGGTTCGGCACGGAGGAGCAGAAGCGGGAGTGGCTCCCCCGGCTGACCTCCGGCGAGCTGCTCGGGGCCTTCGGCCTGACCGAGCCCGAGGGCGGCTCCGACGCGGGCGCCACCCGCACCACGGCCCGCTACGACGAGGCCACCGACGAGTGGGTGATCAACGGCACCAAGTGCTTCATCACCAACTCCGGTACGGAGATCACGGGTCTGGTCACGGTAACCGCGCTGACCGAACCGATCGCTCGTTCGAGTGAAGAGGGCGAAATTCTCTCGCCGCAGCGCGAGATCTCCTCCATCATCGTGCCCACCGGGACCCCGGGCTTCCAGGTATCGAAGAAGTACTCCAAGGTCGGATGGAACGCATCCGACACCCGCGAACTGTCCTTCACCGACTGCCGCGTTCCCGCGGCCAACCTGCTGGGCGAGCGCGGCCGCGGCTACGCCCAGTTCCTGCGGATCCTCGACGAGGGCCGCATCGCCATCGCAGCCCTGGCCACCGGCCTGGCCCAGGGGTGCGTCGACCAGTCGCTCACCTACGCCAGCACCCGACGGGCCTTCGGCCGGCCCATCGGTGCCAACCAGGTCATCCAGTTCAAGCTCGCCGACATGGAGATGCGCGCCCACACCGCCCGCCTGGCCTGGCGGGACGCCGCCTCCCGGCTGGTGCACTCCGAACCGTTCAAGAAGGAGGCCGCGATCGCCAAGCTGTACTCCTCCGAGGCCGCCGTCGACAACGCCCGTGAGGCCACCCAGATCCACGGCGGATACGGCTTCATGAACGAATTCCCGGTCGCCCGCTTCTGGCGCGACTGCAAGATCCTCGAAATCGGCGAGGGGACCTCCGAGGTCCAGCGCATGCTGATTGCGCGGGAGCTCGGCATCACTTCCTGACCCACCCGCGGACAGCCCCGGCAAGGGGCCAACACAGCAAGGGACGGGCCGGCGAGGGACGGGCCGGCAAGGACACCCACACCAGCGGGGAGCACGTCCGACCGGGACACCGGCCGGGCGGGTGCGGGGCACGGCTCCGGCGGCTTCGATCCGGTCGTACTGCGCCGATACCGGATCGACCACGCCGGAGCCCCACGCGCCGCTCTTACTCCTCCGACTCCACCGCCCTCGACCCCACCGCACTCAACTCACCTCGGGCGGGCCGCAGATGGCCGACGGCGACCGATCCGTACGGCATGGTCGTACAACCGGGCCGCCGAGCCCACCCTTGATGGTCAAGGAGACAGGGGGCTCAGAGGGCCAAGAGGCCAACTGGCTCCCCCAGCCCGCTCCTGGACCTCCACCCGTACACCCGACCCGCAGCGGAGTCCCCTACCAGCTTCTCAGCGCGGTTAGTTCAGGCCGCGCGCCCAGGTGCGCTCATCCGTCGGAACCCGGGCACGACGATCACCGGCTCAAGGGATGACGATCACCGGCCGGTTGGCGCGACGGGCCAACCGGCCCGACACCGAACCGAAAATCTTGCCCAGCAGACCGTGCGTACTGCCGACCACGATGGCGTCGGCGGCGTACTCCCTGCCGACCTCCTCGATCTCATGGCAGATGTCGCCGCCGCGCTCCACCAGGATCCAGGGCACCCCGGCGAGGAAGTCCGCACAGGCCAGTTCCAGCCCGAGCACCTCGGTCCGGTGGTCCGGCAGATCGACGAAGACCGGGGGCTCGCAACCCGCCCAGACCGTGGCCGGCAGCCGGTTGGCCACATGGACGATCACCAGACCGCACTGGGAGCGACGGGCCATGCCCACTGCGTAGGCGAGCGCACGCTCGCTGGAGAGCGAGCCGTCGAATCCCACCACCACACCGTGCTGGAAGGCCGGGTCACAGGGGCTCACGGCTTCTTCCCGGGCCGTCGGCTCACCCGGCGTTCCCGGCGTTCCCGGCGTTCGGGACGGTCGCGAACGGTCGGGCCCGGGGCGCCCCGTCACCGCTCGCTCCGCAGGGGCGTCGCGATGCTCCTCGCGCCGTTGGCGGGGCTTGGGCCAGCCACCACGCGCAGAGTCCCTGCCATCGGCCCCGGCGTCGGCCTGCGGCGGTCTACGGCCCCGGAAAGGCCCGAGGTCGGGGTCGCCGACCGTCGACGCGGCGATGTCCGCGTCTTCTGGTCGGGAGGACTCAAAACCAGCCATGGCTCAAGGCTCTTCGAGGGAGATGGGCCGACAGGAAAGGACAACGCTGCCCAGGCAGCAGGCCCGCCCACGGCACGAAGTCGGTCTGTGCCGAGCACCACCGTATGTGACCTGTTCCTTTCAGAGTACGACGGGCGAGAGACCCCGCCCAGTGCGGAGCCCCGGAACAGCGACGTTCCCGCGAAAGAAGGAGGTGCACTCCGACCGCGACGCGCCCCTCGGCGCGGGGATTACGCCCCCCATGTCCAAGAGGTTCACTGGAGCTTGACGGAGCGGGCCCGACGGCGCAACTGGCCTGCCACACACCGTGACCGGTTTGTCATCGAGCGACGGAGACACCCCCTATTTCGTCCACCTCGTCTCCCGCTCCGTCCCCGGAGCCACCACAGCCGTGGCGCCTGCGACACCCAACCCCTCATCCGCTACCCCTGTACGCCCGAGTCGCGTGTACGCCACAGTCGCGCGCCGAAGCTGTCCAATCCCCACCTGACGACTCCGGCACCGGCCGGCAGTGCCCGCCCTGCCGAGGCTCTACGCGCCGCCGGATTCGTACGGTCGCGGTCGCACTGTCGGATTCGCACTGCCGGTGGTGCGGCGGCGCGGTGGAGGTTCGCCCGCGCGGTGGAGGTTCGCCCGCGCGGCCGGCGCAACGGCACCGGCGTCGTCACACCCAGGTACCGCGCGCTCACCGCTATATATCTATTTCAGCCAATTCGCACCAGTTCGCGACGTCAGTTGGCAATTGCCAAGTGCATACCCAGCGGCGCTGGCACCATGCTCGGCATGCCGCTGCTCCTGTTCGACCTCGACAACACCCTGCTCCCCCGGGACGCCGCCTTCCGAGCCTGGGCCCAGGACTTCCTGGCCGAACGCAGACTGCCCGCCGGCGAAGTCGACTGGCTGACCACGATCGACGGTGGCGGCTACGTGCCGCGGAGCACCGTACTGTCCGCCGTCCGCCGTCGCTACGGACTCGACCACTCGCTCGACTTCCTGCTCGCGCACTACCGACGCGGCATCAACTCCCACATCCACTGCCCCACGGGTCACGTCGAGGCGCTCCAGGCTGCCCGCGCCGCCGGCTGGACGCTGGGCATCGTCAGCAACGGCGGCACCCGGCCCCAGTTGGAGAAGATCCGCCGTACCGGCCTCGCCCCCCTGGTGGACGGCTGGGTGATCTCCGAGGAGGCGCGGTGCCTCAAGCCGGACCCGCTGATCTTCGAGATCGCCGCGCAGCGCTGCGGCGTGGCCCCCACCGGCGACTGGGCCGCACACACCTGGATGATCGGCGACCACGCCCCTGCCGACATCGCCGGAGCCGAGCTGACCGGACTGCGCAGCGTCTGGCTGCACCACGGCCGGCCGTGGTCCGAGCCCGGCTACCGGCCGACCCTGAGCACTCGCGGGCTGCCCGAGGCGGTCGGGCTGGTCCTGTCGGCGGTCAACGCCCGGAGCCCGCGACCGGCCGCACGACCCGGGGTACGACCGGACGCTCGCCCAGCGCCGCGTGCAGCGGCGCAAACGGCGGCTCGGGCAGGGGTCCCGATGGTGTCCCCGGTCGGCGGCGGGGTGAGGAGCCAGGCCGATGGCCCGAGCGATACCCGGGCAGCGGAGGTGGGAGCGCTCAGCGGCGCCCGCGCGGGTGCGCAGATGGCGACATCCGCCCCGGGCTCGTCGTACGCGCCCGCCGGGCCCCAACTCGCCTCAGCCGCCGTCGCGGCTCACACCCAGGAGCCGCCTGTCCGAAACCTGCCCGGTACGGCGGGTACGGCGGGCAGCACGGCAGGCACCACGGCCGCCGGGGCATCTCAGCCGCGTCCGCGGAGCGCCGGACCGGCCTCGGCCGTCGGATCGCGCACCACGGTGGACCTGGTGAGCAGCGGCCGGGGCGTGCCCACCCCCGCCGCCCTCAGCGGTCTGCCGAAGGCCGCACCCGGACGACGCCCGGGCTCCGCCGGCTACCTCGCCTCGGGCGCGGCCGGGTAGCCCCACCAGCGCGTCACGCCCTGCTCGACGAAGCCGAGCTTCCGATAGAGCGGCTCGCCGAGCAGAGTCGACACCAGCGTTGCGGAACGGCCCGGGTGGGCGGCCAGGGCCGTCTCCAGGACGGCGCGGGCCACGCCCTTGGAGCGGTGCTCGGGGAGCGTGGCGACCCAGTACACCCCCACCGTCCGCCCGTCGTCGTGCGTCAGGCAGGCACCGGCGTTGGCACCGCCGCTCTGCGCGAGCCAGACCCGCAGCCCCGGCTCTGCCAGCAGGCTCTCCGGCAGCATTCCCCCGCGCACCCAGGGCTGCTCGGCCTTCACCGGGAATCCCTCGACCACCGTCCGTTCGACGTCCGCCAGGCCGTCAGCGTCCCCGTACGGCACCTCCCGGATCGTCAGGTCGGCGATCGGTCGGCCCTGGCCGGGGGCGCCTGGCCGGCCCACCCGGGGGGCGCTCTCCACCGGCCCGGGCTCGCGGACCATGACGGCCATGTCCAGCCCGTGAATACACCCGAAGCGTGAAAGGTCGAGGCGGGTGTACGGGTCTTCCAGGCACAGCTGCGTCGTCCCCCAGCTGCGCAGCAGGTCCGCCAGCTCCTCCTCCAGGGGGGCCGGCTCACCGTACGGCCGGGTGACGATCAGCCGGTGCGGGTCGGTCGCACCCGGCGCACAGTGGACGGCGGTGAGGCCGGGCCGGTGCAACCGCTCCCAGCCGCGGGCCCGGGCCTGAGCGGACCAGAATTCAGCTGCGTTGTCGTTGGCCAGTTCGAGCCGACTGTTGGTCTCCACGACAGGACGATAGCCGGGCGTGCCGGCAGCCGCTCAGAGGCCCGCAAGGGCTGCCCAGGCGGGGTCATACGGGCGCACACCTCTGTCCCGTGCGCCCCTCGTGCGCACCGCCTATTTTCGGTCAATCTCGTGCGGGTCCTCTCTCCTTGGGCAAAGCCGCAGCCCAGACCTGCCGGCCGGGTCCACCGGGGTGGGAGCGTCACGGACCGGCCGTGCGACAACCAGCCACCGTGCCACCCGCCCCCTTCCCAGAAGGGTCGACGGGTGCCACGCTTCGTGATCGAATGCATCACGCCAAATTGCCATGTCGACATAGCGTCGGATGGTGAACTTGTCACAACGGTGACGGTCCAACCAGTAGATTCGATCTTGGCCAGCAGTGCCGCACCACCACACCACACCACCGAGGGGGCTTGAGCGCCTTGAGCAGGGTGAGCAGGAGCGACGCGGGTCCTGACAGCGGCCAGGCCGTGGCCGGTCTCACGGGTCAGGCCTCGAGAAACACCGATACCTCGGCGAGCGCTGCTGCCTTCGACGGCTCCGACCTCGGCGGACGGCCCGTCAGCCGCCCGACCCACGGGTCCTCCCCTGCCCTCGCGCCGCACCCGTCGCACCCGTCGCACACCTCGGCGGCCACCGCCGCCCAGGGTCAAGGGCACGGCCAGAACCAGCTCCAGGGGTACCCGATGGGGTACGGCAGCCAGCAGGCCGGGCAGTTCGGCATCGCGTCGGCCGCACACATCGCCGGACTTGCCGTCAGCCCGACCGCGCCCGGCGGCGGTTCGCAGTCCGGCAGTCCGGCCAACGGGCAGGCCATCGGCCAAGGCATCGCTCAGGCCCTGGGCCAGGGCATCGGCCAGCCCGGCGGCCTCCCGGCCGGTTCGCCCAACGGCGGCGGCCCCGCCGGCGGCACGTCGACGCCGGCGCTCGCCGTGGCCCCGCGCAAGCTCTCCGGCCGGCGCCGCCGCGAGACGGTCGCCGTGCTGATCTTCGGCGGCGCGCCGATCTTCGAGAGCTCCATCCCGCTCTCGGTCTTCGGCGTCGACCGGCAGGACGCCGGGGTACCCCGCTACCGCCTGCTGGTGTGTGCCGGGGAGGACGGCCCGCTCGCGACCACCGGCGGGCTGACCCTCACCGCCCCGTACGGCCTGGAGGCACTGGCCCGGGCGGGCACCATCGTGGTCCCCGCCTGGCGTTCGATCTCCCAGCCACCGCCGGTGGAGGCCATCGCCGCCCTGCGCAAGGCCCACCACGAGGGCGCCCGGATCATCGGCCTCTGCACCGGCGCGTTCGTCCTGGCCGCCGCCGGTCTGCTGGACGGCCGGCCCGCGACGACGCACTGGATGTACGCGCCGACGCTCGCCAAGCGCTACCCCCGGGTCCACGTCGACCCGCGCGAACTCTTCGTCGACGACGGCGACGTGCTCACCTCGGCGGGCACCGCCGCCGGGATCGACCTCTGTCTGCACGTGGTGCGCAGCGATCACGGCGCCGAGGCGGCCAACGCGCTCGCCCGCCGGCTCGTGGTGCCGAGCCGGCGCAGCGGCGGCGGGCAGGCACAGTACATCGACCAGTCTTTACCGGAGGAGATCGGCAACGACCCGCTGGCCGAGGTGGTCACCTGGGCCCTGGAGAACCTCAACCAGCAGTTCGACGTCGAGGTTCTGGCGGCTCGCGCCTACATGAGCCGGCGCACCTTCGACCGCCGGTTCCGCACGCTCACCGGCAGCGCGCCGCTCCAGTGGCTGATCACCCAGCGGGTGCTCCAGGCCCAGCGGCTGCTGGAGACCTCCGAGCTGTCGGTGGACGATGTCGCGCGCCGCTGCGGCTTCCGGTCGCCGGTGGCGCTCCGCGGGCACTTCCGCCGCCAGTTGGGGGTCTCCCCGGCCGCGTACCGGACCACCTACCGGTCCCGGCGGCCCGGGCAGCAGCCGACGACCGCCTCGACGTCGGGCCACCCCTCCGAGCGGCTGGCCGAGCGGTTGTCCGGCCCGGGTGCCACGCACTTCCCGGGCCAGCCAGGGCAGAACGTGTCCGGCGGCGGCGCCCACCCGGCGTCGGTGCCGGCCCAACTGCCGGGAGGCCAGCCGGCGCACACCTCGCACCACGCGCTCCAGCCCGTGCCCGTCCAGCCGGGGCAGGGTCAGCAGCACCCGCGCCAGCCGCATCAGCAGTACCCGGTGCACGGTGGTCACGGCGGGTCCGGCAAGGGGTCGGCGGCCAGGCCGCTCGTCCCGGCGCAGGGCGGTCCGGCGGCCGGCCGGCCGCCTCGTACGGTCGAGCACGCGGCTGCCGAGGACGGGCTCCCACAGCCCGGCGCCCGGGGCCAGGGGCAGGACCGTCGCAGCGCGGCGGCTCCCGGCCCGGACGGTACCGGAGGCGGGTCCGCCGGTACCGTCAACGGTGGCGGGATCGGCAACGCCCGTGGTACGGCCGAGCGGCTCGCCGCCAAGGACCGCGCCCAGGACCGCGCCCTGTCCGACCACGCGAGCGCCGGTCACCCGGCCTCCGGACAGGGCGCACCCGCGCCCGGGACGACCGGGCACGGAACAACCGGGCACGGAGCGGCCGACCACACGTCGACCGGGCAGCCCGCGGACCAGAAGTCCCGGGCCTCGGGCTCCCGTGCGGGCCTGCCGGTGCCCGCAGCGCGCGATCGCGCCGTAGGGTGAGTGACGTGAATGACCGTTTGGTATGGATCGACTGTGAAATGACGGGGCTCGACCTCGGCCGGGACGCCCTGGTCGAGGTCGCGGCACTCGTGACGGACTCCGAGCTCAACATCCTCGGCGAGGGCGTGGACGTCATCATCCGCCCACCCGCCGAGGCGGTGGAGAACATGCCCGAGGTGGTGCGCACCATGCACACCTCCTCCGGCCTGCTCGACGAGCTGGAGCACGGGGTGACCCTGGCGGAGGCCGAGGCGCTCGTCCTGGCCTACGTCCGCGAGCACGCGCCCGAGGCGGGCAGGACCCCGCTGTGCGGGAACTCGGTCGCCACCGACCGCGGCTTCCTCGCCCGGGACATGCCGACGCTGGAGAAGCACCTCCACTACCGGATCGTGGACGTCTCCTCGATCAAGGAGTTGGCCCGCCGCTGGTACCCCCGGGCGTACTACAACAGCCCGCAGAAGGGCGGGAGCCATCGGGCGCTGGCGGACATCCGCGAGAGCATCGCCGAACTGCGGTACTACCGCGAGGCCGTGTTCGTCGACCAGCCCGGCCCGGACACCGACACCTCCCGCGCCATCGCCGCGAAGTACCAGCTGCCCGGCTCCTGAGCCGTCGCGCGGGGGCGCGGCCGCCGTGGGCGCACCGTCCGCGTGCCCCTCACGTGCCCTCCGCGCTGCGTCCGCTCGCCGTCCGGCGCCGCGGCCGCGGGCCTGGTCGGCAGCACCGTCGGGCCGACGGTAACCCTGGCGCGAGCACCCTCTCGGATCCTGTAGAGTTCTTCCTGTCGGAGCGGGAACGCCCCGGACAGATGGTGGGTGTAGCTCAGTTGGTAGAGCACCTGGTTGTGGTCCAGGTGGCCGCGGGTTCGAGTCCCGTCACTCACCCCAGAGCCTGAGGGCCTGATCTCTTCTGGAGATCAGGCCCTCAGGCGTTTTTGGCGTTCGGCCACACCGCAGCCCCCGGAGCAGCCCGGGACCGGCCGGAGCCCACCACGACCGACGCGACCGGCACTTCGACCGACTCCCGAAGCAGCACTGTGACGAGCGCCACAGGCCATGGCCGAGCGGCCGGTGTCAGGACGGGACCGGCCGGCGAAATCTCCCTGCCGCCAGAGCTGCCCCAAGAAGCTACCGGCTAGTAACATGACCGCATGACCACACCTTCGATCGGCCAGCTGCTCGACTCGACCGTGCCGATGGCGCGCACCCTGAAGCTCGAGTACCTGGAGACCTCGCCCGAGCGCGCCGTCCTCCAGCTGCCGGACCAGCCCGAGTACCACAACCACGTCGGCGGGCCGCACGCCGGCGCGATGTTCACCCTCGCCGAGTCCGCGAGCGGCTGCATCGTCCTGGCCGCCTTCGGCGACCAGCTCTCGCGCGCCGTTCCGCTCGCCGTGAGCGCCGAGATCGCGTACAAGAAGCTGGCGATGGGCGTGGTCACCGCCACCGCCACCCTGGGCCGCCCGGCCGCCGACATCGTGGCCGAGCTGGACAAGGGCGAGCGCCCGGAGTTCCCCGTCACCGTCGAGATCACCCGCGCGGACGGCGCGGTCACCGGCGTCATGACCGTCATCTGGACACTCCGCCCCAACTCCTGACCCACCGCCGCCACGAGCCGCACGCCCCGGGGGCCCTGAACACGGTTCAGGGGCCCCGGGCGCATTCACCGGCCCGTGTCCGGATCACGCCGCTCCCGGCACGGTGAGGAGACCGATCTCCGGGGTACGGATCGGTAGTCCGCACCACCGCGCGTCCCCCACCACCCGCGCGGCCACGACACCCCGGGAGCGCACCGCATGCCGCCTGTTCCTCCCCACACCCCTCCCCACACCCGCACCCCGGCCACGACCGCGCCCACGCCCGAGACCACCCCCGCCCGCCCCGCCTTTCCGCCGGGCTTCGCCTGGGGCGCCGCGACCGCCGCGTACCAGGTCGAGGGCGCGGTCACCGAAGGCGGGCGGGGGCCGTCCATCTGGGACACCTTCAGCCACACGCCGGGGAGGGTCGCCGGCGGGGACACCGGTGACACGGCGGTCGACCACTACCACCGCTTCCGCGAGGACGTCCGGCTGATGGCGGACCTGGGGCTGACCTCGTACCGGTTCTCGATCTCCTGGCCACGGATCCAGCCCACCGGGCGCGGGCCTGCGACCGAGCGCGGCCTCGACTTCTACCGCGCGCTGACCGATGAGTTGCTGAGCCACGGGATCACCCCGCTCGCCACCCTCTACCACTGGGACCTCCCGCAGGAGTTGGAGGACCGCGGCGGCTGGCCGGCCCGCGACACCGCCGGCCGGTTCGCGGACTACGCGGCCCTCACCGCCGAGGCCCTCGGGGACCGCGTCACCAGCTGGACCACCCTCAACGAGCCCTGGTGCAGCGCATTCCTGGGCTACGGGTCCGGCGTGCACGCGCCCGGTCGCACCGACCCGGGCGAGGCGCTGAGCGCCGCCCACCACCTCAACCTCGCCCACGGCCTCGCCACCGGCGCGCTGCGGGCCGTCCTGCCGCCCGCCGCCCGCGTACTGATCTCGCTCAACCTCCACCAGATCCGGCCGTTCAGCGCCGACCCGGCCGACCTCGCCGCCGCCCGGCGGATCGACGCGGTCGGGAACCGGATCTTCACCGGCCCCATCCTCGGCGGCGAGTACCCGGAGAGCCTGCTCGCCGACACCGCTCACCTGGTCGACTGGGACACCCTGCTGCACCCGGGCGACCTGGCGCAGATCTCCCGCCCCATCGACCTGCTGGGCGTCAACTACTACACCCCGACCGTGGTCTCGACGCCCGGCAACGCCGACGGCGTCGCGCGCCACGACGGTCACGGGGCGGGTGCGCACTCTCCCTGGCCCGGCGCCGAGGACGTCGTCTTCCTGCCCGCCCCCGGTGAACGCACCGCCATGGACTGGCCGATCGACCCCGGCGGCCTCACCGACCTGCTGCTCCGCCTGCACCGCGCCCACCCGGGCCTGCCGCTGCTGGTCACCGAGAACGGCGCCGCCTTCGACGACGTCGTCGGCCCGGACGGCTTCGTCGACGACCCCGCCCGGATCGCCTACCTGCACGGGCACCTGGAGGCCGTGGCCGACGCCATCGCGGCGGGCGCCGACGTACGTGGCTACTACCTGTGGTCGCTGCTGGACAACTTCGAGTGGGCATACGGATACGGCAAGCGCTTCGGGGCCGTGCACGTCGACTACGCCACCCTGGCCAGGACCCCGAAAGCAAGCGCCCGTTGGTACGCCGAGGTGATCAGGCGCGGTGGGCCGGTGCGGCAGGCGCCCGACCCGGACCGCGATGACTGTCCGTGATGGAGACAGAGGTCGAAATCGTGACCTAACACCCCGTCCGATCGTTCTGCCCTCACGTGCGAGCCAATTACGCGAGCGACCACCAGGCGCCGGGCCCGACCCGGCGTGACGGCGACCGTCGGGGTGGCGGGTGGCTGCCCAACCCCCGCGTCATCGCGGCGGGCGGGGCGGTGCTCGCCCAGGTATGGACGCTGGGCATCGGCGTGACCAGCTCGTACGCGGCCTCGATCGGCCCGACCGGCGGAGCGGTCAGCAGGGCCGTCAGCCGGGCTGCGGAGCAGGGCCCCGCCGGGACGGAAGTCGGCGGGACAGGCGCCGGTGGCGGGGGCCAGCACAGCGACCAGGCCGACCATCGCACCGGCGCCCAGATCTCCGGTCGGTCCACCGCCCCCGTCGGCGATCCGATGGCCACCGACCGGAGCACAGGGCAGGGCACGGAACGGACTCCGGGCCAGACCGAGTCCCCCGGGCTGGTCGGCAACCTCACCGGCGCCGTACCCGCTCTGAAGGGCAGCACGGCTCCGGTCAACCAGGTGCTCCAGGAGCGGATCAGGGCGGGTGGGCTGCCGCTGCCCGGCCAGGCGACGGCCGTCCCCGACGCCTTCTCGATCGCCTCCGTACTGCTGCCCGCCGTACCCACCCAACCGCACACGTCGGACCCACGGTCGCCGCGGGACGCCGTACCGAGCCCGGAGCAGAAAGCGGCACCCGCGTCGACCTCGGCCCCCGGTGCCGGCTCCGGAACCGGCACCCGCACGGAGGCCGGAGCCGTCCCGTCGGCCGTCGGCGCCGATGCCCCCACCGACGGCAGCCCTCTCAACTCGCCGCCGCCCGCCCCGGGCAGCAGCACCGCCGCGCCCGGCACCGCCCGGCCGGCCACCGGCGGGGCCGAGCGACGGCTGCAGTCGGCCGAGCAGATCCTTGAGGACGACCTCGCGCTGACTGCGCTGGCCGCAGCGGCCACCACCACCGTCTCGGCGCCGCCGGACACCACCGGCACGGCCACCGCGGTGCTCGCCCCCATCGCGGCGGGCATGCTGCTCACCGCCGCGGCCATGTACAAGCACCGCGGCCTGCCGAAGGGGCACTGAGGCACCGCGGCCCCTTCAGCGCCGGAGACCGTCAGCAGGCGGTATCCGGCGGCTGTCCACCGGTGCGCGTCGGACGGTGCGCCGCGTCGTGCGCTGCGCCGCTCCCCCGACGGCTGGCGGCATGGGTACCTCCCAGCGAGGCGTCGGACGTGCGCTAGCGGAACACGCCCGGCGGGGGTGCCGGGGAGGGAGCCGCCGTCTCGTCCGTGGCCGGGGCGGCGCCGGCGGTGAAGTCGGCCAGCGGGCGGCCGTGTTCGACCCGGCCGAGGGCCGCGTCGCCGGCCACCCGGCGGGTGAGTTCCGCGATCGGGAGCGGGGTGTGGGCGCCGGCCAGGATCAGGTTGCCGAAGCGCTTGCCGCGCAGCACCGCCGGGTCCGCCACCAGGCAGAGTTCTGGGAACACCGCGGCCAGCGTGGCCACCTGGGCCCGCGCGAACGGCAGGGCCGCGCCGTCCGCGATGTTGGCGGCGTACCACCCGCCGGGGGCGAGGGCCCGGGCGGCCAGGGTGGCGAACTCCACGGTGGCGCAGTGGCCGGGCACTCTGGCGCCGGAGAAGACGTCGGCGATCACGAGGTCGACGGCGCCCTCGGGTGCCCGCTCCAGCACCGCCCTGGCGTCTGCCCCGCGGACCTTCACCTGCCAGCCGCGCTCCAGCGGGAGTTCGGCGCGGACGAGTTCGGTGAGCGCGGTGTCGATCTCGGCGACCTGCTGGCGCGAGCGGGGCCGGGTCGCGGCGACGTAGCGGGCCAGGGTGAGCGCGCCGCCGCCGAGGTGCAGCACGGTGAGCGGCCTGCCGGGCGGGGCGGCCAGGTCGATCAGGTGGCCGAGGCGGCGCTGGTACTCGAAGCCGAGGTACGTGGGGTCGGAGAGGTCGACCATGGACTGGGGGGCGCCGTCGATCAACAGCGACCAGGCCCGTGCACGGTCCCGGTCGGGGACGAGTTCGGCGAGACCCGAGTCGACGGGCCGGCTGAGCGGGCCCTGCGCGTGTGTGCGGCCGGCGGTGTCGGCCGACGGTTCGAAGTCCCCCGTCGTGCGGCTCCGGCCGGCCCTGCTGCTGCGTCCCATGCCCGCCATTATCGCCGCCGGCCCGGCGGAGCCCGCAGCTCAGCGGGGGTGGGGCAGGCAAGGGCGGTGCGTGGGCGGTGCGCTGGCCCCGTCGCGGGCAGGGCGCGGGGCAGGCGCGAGGCGCGCGAGGCAGAGCCTCAGAACGGGCCGAGACCGCCTGCGGTCAGTGTGCAGGCGGCCTCGCAGAGGGCGGAGCGCAGGACCCAGGGGTCGGTGGGCCGGGCGGCGGCCCCCGACGCCGAGGGGGGCATCACCCAGCGCGGGTCGCTGGTGGGCAGTAGCACCGCGCCTGTCGTACAGGAGCTGCCGGGCAGGTGCCAGCCGTCCGCCGTACCGGGTGGGACGAGGAACGAGACGGTGCTGCCGCTCCGGCTCTGCAGAACGGCCCCGCAGGCCCGGCGCAGCCGCAGGATGTCGACAGCCTCCAGGCCGTGCCGCACGGAGACCGTCACGGTGTCGAAGGCGGCGACCGCCATCGGCTGGTCCAGCGGGCCGGGGCGGCGGACCGCCGCCGCGCCGCCCGCGCGGACGGGCCGGTCCTCGGGGCACTCGGGCAGCAGGGCAGGTGCGACACCCGGGAGCACTCCTCCGCCGGCCGGGCGACGGTACTGCGGCACTCCGGTGGCCATCTTGGGGCCCTCCTGTCACCTCGTCAGATCGGAAGCGGGGCCGCCCGAGGGGTGGTGGGGGTGGCCGCCCTGCACGGCGGCGGACCGGCAGGCGACCGGGCTTCCACGTAACAGGACAACGCGGCGGGAGTGCCGTAGGCCACGGGGCGGCTTACAGCAAGGCATGGCATTTCATGGCAGAACTCGGCAACGGGATCCGATATCAACCGAATTGACCCTACATACTCCTAGAACTTGCCGTGGTCGGGTGATTACTCCCGGTACTGTCGGAGCAACGCCCCGGGACTGCTCCGGACCCACTCGGGCCCCACCGGGCCCACTCGGGCCCCACCGGGCCCACTCGGGCCCCACCGGGCCCACTCCGGACCCGTCGGGGGGGGGCACCACCGTAGCCAGACGTAGCAGCCCGTACGCAACTGTCCTCGACGGTCCACCCGCTCCGCCGAGCTCGGCCGAGCTCCACCGAGCCCAGCCGAGCCAAGTCCGTGGCCCACCCCGGCCCACGGCACCCCGCCCCACCCCGCCCCCGCAAGCACCGAAGGCCCCGCGCACCACCAAGTACCCCAGCACGACCACGGAGTGCAGCATGGCAGCCACGATCCCGGCCGGGCCGGACCGACCGTCGCCCAACACCGCGATGCGCGAGCTGCGCGGCGACCGCTCACCCGGCGAGTTCGCCACCGCCGTCCGCCGTGCCGCCCGCGAGATCGGGGAGCACGTGTCCTGCGACGCGCGCTACGTCGGGCGGGTCGAGGCGGGCGAGATCCGCTGCCCCAACTACGCCTACGAGCGGGTCTTCCGGCACATGTGGCCGGACCGCTCCCTGGAGGATCTCGGCTTCGCACCCCGCACGGCCGTCCGCCGCCGCCGGCCGGCCGATTCCGCGGCCGAACGCCCGGTCGGCCGGACGCAGCCCGTTCCAGTGCCGCAGGCGGTGCCGATACCGGTACCGGTGGTGCCCTGGTGGCCCTACGATTCGCATCATCCCGACGAGGAGAACGACGACGTGCGTCGCCGTACGTTCCTGAGCGGCGGTTCGACCGCCCTGGCGACCCTGATCGGCCTGGACCCGCCGGCCCACGCCGAGGCCCCGGGCCAACCGCCCATCACCCAGCCGCTCACCGCCCGGCCCTTCGCCGTGCCACCACCCGGGGGCGAGCTGCCGCCCGGCCTGTTGCCGGCGGCCGTACCGGGCCGGGCCGGGACCGGCGCGCCGCCGCCCCGCAAGGTCGGCGCCGCCGAGGTGCGCAGCGTCGAGCAGGCCATCCGGGACATCCGGCTGCTGGACGACGCGCACGGCGCCGACGCGCTCTTCGAGCTGGCCGGGCAGTCCCTGCGCAGCGCGTACGTGCTGCTGAACGACGGCGAGTACAACGAGGCCACCGAGCGCCGGCTCCAGGCCGGGGCCGGCGAACTGGCCATCTCGGTCGGCTGGCTGGCGCACGACTCCAACCGGCTCGCGGACGCCCGCTCGTTCTACTCCGAGGCGCTGGCCACCGCCCGGATGGCCAACGACGCCGCGCTGGAGGCCCATGTCTTCTGCAACAGCGCCTTCCTGGCCCGCGACTCCGGCCGCCCCCGTGAGGCACTGCGCGCCGCACAGGCCGGGCAGAGCGCCGCCCGGCGGCTGGACTCCGACCGGCTGCTGTCGCTGCTCGCGATGCGCGAGGCCGGCGGCTGGGCGGTGCTGAAGGACCAGGCAGCCTGCGAACGGGCGCTGTCCCGGGCATACACGCTGTTCGACCGGGGCGAGTCGGAGTCCGACCCGGAGTGGATGTCCTTCTACGGGGAGGCGGAGATCGCCGGCCTGGAGTCGCAGTGCTGGTCCGCGCTCGGCGACTGGGACCGCGCCACCGAGCAGGCCCACCGCGCCATAGCGCTCCAGCAGCCGCACTTCGTGCGCAACCGCGCGCTCTACACCGCCGAGCTGGCCCACGACCGGCTCGGCCGGGGTGACCTGAGCGGTGCGGCCGGGTACGGCTCGGCGGCGGTCACCTTGCTCGGCGAGGTCCGCTCCGCCCGGATCAAGGGGATGCTGGCGGTCACCGCGAACCGGCTGCGCGGGCATACCGCCGTGCCCGAGGTCGGGGCGTTCCTGGCGTCCTACGACCTCGTGGTCGCCGCCTGACCGGCCGGAGGCCGCGACACGAGGGCCCGCGACACGCTGCGCCCTGACCACCGGTCAGGGCGCAGTCGCCTTCGGCGTGCGGCGCTACTTCGCCAGCTCCTCCAGGTGGCTGACGTCGTTCCAGACCTCGATCGCGGGCAGGCCGTACTCCCAGGAGAGCACGCTGAGTGCGGCCGTCCCCAGCTTGAGGCGCTGGGCGAACTCGGGTGGCTGGCCGAGCCAGCGGGCCGCGAAGATGCGCAGCAGGTGGCCGTGGGCGAAGAGCACCACGTCGCGGTCGGCCTCGTGCATGGTGGTGGTGTCGGGGTGCGGGACGCCGTGGGCGGAGTGAAGCTCCCCGATCAGCGTGTCCACCCGGGCCGCGACGTCAAGGAGCCGCTCGCCGCCGGGTACGCCGTCCCGCCAGATCAGCCAGCCCGGGTGATCGCTCTGGCGGATGTCGTGGCCGGTACGGCCCTCGTACCGGCCGTAGTCCCACTCCATCAGCTCGGGCCGCTCGACGGCCCGCCCGCCGAAGCCGGCCAGCTCGCAGGTCTCCTCGGCGCGGGAGAGCGGGCTGGTGAGGACGATCGCGTCCGGCAAGCCGTTCCAGGGGGCCTTGGCCAGGCGGGCGCCGAGCGCGCTCGCCATCGCGCGGCCCTCCTCGGTGAGCGGGATGTCGGTACGGCCGGTGTGCCGGCCGGTGGCCGACCATTCGGTCTCGCCGTGGCGGACGAGCACGATTCGGGCGGGCATGGGAAACTCCTCGCGGCAGGGGCGGCGGCAACGGTCGGTCTCGCCATTGAGCACCGGTCTCCATGATCTCCCACCCCACGGCGGCCCCGCCCGCCCACGGGCCGCCGGGGCCCGCGCTGACCCGGGACACCCCGCGGCACCGGCGCACCGGCGCACCGGATTGTCGGACCCGGGTGCAACACTTGGCCGCACCATGAACGTCTCGCACATCGGGCACCCCGAGCCGCTCACCCAGCGCCTCGCCGAGCTGCGCGGCCCGGCGCCGCAGCGCAGCCTGAACGCCCGTGCCCTCGCCGCGCTCGCCGCGAATCCCGGGTGCCGCCGCCGCGCCGTGCTCGACGCCGCCGGGGTCGACAAGACCGCCCTCGCCAGGCAGCTGGGCAATCCGGCGCCGTTCGGCCAGTCGCCGTTCGCCATCGCGCGCGGCAACGTCTTCGAGGCCCGCCTGAAGGACGACGACTACGCGGCCCTGCTGGAGCCGCTGCGCCGCCACCTCGGACTGCCCGCCGACGGCGCCGCCCCGATCGCGGTGCCGGATCTGCTGCGCCGCTCGGGCCCGGCCGTCCGCGCCGAGCGGACGGCCGCCGTACTGGCCGAGGCCGCGGCCGACCGATCCGCCTGGACGCTGCTGGACCACCCGCTGCTGCGGCTGACGGTGGCCGGTGGCCCGGCCTACCTGGAACCGGACGCCGTGGTGGTGCACGGCGGGCGGTGCACGGTGGTCGAGATCAAGTCCTTCCCGGTGCTGGACGGCGGCGCCGATCCCGCCAAGGTCGGCGCGGCCGCCCGGCAGTCCGCCGTCTACGTGCTGGCGCTCCAGGAGACCGCCGCCGCGCTGGCCGGCGCCGTCGTCGACCCGGACCCGTACGCGACGCCGGACTTCCCGGGCAGCCCGGAACTCAGCGTGCTGCTGGTCTGCCCGAAGGACTTCAGCAACCGGCCGACCGCCGTCGCCGTCGACATCCGCCGGGAGCTGGCCACCACCCGGCGCCAGCTGACCCGGATGACCGGGATCGACCAGCTGCTGTCCGAGCTGCCGCCGGGGACGACGTTCGACCTGGCGCCCGACCAGGCGGGCCTGCCGACCAGGCCGGCCGAGGAGCTGGCGGAGGCGGTCGGGCACGTCCCCGCCGCGTACAGTCCGGACTGCCTCTCCACCTGTGAGCTGGGCTTTCACTGCCGTTCCCAGGCCCGCTGCGCGGACCGGGTGGAGCAGCTGGGCCGGGGTGTACGCGGCGAGCTGGGCAGCATCCGCACCGTCGCCGAGGCCCTGGCGGCCGCCGCGCGCCCGGCACCGGGCCGGCCGGGCGCCGACTCGGGCGCCAACGCCGACGCCGGGTCGGACGCCGAATCGGACGAGGCCGCCGCCCGGCTGGCCTACGCGGCCGCGCTGCGCGCCGAGGCCCTGGCCGGGGGCATCGGATGACGCCGCGCCGCCCGACTGCCCGCCGGGCCGCCCGCACCTCCACCGCCCGCACCGTCGGCACCGCCCGCACCACCCGGCGGGGTGAGCGATGAGCCTGCTCGGGACTCTCGCCCGGCTGGAGGCCGTCCGCAGCGGCCGGGCCGAGCCGCTCGCCACCGTCCGCCACCGCCACCTCTCCGACCGCCCGATGGTGGTGGTGCCGCTGGTGTACGCCGGTGAAGAGGGCGCGCCGCTGGCCGTCCTGCTCGGCACCGAGCGCGACGCGCCGCGGCTGCACATCGTGCCGCAACCGCTGAACCGGCCGCTGCGCTTCGACTTCCTGGCCGGCTTCGCCGCCGACCTGCTGCCGTACCTGGAGTCCTTCGGCGCGCAGGTCGAGCAGATCGAGGGGTCCGAGAAGGATCCGCAGACCGGCGAGAAGACCCAGGTCCTGCGGGAACTCTGCGCCGAAGCGCCGCAGTTGATCGTCCCGAACAGCGGCGCGGTGCGCCATCTGGCGCTGCTCGGCCGGTCCACCCGGTTCCGCCGGACGATCGAGGACGCCGATCCCGGGCCGTACCCGGCGCCGGCCCGGGTGCCGCTGCTGGGCCGCTGGCTGACGCACCTGACCGACCGCGCCCAGGTGCCCGGCAGCAGCCTGCTGCTGCCGATGACGGTCCTGCTGGCCAGGCACTGGGCGACGGGCCAGAGCCACCTGGAGGACCAGCACCTGGCCGCGCGGCTCGCCTGGCACTGCCCGCCCGGCGGCCTGCCGGGCGCCGCGGCGGCCGAGCTGGCG
This sequence comes from Kitasatospora sp. NPDC050543, assembly GCF_044457565.1. Classification (NCBI taxonomy): domain Bacteria; kingdom Bacillati; phylum Actinomycetota; class Actinomycetes; order Kitasatosporales; family Streptomycetaceae; genus Kitasatospora; species Kitasatospora sp. NPDC050543. Next base: position 198,613 of record NZ_JBITGZ010000011.1, on the reverse strand, counting down.
GAGTCGGCCCGCGACGCGGACGGCCAGCTGCTGCACCCGCCCGCCGGGCCGGCCACCGACCCGCGCTTCGACGAGCTGGTGCTGGCCCCGGCGATCACGCGCTACGACGCCGCCGCCTCCGTCCTGCGGCACACCGACCCGGACGCCGAGCCGCATGCCCACCGGCGGGCCCGGCGGCACGTGGACGAGGCGGTCGAGCGACTGCACTCCGTGCTGGAGCGCGCCCTGCTCCCCACCTGGCGGGACGTCTGGCACGGCCTGGACCTGCTGCGCGCCCTGCCGCCCGCCGCCCATCTGGAGGAGCGCTGGACGGGGGACCGCTGGTCGTACACCGGGCACCGCGACCGGCTGGCCGCCGGGGAGCCGCCGCAGCCGCGGCTGGACGACGCGGTGACGGCGGCCCGCAAGCTCGCGCAGCGCGAGCGCGAGCAGGTGCGGCTGGAGGTCCAGGAGGCGCTGGACGATCCGCTGGCGATGGCGGAGCGCAGGCTGGCCGGCGAGGCCTTCAGCGGGGTGGTCACCGAGGTGGTGCCGGAGTACACCTCGGGCCGCTCCCCCAGGCCCCGCCCGCTGGTGACGGTCCGTACGGGCGACCGTCCGCACGCGGACCTCGGCCGGGAGGCGCACCGGGCGCACGCGCCGGCGGCCCAGAAGGCCGAGATCGCGGCGGTCGACGCGGCCGGCGGCCTCATCACGCTGCGCATCCTGTCGGGGATGGGCCGCAAGCGGGAGCCCGAGCCGGGCAGTCTGCCCGAGCCCGGCGAGCGGGTGACGTTCACGCTCTTCGAGCTGACGGCCCGCCAGTCCGCGCCGCTGCCCGAACCCGACGACACGCCGTGGACGCACGGCGGCCCGCCCGGCGGCGCGCACCCCGCGAGCGCCGCCAGCGCCACGACCAGCGCGAACGCCACGAGCGCCGCCGCCACGGAGGAATGGGAGTGACCAGCCCGATGGACCAGCCGAAGCGCACCCCCGGCGGCCGGCCGGCCGGCCCGACCTCCGGTGCAGGCCCGACCACGGGCGCGGTCCCGGCCTCCGGCTCAGGCCCCGGCGCCGCGGCCGACGCGGTGGTGGCCGAGATCCTGAACGCGACCGTCCGCCCCGTCGTGGGCGCCCAGCGCGGCGTGGTCGTCGACTCCCCGCCGGGCGCGGGCAAGTCGACGCTGGTGGTGCGGGCCGCCCGCGAGCTGGTCGGCGCCGGGGAGCGGCTGATGATCGTCGCCCAGACCAACGGCCAGGTGGACGACCTGGTGGACCGGCTGGCGGAGAAGGCCCCGGACATCACCATCGGCCGCCTGCACGCCGCCGACTCCCGCCCGGCGCCGGAGGCGCTGCGGCACGCCAATGTCACCGCCGCGGAGAAGGTCGGCGACCTCGCCGAGCTGGACGTGGTGATCTCGACCTCCGCCAAGTGGCAGTGGGTGAAGGCCGAGGCGCCGTGGCGGCACGCGATCGTCGACGAGGCGTACCAGATGCGCTCGGACGCGCTGCTGGCCGTGGCCCGGCTGTTCGAGCGGGCGCTGTTCGTGGGCGACCCCGGGCAGCTCGACCCGTTCACGGTGGTCGGCACCGAGCAGTGGGCGGGCCTGTCGTACGACCCGTCCGGCAGCGCCGTGGTCACGCTGCTCGCGCACAATCCGCAGATCGAGCCGTACCGCCTGCCGGTGTCCTGGCGGCTGCCGGCCAGTGCGGCGCCGCTGATCTCCTCGGCCTTCTACCCCTATACGCCGTTCCGCTCCGGCACCGGGCCCGACGAGCGCCGCCTCACCGCCTCGGTGCGGCCGGACGGCTCTGCGCTGGACGCGGCGATCGACCGGGCCGCCGAGCACGGCTGGTCGCTGCTGGAGCTGCCGGCCAGGCACACCGTACGGACCGACCCGCAGGCGGTCGCGGCCGTGGCGGCCACCGTCCGGCGGCTGCTGGAGCGGGGGCTGACCTCGCACTCCGAGCAGGGCGAGGCGCCGTTGTCCCCCGCCCGGATCGCCGTCGGCACCGCCCACCGGGACCAGGCGGCGGCCGTCCGCGCGGCCCTCACCGCGCTGGGCGTGCCGGTCGACCACGCGGCGGGCCCGGCCGTCACCGTGGACACCGCCAACCGGTTGCAGGGGCGGGAGTACGACGTGACGGTGGTGCTGCACCCGCTCTCCGGCCGCCCCGACGCCACCGCCTTCCATCTGGAGACGGGCCGGCTCTGCGTCCTGGCATCCCGGCACCGGCACGCCTGCATCGTCGTCGCACGCGAGGGGATCGCCGCTCTGCTGGACGAGCATCCGGCGACGGAGCCGGTGCAGCTGGGCGTGTCGGTGCAGTTCCCGGACGGCTGGGAGGCCAACCACGCCGTCCTGGCGCACCTGCGCAGGCACCGGGTGGCGCTGCGTTGAAAGCCCGCCCCGCGCGCCGGGCAGGTGGGGCGCCACCCCGGCGCACGGGGCGGGAATAGCGCCCGCCGCCACACCGTTCCGTTAGCGGCTGCCGCCGAGCGACAATGGACGGCGGTCACGAGCTGCTGCCCCTGCCCGGGCGGCCGCGGCGGCCCGCGGCCGTACCCAGCACCCACCACCCCCCGGAGGTGTCACGCTATGCCCGACTCCCACGCGAAGGCGTCCGACCGGAGCGGCTCCCCCGCGCCGGCCGCCCAGGGCCACGGCACCCCCGAGCCGCCCGCCCGCCGCCTGCGCCCGGCCCAGCTGCTCTTCGAGCCGCAGGCCGCCGAAGCGGAGCCGGAGCGGTTCTTCGACCTGGAGTCGATCGAGGACCCGGCCGATCTGCTGCGCCGCTCCACCGAGCTGGCCCTCGCCTTCCGGGCCGCCGCCGAGCGCGCCACCGACTACCAGGCCGTCGCGGCCGCCCAGCTGGCGGACCCGCGCCGCTTCGACGCGCTGTCCGCCGCCGAGATCGCCGCCCGCGCGGACTGGACGCCGGACTACGCGGCCAAGATGGTCGAGTACGGCCACACGCTGCTGCGCCCGCAGCGCGACAAGGGCGACCGCTGACGCTGCGCCGCCCGGTGGCGGCCGGCCGCCGGCGCCGGCCCGGGCCCACCGGGTAGCCGCAGCCTCGGCAGCGGCCTCGGCCTCGGGCTCAGTCCCGGGCTCGGTCCCAGGCAGCCCGGGCGTGTCGCCACTGGCATATGCGCGGGGCAGGGTACGCCGCACCGCTTGGCGCTGTCCGGCAAACCCTGCTTTCCCTCCGCATCACCCACGCGAGGGAGCACCCTGCTCCTCGTGGACATCTGGACCTATCAATCCGTGGAGTACGTGACCGTGGCGGGGGAGGCCTGGCTGGCCTCCGCCAGTGAGTACCCGCGCAGCATGCGCGCCCTGTGGGAGTCACGCCCGTGGGCGGCGTCCGTGCTGCCGTGCGGCCGCGCCTTCGACGTGATCAGCATGCCGTCGCTGTTCGGCCGCAAGGTGCTGGACGAGCTGTGGAACTCCGGCCCCGGCTGCGGCCCGGTGGCGACCTACCGCGGGCGCACCCTGCTGTTCGTCCAGCCCGGCGCGGCGCCCCGGCTGCGTACGCTGCTGGCCTGGGAGGAGTGGGCCCGCGACGTGCCACCGCTGCTGTGCCACGGCCTCGGCGACGCAGTGACGGTGCCCCCGGTGCAGCGGATGGTGAACTCGCCGGACTCGCCCGGCCAGGGCGCCGGCCGCTGGATCGTCGCCCCGGACACCAGGGAGCCGTGGCTGCCGGGCGCGGCCGTGGTGCTCTGGGCCTGTGTACGGGCGACCCGCGAGCCGGTGGCGAGCGGCGTCCTGGACGAGGTACCGCCGCCGGCCGACTTCCGGACCGTACTGCCCCGGCCCCGCACCGGGCAGCTGCGGCCGCTGCCGTCCGCCTGAGCGATCCGGGCTGCTGCCGGCCGCCGGTATTCGATTTTGGCTCCATGACGGGCCGCTGCTAAAGTCTTCTCTGTCAGCAGGCGCCGCTAGCTCAGTTGGTTAGAGCAGCTGACTCTTAATCAGCGGGTCCGGGGTTCGAGTCCCTGGCGGCGCACAGACGGTTCGAAGGCCTCTCGCGAAAGCGGGAGGCCTTCGGGCGTATCGGAGCACCCATGGGCAGGCGCCCTGGGCCCACCCGTCAGGCCTGCTCCGCAGCCTTGGCCTGCTCGGCGGCTTTGGCCTGCTCGGCGGCCGCGAGGCGGCGCCGGGCCTGCGCCCAGTCGATCGGCAGCTCCTCCGCGGCGGCCTCCCAGAAGGTGAAGGTAGAGTCCTTCATCACCCCGCGCAGCGAGGTCATGATCGACCGGTGCGGCTCGGCCCGGACGTAGCCGTTGAGGCTCTCGCGGTCCTCCCAGGCCGAGAGCGTCCAGAAGGTCCGACTGAGCGGCTGCGCGACGAGCGAGGCGCCGACCGCGCCGCGGGCGGTGCGCACCTGGCGCCAGGCGGCCAGGGACTTGAGGAAGAACCGGGGCACGTCCCGCAGCGAGCGGACCTCCAGCCGGGAGGCCATCACCAGGACACGCGTCTGCGGCTGCGGCGGGTTGGGCGTGACCCAGGGAAGCGTGGGCATGTCGATCGACCTCCGGTCGGGCGAAGCGGGCCTCTCCATAATAGACACTGGAACTCTCCAGTATCCATAGGGTCTGCTTAAAGAGGCCCCCCGCCATTGCGGCGAGGGGCCTCGGGAGAGCCCTGGATCAGCGGCCGCGCACCGAGCGGTAGCGGGCCACCAGCTGCGCCGTGGAGCTGTCGAGCTCCCCGGCGCCCTCGCCGGTGAGCAGCACCGGCTCGATGCGCTTGGCGAGCACCTTGCCGAGCTCCACGCCCCACTGGTCGAAGGAGTCGATGTTCCAGATCGCGCCCTGGACGAACACCTTGTGCTCGTACAGCGCGACCAGCTGGCCGAGCACCGACGGGCTCAGCTCGTCGGCCAGGATGGAGGTGGTCGGGCGGTTGCCCCGGAAGGTCTTGTGCGGCACCAGCTCGGCCGGCACGCCCTCGGCGGCGACCTCCTCCGCCGTCTTGCCGAAGGCCAGCGCCTGGGTCTGGGCGAAGAAGTTGGCGAGCAGCAGGTCGTGCTGGGCGACCAGGCCGGGCTGGAGGTCGGCCACCGGCCGGGCGAAGCCGAGGAAGTCGGCCGGGATGAGCTTCGTCCCCTGGTGCAGCAGCTGGTAGTAGGCGTGCTGGCCGTTGGTGCCCGGGGTGCCCCAGACCACCTGGCCGGTCTGCCAGCTGACGGGGTTTCCGTCCCGGTCGACCGACTTGCCGTTGGACTCCATGTCCAGCTGCTGGAGGTAGGCGGTGAACTTGGACAGGTAGTGCGAGTACGGCAGCACCGCGTGCGACTGGGCGTCGAAGAAGCCGTTGTACCAGACGCCGAGCAGACCGAGCAGCATCGGGACGTTGCGCTCGGCGGGGGCGGTGCGGAAGTGCTCGTCGACCAGGTGGAATCCGTCCAGCATCTCGCGGAAGTGCGCCGGGCCGATCGCGATCATCAGCGAGAGGCCGATCGCGGAGTCGAAGGAGTAGCGGCCGCCGACCCAGTCCCAGAACTCGAACATGTTGGCCACGTCGATACCGAAGTCCGCCACGCCCTCGGCGTTGGTGGAGAGCGCCACGAAGTGCTTGGCCACCGCGTCGGTGTCGGCACGCAGCTCGGTGAGCAGCCAGTTCCGGGCCGAGACGGCGTTGGTGATGGTCTCGATGGTGGTGAAGGTCTTGGAAGCGACGATGAAGAGGGTCTCGGCGGCGTCGAGGTCGCGGATCGCCTCGTGCAGGTCGGCGCCGTCCACGTTGGAGACGAAGCGGACGTCGAGGTCGCGTGCGGCGAAGGAGCGCAGCGCCTCGTACGCCATGGCCGGCCCGAGGTCGGAGCCGCCGATGCCGATGTTGACGACCGTCCTGATCCGCTTGCCGGTGTGGCCCCGCCACTCGCCGGAGCGGACCTTGTCGGAGAAGGCGGCCATCTTGTCGAGCACGGCGTGCACGGCGGGCACCACGTTCTCGCCGTCCACCTCGATGACGGCCTCGCGCGGGGCGCGCAGCGCGGTGTGCAGGACGGCGCGGTGCTCGGTGTTGTTGATCTTCTCGCCGCGGAACATCGCGTCCCGCAGCCCGGCGACGCCGGTGGCGTCGGCCAGCTCACGCAGCAGGTCGAGGGTCTGGTCCGTCACCAGCTGCTTGGAGTAGTCCACGTACAGGTCGCCGACGCTGAGGGTGTAACGGCTGCCGCGGCCGGGGTCGCCGGCGAACAGCTCGCGCAGGTGCAGCTCGCCCAGCTCCGCCCGGTGCTTGCCCAGGGCGGCCCACTGCGGGGTGCGGTCCAGCGGCGTACGGCCGCTGGCGGGGGTCTGCGACATCGATGCTCCTCGATTCATCTGGAAGTGCAGATACCGGCTGGGCCAGGCGGGAGGGTTTCGCGAGGTCCGGCGGTACCGGGGTGGTGCGCCGGCTGCGTTGACGGCCTGCCCGGGCCAGCCTATGCAACGCGGCGGGCCCTTTCGCACATTCCGCTCCACGCTGCCGCGAGCCCCGGCGCGGCGGTGCCAGGCCCCGGCCGGAACGGCCCGCACGGAGCGGACCGGACCGAGCGGCCGCGCACCGGGGGCAGGGGGCAGGGGGCGGGGGGCGGGGCGGGCACGCTCAGCTGCGTTCGGAGCGCAGGTCCAGGCCCCGCATCACCCGGTCGACCAACTCCGGGTCGGCCCCCGGCTCGCTACGGGCCGTCAGCATCTCGCGCCGGGAGGCGGCGATCATCTCCTGCTCGACGGTGTGCGCCGCGTGCCACTGGGCGATCCTGATCCGCGCCTCGGCGGCCTCCTCCTCGGCGTAGTTCTCCGGGCAGAGCCGGGCCAGCCGGTCGTACTGGCGGGTGCGCAGCCGCTCGGCGACCTCGGTGGGCAGCCTCTCCTGCTCCTCCAGTTCCCCGAGCCGGTCCAGCCCGGCCTTGGCCGCGCGCCACCAGAGTTCGCGCACCGCCTGCTCGTGGGCGTCGTGGCCGAGGTCCAGCCGGAGCAGCCGCACCAGCCACGGCAGCGACAGGCCCTGGACCAGCAGCGTGAAGAGCACCACGGTGAACGCGATGAAGACCAGCCGGCCACGCTCGGGGAAGGGCTCGCCGGAGTGCAGGGTGAGCGGGACGGCCAGCGCCAGCGCGACGGTGGCGACGCCGCGCATCCCGGACCACCAGAGCACCACGGTCTCCCGCCAGCTGATCGGGGTGTCCTCGTCCTCGCCGCCGCGCAGCCGTCTGGACAGCCAGCCCGCCGGCAGCAGCCACACCAGCCGGATCACCACGACCGTGGCGATCACGGCGGCGGCGTCGCCGAGCATGGCCGTCCAGCCGGAGCCGACCTCCCGCAGCACGGTGGCCAGCTCAAGGCCGATCAGGCCGAATGCGACGCCGGTGATCAGGATCTCGACGATCTCCCAGAAGGCGTTGCCGACCAGCCGGTAGGAGACCTCGTCGGCGTCTGCCGCGCGTTCGGCCAGGTGGAGGGCGCAGACGACGACGGCTAGCACGCCGGAGCCGTGGACCTCCTCGGCGAGGCTGTACGCGGCGAAGGGCACCAGCAGGTTCAGCGCGACCTGCTGGGTGGGGTCGTCGAGCATCGCGGCGAGCCTGGCGTTGAGCCAGCCGAGGGCGACGCCGATGACCACGGCGAGTACGGCGGAGAGCACCAGGCGCAGCACCGCGTGTTCGACGGAGAAGTCACCGCTGACCACGGCATCGATGGCCAGGGAGTAGATGACGATCGCGGTGACGTCGTTGAACAGCCCCTCGCTCTCCAGGACGGCCACCAGGTGGCGCGGCAGCCCGACGCTGCCGGCCACCGCGACGGCGGCGACCGGGTCCGGCGGTGAGACCAGCGCGCCGAGCGCGACGGCGGCCGCGACCGGCAGGGCGGGCAGCAGCCAGTGGACGGCGCCCGCGACGGCGATCGTGGTGACCACCACCAGCGCGACGGCGAGCAGCAGGATCGATCGGGCGTTGGCACGGAAGTAGCGGACCGAGGAGCGCCGGGCGACGGCGAAGATCAGCGGCGGGAGCACCAGCGGCAGGATCAGCTCGGGTTTGATCTCGACATTGGGGATCTGCGGCACCAGAGCCATCACGATGCCCAGCAGTGTCATCAGCACGGGCTGCGGTACGCCGGTGCGGCGCGCCAGCGGCATGGTCACCACGGAGGCGAGCAGCACCAGGAAGAGCAGTGGCAGCTGGCCCACGGGGAGTCCTCTCGGCGGATCGGGATCTCTCGGTGGCGGGGCCGGGGCAGGGCGACCATCGGGGCGGGTCGGGGCGGGCGGGTCCGGGGTGCGGCCCGGGGTGCGGCCCGGGGCCTCTACCGAAGGGTAAATCTGACAATGGGCCCGGCTTGCCCCGGCGCGCCGTACCGGCCCGACCTCAAGCCCGCTTCACACCTGCCTCACATTCGCCCTACATCCGCCGCACGTCCGATGAGGTCCGATGAGGTCCGTGACGTCCGGGGCGAGGCCACCCCGGCACTCCTGGCGCCCTTACGGCCCGGCCCGGCGACCCCGGGCGAACCGATTGGAGATTTCCGCCTCTGACCAGGTAATGTTCTTCCTGTCAGCAGGCGCCGCTAGCTCAGTTGGTTAGAGCAGCTGACTCTTAATCAGCGGGTCCGGGGTTCGAGTCCCTGGCGGCGCACAGACAAGCCTCAGGGCCCCTCGCTTCGGCGAGGGGCCCTGAGGCGTTGGCGAGGCGGTTCACCAGCAGCCGTGCAGGAGCGCCACCAGTTCGGCGGCGAACTCCTCCGGCCGCTCGATGTGGACGCTGTGGCCGGCGTCGAGGACCACCTCGCGGACGGCTCCGCCGGCCGCGGCATAGCGGCCGAGCACCGCCCTGGTCTGCGCAACCATCGGCTGGGCGGGGCACTCCTGCTCGCCGGGCCAGCCGGGGACGACCCCGAGCGCGCCGAGGTGGGCGAGGTCGAACAGTGAGGTGTCGGAGACGATCACGTCGTGCGAGCCGCGCAGCCAGAGCACCGGCGGCTTGGGGTCGGCGAGCTCCAGGTCGTCGATCCGGAAGTGGGTCGGCGCCAGAGAGTTGAGCACGCCGCGGTCGCCCGGCGCGGTGCCGGGCCAGGCGTCGGTGCTCCGCGAGTCGCCGGGGTAGTGGTCGTCGCCGACCCGGGTGGAGAGCATCCCGGCGAGGTACACGTCCAGCAGCTCGGACTCCAGCGGCGGCTTGACGTAGCAGCTGGTGAGCACCGTCCGTGGGGAGAGCGGCGACTCCTCCCCGCGCTCGCCCGCCGCCAGCAGCCGGACGAACTCCGCATTGGCCGCCCCGCCCCCGGAACCCGCGCCGTCCGGGTGGTTGAGCCGGCCGTCGGACCCGTGCGTGCCACCGAAGCCGTACGGGGAGACGGGGTTGACCAGCGTCACCGAGCGCAGCCGCTCCGGGTGCTCGCGCAGCTGCTGGAGCACCACTCCCCCGCCCATGCTCCAGCCGACCAGGTGCACTCGGTGCAGGCCGAGCGTCTCGGTGAGCGCGGTCAGGTCGTCGCTGTGGTCGCGCAGCCCCCGGGTGGCGTCCACGGGCAGCGGGTCGGTGCCGCCGAAACCGCGCAGGTCCACGGCGATCGGCCGGTACCGCTCGGGCAGGTCGAGCATGGCCCGCTGCCAGAACAGCGCGGAGGAGACGTTGCCGTGCACGAAGACCACCGGCTCGCCGGACCGGCCTTCGATCTCAAGGATGTTGACGGTCAGCCGGGAGGTCGCGACCTTGCGGGCGGTGAGGGTGGGCAGCAGCATGACGGGGGTGTCCTTCCTGGCTCGCAGGGCACGGGTTTCGGGCGGCCGCGGGCGCCTCGGGCTCCTCGGTCGTCACAGGCTCGGCGCTCAGGTGAGCCAGCTCTCGACCTGGGCGCAGGCGGCGGCGTTCCACCCCAGTTCCAGGTGGTTGGCGGTGGCGATCAGCGCGGTACCGCCGACCGTGCCGATCCCGGTGGTGTCGAGCGCGCTGGAGACGAAGACCACGCCGTCGCTCGGCCCGCGGTTCTCGTTGAAGATCCCGACGATGCTCGGTGTACCGCCGGCCAGCAGGTAGGCGGGTACGGAGGCGGGCACCCCGGCCTGGCGCAGCGGGGCGATCAGCGAGCCGGCGTCCACGGCGCTCTGGATGCCCGTGCCGTAGGTGTAGAGGCCCTGGCCGCCGTAGTAGGTGGTGTACCAGTCCTGCTGGCTCTGGTCGATGCCGTAGACGGCGTCGAAGCGGGCGAGCATCTGGCGCTGGCCGGGGTAGTCGTCGTACCCGCCGGTGGGCGCGAAGGCGTACTCGGGGTGCGTGGTGTAGGTGCCGTAGCAGGTCATCCGCAGGTGCGGGGAGGGAGCGTTGATCTTGCCGCCGCACTCCGGCCAGATGCTGAGGTCGTGGGCCCAGCCGTGCGCGTAGGGGTAGTCGTAGCCGCCGTTCGGGCCGCCGAGGGTGACCAGTCGGCGGACGTCGCCCGCGTACGCCCGGCCCCAGGAGGGTTTGACGGAGGAGACGTACGCGCGGGTGGACATCTCTCCCTTGCTCCAGCCGACCAGGTCGACCTGCGGCACGCCGAGCCTGGCGCGGATCAGCGCCACCGCGTCGCCGACCTCCTGGGCCTGCATCAGGTTGTCGCCCTGCTTGTGCGCGAAGCCGATCGCGAAGACCCGGTGGCCGCGGGCGCTCAGGTACTGCATCAGCCCGGTGCCGGGGCAGGAGAGCGCGCCGCAGCCGTAGCCGCCGGACTCGCCCGGGTTGGCCCAGGCCCGGTCCGGGTTGTCGTTGGCGCCGTGCACCAGCAGTACCGGTACCTGGCGGGCGCCGGTGTTCCAGCCGGGCGCGGAGTAGAGCAGGAAGCGGCCGGAGTACGGCTGCTTCACCCCGCCGAAGTAGGTCAGCCGCCGGCCGTCCTGGTCGCCCCGGCCGTCCGGCGGGTACTGCTCCTGCCGGAACCCGGACGTGGTGTCCAGGTAGCGTTCGACCTGCTCCCAGCCGTTGCCGGCGGCCGCGCCGCCGTACGTCGCCTCCAGCTTCAGATAGGCCGGTGGCGCGGCCGAGGCGGGCAGCGCCCCGGCGAACACGCTCACCAGCGCCAGCACCACCGCCAGGATCCAGCCGCCTCGTGTCCGCACCGTCCGCCACCTCCCATGCCCCTCGGGCCCGAGCGGCCCGCCCGCCACGGTAGGCGGGGTGGGTGTGGGCCACCCATGTGGGCGGCCCACACCCACCGGGCCGCGATGTGCGGTCCGCACCCCTGTACGGCTGCGGGCGGGCGGGCCGGTCCGCCTCCGGTGCAGCCGGTTTGACGGCCGGTCGGCGGACCGGCCGGTCGTCGACACGGAGGCGTCGGTACGGGCGGGTCGGTACGGGGCGGTCAGCCGAAGTAGGCGTCGAAGTTCTTCGAGAACTCGCGTCCGCCGTATCGGTCCCAGTTGATCGACCAGGTCATCAGGCCGCGCAGGCCGGGCTGGGCGCCGGCCCGCGGGACGTAGTCGCCGCAGTTGGCGAGCCGGGTCAGGCAGTCCAGCGCCTTGTTCACCTCGGCGGGGGCGACATAGCCGTTGCCCGCGTTGACGGTGGCCGGCATGCCGATGGCGACCTGGGAGGCGGCCAGCGGCGGGAAGACGTCGGCGGTGTTGCCCGCGACCGGGAACCCCTTGAGCAGCATGTCGGTCATCGCGACGTGGAAGTCGGCGCCGCCCATCGCGTGGTACTGGTTGTCCAGGCCCATGATGGAGCCGGAGTTGTAGTCCTGGACGTGCAGCAGGGTGAGGTCGCCGCGCAGCGCGTGGATCACCGGCAGGTAGGCGCCGGCCCGCGGGTCCTGGCCGCCCCAGGGACCGGAGCCGTAGTACTGGTAGCCGAGCTGGACGAAGAAGGTCTCCGGGGCCATGGTGAGCACGAAGCCGGCGCCGTACCTGGCCTTGAGGGTCTTCAGGGCGGAGATCAGGTTGACCACCACCGGGGTGGTCGGGTTCCTGAGGTCGGTGTCGCCGGTGTTCAGCGACAGCGAGTGGCCCTCGAAGTCGATGTCCAGGCCGTCCAGGCCCCAGCGGTCGATGATCGCGGAGACCGAGGAGACGAAGGCGTCCCGGGCGGCGGTGGTGGTGAGCTGGACCTGGCCGTTCTGGCCGCCGATCGAGATCAGCACCTTCTTGCCCCTGGCCCGCTTGGCGGCGATCGCGGCCTTGAAGTCGGCGTCGGACTCCACACCCGGGCACTCGGTGGCCGGGCAGCGGTTGAAGCGGATGTCCCCGGAGGTGACGGAGGTGGGCTCGCCGAAGGAGAGGTCGATGAAGTCCCAGGAGTCGGGGACGTCCGCGACGCGGGTGTAGCCGGCGCCGTTGGCGAAGCTGGCGTGCAGGTAGCCGACCAGCGCGTGCGGGCCGGCGGGCGGCGGGGTGCTGGTGGCCGTCGCCGTGGGGGACGCGGTCGCCGTGGGCGAGGACGTCACCGTGGGGGACGCGGTCGCGGTCGGGGACGCCGTCGCGGTCGGGGACGAGGTCATCGTCGCCGTCGGTGAGGCGGAGGGGCTCGGTGCGCCCGGGCCGTCCAGCGAGACGTCGTCGGCGTAGTAGGTGCCCTGCCCGTACCAGCCGTGGGTGTAGACCGTCGCGCTGGTCTGGCCGGCGGCGGTGGTGAAGCTGAGCGTGAGCTTCTGGTACGCCCCGCCGGTGCCGGGCGTCCAGGTGCTGGCACCGCCGTCCACGCCCAGGTAGACGTAGGAGCCCTTGACGTGGGCGCTGAGCGTGTACGTCGTGCCGGGCGCGACGGTCACCGTCTGCGAGCACTTCGCGCTGTCGCTCGCCGAGGCGGCCCCGGCGAGGGCGTAGCCGCCGGTGCGGGCCTGGCCGGGGACGACGCTGCCGGTGCCGCCGGTGCAGCTCCAGGGAGCGAGGGCGCCGCTCTCGAAGCCGCCGTTGGCGAGGAGCTCGCCGGCCGAGGCGGACGGCGCCAGGCCGACCAGCAGGCCGGCGCCGGCGGCCGCGACGGCCAGGGCGGTACCGGCCGCGACCGGCCGGAGGGACGTGCGGCGGGTACGACGGGCCGGACGGCGGCCGGGGTCGGTGGCTGATGCCGCCGCCGATGGTGTTCTGCGCATGCGGGGTTACTCCTGCCGGGCGCGGATCGTGGGGGACGTCCATGGGCATGGCGGAGCCTGGGCCTTGGCCGGTGGGGGTTCGGCCGCCGAGTCACCCATTTGGACTAGACCACTGAAGTGGATCCGCGGGCGCCCTGTCAATGACCCCGCACGCCCCCGGACGGCCCGCCGGGCCACCGGTTGCGGGGCCTCAGCGCCCGTCGAACGATTGAGAGGTGACGGCCCCCGGCTACCTCCGATACCCCCACCTGCACGGCGACCTGCTGACCTTCACCGCCGAGGACGACGTCTGGCTCGCCCCGCTCGCCGCCGACGGCACCACCGGCCGCGCCTGGCGGGTCAGCTGCGACCGCACCCGGGTCAGCCACCCCCGCTTCTCCCCCGACGGCACCACCCTCGCCTGGACCAGCTGGCTGGCGCTCACCCCCGAGGTCTGGACCGCCCCCGTGGCCGGCGGCCCGGCCGGACGCCTCACCCACTGGGGCAGCCAGGACACCCGGGTCCGCGGCTGGCTGCCCGACGGGGAGGTGCTCGCCGTCACCTCGTACCACGAGCCGTTCGCCCACTACACCTGGGCACACGCCGTCCCGCCGGACGGCGCGACCGCCCGCCGGCTGCCCTGGGGCCCGGTCGGCGACGCCCAGATGAGCCCCGAGCACACCGCGCTGCTCACCGGCACGGCCCCGCACGAACCGGCCGCCTGGAAGCGCTACCGGGGCGGCGCCACCGGCCGCCTATGGGTGGACGGCGAGCGCATCCTCACCGACCACCCCGGCCACCTCGCCTCCCCGATGACCATCGGCGACCGGATCGCCTTCCTCTCCGACCACGAGGGCATCGCCAACCTCTACTCCTGCGACCCCGACGGCTCCGACCTGCGCCGTCACACCGACCACGCCACCTACTACGCCCGGTGGGCCGCCACCGACGGCACCCGGATCGTCTATCAGCACGCCGGCGACCTCTGGCTGCTCGACGGCCTGGACGCCCCCGCCCCCCGCCGCCTCGACCTGCCGCTCGGCGGCGCCCGGGCCGGCCGGCGCCCGTACCAGGTCAACGCCGCCTCCCACGTCAAGGACCTGGCCTGCGACCTCACCGGCCGGACCGGCGTGATCACCGTGCGCGGCAGCCAGTACTGGCTCACCCACCGCGACGGCCCCGCCCGGGCGCTCGCCGACACCCCGGGCGTGCGCACCCGGCTGCCCGTGGTACTCGGCAGCAGCGGCGAGGCCGCCTGGATCACCGACGCCGAGGGCCTGGACGCCGTCGAGATCGCCCCGCTGCCGGGGCACGAGGAGCACCCCGCCAGGGAACCCCGCCGGATCGCCGCCGGCCGGATCGGCCGGGTGCTGGAACTCTCCGCCGCCCCCGACGGCCACACCCTGGCCGTCGCCGCCTCCGACGGCCGGCTGCTGCTGGTCACCACCGGCGACGGCGAGGTACGCACCGTCGCCTCCTCCGGGTACGGGCCGGTGGGCAGCGCGGTGTTCTCCCCCGACTCGCGCTGGGTCGCCTGGTCCGAACCGGTCGCCGGCCGCTCGCTGCGCCGCATCCGGCTCACCCGGACCGACGCCGCCGCGCCCGTCACCGACGTCACCGACGGCCGCTTCGAGGACGAGCAGCCCGTCTTCACCCGGGACGGCCGCTACCTGGTCTTCCTCTCCTGGCGCGGCTTCGACCCGGTGCACGATGTGCACACCGGCGACCTGTCCTTCCCGCTCGGCTGCCGCCCGTACCTCGTCCCGCTGGCCGCCGACACCCCCTCGCCGTTCGCCGCACCCGCCGAGGGCCGCGCGCCCGGCGCCGTCCGCGACCGCGGCGAGGCGCCCGGCGACGGCACCGTCACCGTCGAACCGCAGGGCATCTCCGGACGGCTCGTCCCCTTCCCGGTGATCGCCTCCAAGTACTCCGCCACCGACTCCGTCCGCGGCGGCCTGGTCTGGCTGCGCTGGCCGATCTCCGGCGCCCTCGGACAGACCTTCGCCAACCCGGACGACACCTCGGGCCGCCCCTCGCTGGAGTACTTCGACCTGGCCCGCGGCACCCGCACCACGCTGGTCGACAAGCTGGACGGCTACGCCGTCTCCGGCGACGGCGGCTCGGTCGCCGTCTACTCCACCGGAACGCTGCGGATCGTCCCGGTCGCCACGCCCTCCGCCGCCCTCAGCGTCGACCTGCGGCGGATCACCCACACCGTGCACCCCGCCGAGGAGTGGCGCCAGGCCTACCACGAGGCCGCCCGGATCGTCCGCGACCAGTTCTGGGACACCGACATGTGCGGCCTGGACTGGCCCGCGCTCACCGCCCAGTACGCGCCGCTGCTCGAACGCATCGCCAGCCCCGACGACTTCGCCGACCTGCTGCGCGAACTCCTCGGTGAACTCGGCACCTCGCACGCGTACGTCACCCCCGCCCGCCGCGCCGAGGGGCCCACCCCCGTCCAGCAGCCGCTCGGGCTGCTCGGGGCCAACGTCCGCCGCACCCCCGAGGGCCGCTGGCTGGTCGACCGGGTCCTGCCGGGCGAGTCCTCCGACCCACGTGCCCGGGCCCCGCTCGCCGCCCACGGCGTACAGGCCGGTGACGAACTGCTCGCCGTGGCCGGCCGCCCGCCCGACCCGCTGCGCGGCCCCGCCCCGCTGCTGGCCGGCACCGGCGGCACCACCGTCGAACTCACCCTGCGCACCGGCGGCCCCGACGGACCGCTGCGCCGGATCACCGTCACCCCGCTCACCGACGAGCGGCCGATCCGCTACCAGGACTGGGTGACCAAACGCCGCCAGCTGGTCCGGGAGTTCAGTGACGGCCGGTGCGGCTATCTGCACATCCCCGACCTCGGCGGCTCCGGCTGGGCCCAGTTCAACCGCGACCTGCGCCGGGAACTGGACAAACCCGCGCTGGTCCTCGACGTGCGCGGCAACGCCGGCGGCAACGTCTCGGAGCTGGTGCTGGAGAAGCTCGCCCGCCGGGTGCTCGCCTGGGACTTCAGCCGCGGCCGGCAGCCCGTGCGCTACCCCAGGGACGCCCCCCGCGGCCCGGTCGTCGCCCTCGCCGACGAGGCCACCAGCTCGGACGGCGACGTCATCATCACCGCGATCAAACTGACCGGCCTCGGCCCGGTGATCGGCAGCCGCACCTGGGGCGGCGTGGTCGGCATGACCGGCCGCCACCAGCTCGGCGACGGGACGCAGATCTCGGTGCCCAAGAACGCCTCCTGGTTCACCGGCGGCCTCGGCTGGTCGGTGGAGAACCACGGGGTGGAACCCGACGTCCACGTGCTGCGCGCCCCGCACGACTGGGCCCGCGGGCGGCACCCGGAGCTCGCCACCGCCGTCCAGCTCGCACTGGAGCTGCTGGAGGACGCCCCGGCGGCCATCCCCCCGCCGCTGGACACGCCCCGCCCCGACCTGCGCCGCCCACCACTGCCGCCGCGGTAGCGCGGGCGGCGGCACACGGGGCGGGCGGCGGCGGCACGCGGGCGTAGCCAACCCGGGGAGGCGTGGCGGGCGCACGGAAGGGGCGCGCCCCGGCAGGCGCGCCCCTTCCGTATTCAGATGGCCGTGTGCCGGCGGCGGTGTGGCAGCGGCCGGGTCCCGGCGGGATCGTCCGGGCGGTCGGTCAGTCCCAGGGATCGCCCTCGGCCGTCATCTCGTCCCGCGCCCGCTGCTCCTCCTCCGACAGCTTGGTGCTCGGCTGCGTGTCGCCTGCCCGCGTGGACTCGTCGAGGAACGCGTCCGCCGCCTCGTCGTGGGCGAGGGCCGCGCGCTGAGCGGGGTCGGACATGGCGTCGGAGCCCTGCTCCTGCATACCGCCGAGGGAGGATTTGGCCTCGTCGGTGGCATCGTGCGCCTTGTGGCGGAACCTGTCGAAGATGCCCATGTCTCCTCCTCCGGGTGGTTACCGGGCTGTCCCCACTCTCACACCGCCGGGGCCCGCCCGCATCCGGGGACACCGGGCCCGCGGCTTGCCAGGCCCGGTGGCGCATCCGCAGAACAGGTCCGGGCCGATGATCAGTCCGCGCGGTGGCGCCACCAGGACATCAGCGTGGCGCACACGAAGAGGGCGGGCGTGCCCACGGCCGCCACCGTCCCCGGGTTCAGCACCGACTTCAGCCCGTCCGGCAGTTCGATGAACAGCGGCAGCAGCATCACCACGACGAGCGCCGGGAACGTGATCATCGTCCAGGACAGCCCCGACATCAGCGCGATCATCCGCAGCTCCCGCCGGTCGATCCGCCGGGCCGCGTCGGCGTCCGGCGTCCAGTCCTCCCCGCGCAGTTCCTCCCAGGCGGCGCGCAGCGCGGCCACCTCCCGGTCGACGTTGACGTGCTTGTCGTCGATGTAGAGCAGCTGGAGCCGGCCGGCGTCGCGGCCGTACGCGAACACGAAGAACCTCGGCGCCTCCTTGTGGGCGCCCGCCTGGGGGTTGATCTCCTTGCGGATGTCCTGGATGTCCTCCCAGGCCAGCCGGCGTTGCCGGACGAGACCCCGGACCCGGATGCTCTTGAGGTCCGCGGTGGTCGAGGCGCGCTGCGCGCCGATCACCAGCCAGGCGATCAACGCGGCGGCCAGCCCGGTGATCAGCCACTTGATCCCGCCGGAGACGTCCTCGGCGGACCAGACCGGCAGCAGCCCGGCCACCGTCGAGAACGACAGGATGCCGAGCAGGATCCCCGCCCTGCCCGGGCCCGCCCGGTACTCGCGCGGCAGCGTCTCGTGACTCATGGCCCACCTCTGACGATCAGTCAACTTCACTGCGGTACAGGCAGTGTAGGGCCGCGTACGGCCGGGCGACAGGCTTCGGCCCACGGGAGGACGCGTGGTCTCCCGTGGGCCGCCGGAATCGGCCGGGTGTCAGCCGGTGGTCAGCCGGTGATGCTGGCCCTGCCCGTCTCCAGATGGCCGGAGAAGCGCTGCGACCAACCGGCGTCGGAGTCGACCGTCACCGTGAGGTCGTACCAGCCGTTCTGGTACGCCACGACGTTGAAGTAGTCGCTGACGTTGCCGCCCGCCGGGACCTGGTACGTCCAGGGCCCGTCGGTGCGGTAGTTGTTGGCGGCGATGGTGAAGGTGACCGGCGCCGTCCCGGCGTTGGCGAGCCTGAACCAGATCGCGAGCTTGCCCGTGCCGGGCTCGACCGCGTACGAGGCGGTGACCGTGACGTTCCTGCCCGCCTTGGTGGCGTCCCCCTTGAAGCGGCGCAGGAAGCGGTTCGGGCCGGTGACGCCGAGGTCGTACGGGCCGTTGCCGAAGCCGAGGCCGCAGTTGAAGAAGTCGCTCTGGTTGCCGCCCGGGTCGACGGTGTACTGCCAGGGGCCGCCGCTGCGGTAGGCGTTGGCGTAGGCCGCGAAGTGCGCGGCGCCGACGGCCGCCGGGCCCTCGTTGGCCATCTTCAGCCAGACCTTCATCACGCTGCCCGAACCGAACTCCAGGTGGTCCAGGTTGGCGTTCGGCTGGTACGGCAGGGCGCGGGCCGGGCGGGTGCCCGGCTCCTGCACCGGGAGGGCGTTGTTGACGGGCGCGGGGTTGGGCAGCGGCCCGCAGGTGGACAGGCCGATCACGGCGTCGGTGTTGGGCAGTGCCGGCATGCCGTAGACCGGGTTGGCGAAGTCGAACACACCGGTCAGGTCGCCGGTCACCTTGCGGCGCCAGGCGCTGATGTTCGGGCAGGTGGCGGGCTTGCCGATGGCCGCCGTCCAGCGCTCCAGGAAGCGCAGCACCGAGGTGTGGTCGAAGACCTCGGAGTTCACCCAGCCGCCGCGGCTCCACGGCGAGACGGCGATCATCGGGACACGGAAGCCGAGGCCGATCGGCGTGCCGTTGTAGAACTCGCCGGCGGTGCCGGCCGGCGGCGAGGGCGGCGGCACGTGGTCGAAGAAGCCGTCGTTCTCGTCGTAGTTGAGGAACATGATGGTGGAGTTGAAGACGTCCGGGTCGGCGTTCAGCGCGTCCATCACCATGTGCACGAAGTGCGCGCCGTCGGCGGGCGTGGCGTACGGGTGCTCGGAGGAGGCCTGGTCCGCGACCACCCAGGAGACCTGCGGCAAGGTGCCGTTGAGTACGTCCGCGCGGATCGCGGCGGCGATGTCGTCCGGGGTCCGCCCGGTGACCTTGGGCACCGAGCCCATGCCGCGGTCGTGCAGCGGGTTGCCGGCCGGGGCGTCGGTGAACTGCTTGAAGTACGCGAGCGCGTTGTCGCCGTAGTTGTCGGCCGCGTTCTGGTAGACCTTCCAGCTGACGCCGGCGTTCTGCAGCGCCTCGGCGTAGGTCTGCCAGCGCAGACCGGACTCGTCCCCGCCGTCGTAGGCCGGGCCGCCCGCCGTGCCGCCCGGGTCGATGGTGCCGCTCCAGTGGAAGGTGCGGTTGGGGCCGGTGGCGCTCAGGGTCGAGCAGAAGTAGGCGTCGCAGATGGTCCAGTTCTCGGCCAGCGCGTAGTGGAACGGGATGTCCTGGCGGGTGAGGTGGCCCAGGGTGCGGACGTTGCCCTTGGCCCAGACCCAGGAGTCCATCCTGCCGCTGTTCCACGCGGTGTGCTGGTCGGACCAGCCGTGCGCGAGGTCGCCGTTGCACTGGGCGAGGCGCTCGGGGTCGGCGCCGCCGGCCGGCTTGGTGGCGCTGAACTGCCACGGGTACTGGCGGCCGAGGCCGTTGGGCTGGTTGAAGACGCTGTAGCCGCCGGCGATCTGGATCGCGCTGCGGTCGGCGAAGCCGCGGACGCCGCGCAGCATCCCGAAGTAGTGGTCGAAGCTGCGGTTCTCCTGCATCAGCACCACGATGTGCTGGGCGTCGCCGAGCGTGCCGGTGTGCGACAGCGCGGCCGACGGCGCCGGGGCGACCGCCGCACCGGCCTCGGTGGCGGCGCCGGCACCGACCACGGCCGCCCCGGCGGCGGCCGCCCCCGACAGTGCCATGAACTTCCTACGACTCAGCTCGGCCATCAGCCCGCCCGCCCCTTCACTGGCGATGTTGTCCACACAAGTCGTGGACTTGTCGGTCGCGGAGCATCCTCACGCAGCCGTGCCGGGCTGACCAGAGGTCGGGAGCAGCGTTGTCGGACTGTTCGCCCGCCGGTCGGCGAGCGACCGGCGGGTGAACGACGAGGTCACCGGTCCTTCACGGTGATCCCCAATGCCTGTGCGAACTGCGGGGCGAGTTCGAAGAGTTGGCTGCTGCTGATCAGCGCCCCGCGCAGACCCTCGTGCCCGTCGGACAGCCCGAGCCGGACGGCTCCGCGCAGGTCGGTCTTCGACAGCCGGGCGCCGCGCAGCCGGACCTCCTCCAGGGTCGAGCCGAGGAACGTCACCTCGGTGAGCCTGGCGTCGCCGAAGTCCACGTCGCGCAGCACGCAGTCCTCGAAGACGACGTCCCGCAGCGTGGCGGCCCGCAGGTTCACCGACTCCAGCTTGCACTGCCGGAAGACCACCCGGCGCAGCGCCGAGCCGTGCGCCGCGATCCCGGCCAGCACCCCGCCGAGGAACGCGGCGTCCTGCCACTCGCTCTCCGCGAGATCGCAGGCCACCAGCCGGCTGCCCTGCACCCACACCTCGTTGAAGCGGCCCTGGCGGAGCCTGACCCCGCTCAGCGAGACGTTGCTGAACGCGCACTCCAAGAAGGTCGCCCCGCCGGCGGCCTCGTCCGTGTACTCGCCGCCGTCGAAGAGCGCGGTGTCGTAGCGCTCGTCCGACCGCAGCCGCCCGGTGTGCGGGGTCAGCAGATGGGCGTAGGGGAGATCACCGAGCTGGTCGGGCACGGGGAGCGGCATGGGCGAGACCTTACGGACGGGGGTCGGGCACGGTCGCTCGCATCGTCGCACGGGGGACTGACAGGAGGCCGGGGCGCGCGCCGGGCGCACTCGCACACCACCGGGCGCCGGCGGAGAGCGCTCACTCCCGCAGCCGACTGCTTCGCCCCCGCAGCATGCGGGTACGGACGTAGCGTGGCGCGCACTTGACCACTGACAGGCCGTGCGCGGCCGAGGGGGTACACCATGGCCGGCCACCGGATCGAACCACGCAAAGGCATCTGCGCTCCCGGGTTCTTCGGCTCCGAACTGCGCGAGGCCCGCGAGCAGGCGGGAATGAGCCAGGGCGACCTGGCAGCGCGCATCCCCTGCGACCGTTCGCTGATCGCCCACATCGAACTGGCGCGGAGGGTGCCGCAGGAGAACCTGGTCAAGGCCTGCGACGTCGTGCTCGGCACCGGAACCTTCCTGCACCGGATCTGGGGCAAGGTCGGTTGGTACCAGGAGATCGACCACCCCGACTGGTTCCGCCTGTTCGCCGAGCGAGAGGCGAAGGCGACCATGGTCCGTGAGTACCAGCCCACCTGGATCTCCGGTCTGCTCCAGACCCCCGCCTACGCCCGCACGCTCTTCAGCGAGGGCGACGCGGCGGGTGATCCCGACCTGATCAAGGAGCGCTTGGCAGGCCGACTGGCCAGGCAGGAACGGTTTCTCGGCGGCTGGGACGCACCGCTGCTGATCGTCGTGATGGACGAGTCAGCCCTGCACCGGATCGTCGGCGGGCCGGAGATCATGTACGAGCAGCTCAGCCACCTGCTGAAGCTCGGCCGGCGGCCGAACATCATCATTCAGATCGCGCCGTTCTCCCTCGGCGGCCGTACGCTGTCCAACGGAGGAATGACCCTGCTGACGTTTCCCGGCGGGACGGAGTGGATCTACTCGGAGAGCTTGAACCGAGGACATTTTGGCAATGCTCCGGAGCAGCTGGTCCAGCGGGCGCAGGCCTACGATCGGTTGCGGGCCGCCGCCCTCTCGGCTCCGGAATCCGCGCGGTTCATCCGCCGCTCCATGGAAGGAATGCTGAACATGAGGCCGACCCGACCCGACCTGACGACCGCCCAGTGGTTCAAGTCCTCCTACACCGGCAGCAACGGCGGACAGTGCGTCGAGACCGCCTACAACTTCGCCGCCGAGGGCACCGTCCCCGTCCGGGACTCCAAGAACCCCACCGGGCCCGCCCTTCTCTTCTCCACCGCCTCCTGGCGTGACTTCGTCCGGGCCACCGCCGCAGGGGAGTTCGGGGACGTCTAGCCGAGGTCGGTGAGCTCCTGGGCGAAGACCGTACCCAGCGGCTCCGGGCCGATGTACTGCTGGCAGTTGCACTGCCGGGCCTCGTACTGGAGGGGTTTGCGCTCGGCGTCCCACGCGGTCGGGGCTTCTACCACCTCGTGGCACCGGCCGGCCTTGTCGTGCTTGGCGAGGTGGTGCGTGCAGCCGCAGACCGGCTCGGGCGGGCGGTTCGCCGCCTCCAGCGCCAGCTGCTTCCGCTCGGCGGCCTTGGCCAGCTCCAGCTTCCGCTCGTGGCGGGTCCTCAGCGCGCCGCGGACGTTCTCACCGACCGCTCCACCGAAGATCACCACGGCGGGTATCACCATCCACACCCAACCACCCATGCCAGCGACTCCCCACGCTCCGACCGGTCTCACAGCTTAGACCGACCGGCAAATGGGGTGACAAGAGCGGCGGCAAGGTAGAGGTAGAGGTAGAGGAACAGGTCCACCTCGCCGGCGGGTCCTGCGCCGCGCGCGGTGCGACGTCGCCCGCGGTGTCGTAACGTCACGTCAGTCGCACAGGGCTGCCACTTGCGCCTTCATCAGTCCCCCCGTGGCCAGCGGGATGGGCGGCTCCTTCTTCAGGTCCGCACCGAGGTCGTAGACGTTGACGGCGAGGACCAGCTGTCGCTCACCGTCGGCGGTGGTGAGGGACACGCTCATGAAGCCGGGTCCGGCGCCGTCGGTCTCCCAGGCACTGATCGGCTTGGTGTCCGGCTCCGATGCGCATGACACGTCCTCGCGCTGCACGCCCAGTCCGTACGCCGGCTTGCCGGGGAACTGCACCGTGGTCAGGAGTTCGCGCTGTTGGGCGGGGCGCAGCAGCTTGCCGGTGAACAGGGCCCGGTGGAAACGGGCCAGGTCGTCGACCGTGGAGATCATGGCGCCGGCGGTCCAGTCGTACGACGGGCTGAATCGGGTCACGTCCCGTCCCTTGAGGTCGTACCCGTGCAGATGAGGGCCGTGAATGGCCGGGTCGGTCAGCGGGAAGGAGGTGTCCTTCAGGCCGAGCGGGGCGAGAATCCGCTGATGGATCTCGGAGGGCGCGCTGTGACGTGTGACCGCCTCGATCACCAGACCGGCGAGCAGGTAGTTGGTGTTGGAGTACGCCCAGTCGCCGCCGGGCGCGAACAGCGGCTCGTGCCGGACGGCGCGGGCGATCACCTCCCGCGGGGTGTAGACGTAACCCCATTCGTGGCGCTCCAGGTAGGGGGCGAAGAACTCCGGCTCGGTGGCGGGGTCGTAGATCCCCGAGGTGTGGTTGAGCAATTGCCGGATGGTGATGGCCGCGCCGTCGTTGCCGTTTCCCTGGACCACGCCGGGCAGCCACTTCTCCACGCTGTCGTCGAGCGAGAGCCGTCCTTCGCCCTCCAGTTGCAGAAGCACCGTCGACACGAACGACTTGGTGTTACTGGCGGCCCGGAACCGGTGGTCCGGCCGGGCGTGCTCGCCGCTCGCCTTGTTCGCGAGCCCGGCCGCCGTCCGTGACTCCCGCTCTCCGCGCCTGGCATACGCCACGGCACCCGGGAAGCCGTCCGCGACTGCCTGCTCCAGGGCCTCCTGGAGAGCGGCGGGCGGTGAGGCCGGCGCCCGCTCCGCCGCAGCCGCCGGGCAGATCCCCGATACCGCCACCATGCAGACTCCCGCCCACAGCGCCGCGGCCCGTGCACGTGCTATCACCGTTCTTGCTCCTGCCTCTGTTGCCCGTACCGTTCGAGTCCAGCGTGCCGGGCCGCCGCACCCGTCGCCCAGCCTGCTGACACCCGGGTTGATACGGGGGCTGTCCCCACCCCACACCGTCCTGCCCCTCGCCAGGTCTGTGCCTGGCGAGGTCCTGACCAAGGTTGCCGAAGCTCGGGCGGGGCTCGTAAGAGCGCGTCATCCCGACGAACCGCAGAAGAGGCGACAAGGCGTCGATGGCGTGCCCGTACGAAGCATGCCCGTGGCCGTAGTTGACGACTGAGCGTAGAGAACTCAAGGATCACGCGGACTCATGCCGGCTGGTGCCCGCCCCGCCTCTCGGACGCCTGAGGCCGGTCGGTCCTGGTTCGCGCGAGCGTGTTGCGAGTGGCGTGTTCGCGGCGGCTCAGTCCGGCACCGCGCCGCCGCGCCCGGTCCGTGGGAGCCGCCAGCGCCGGTGGGGCGCCTGTCCTCGGTGGCTCTCGCCGACGAAGTCGTCGGAGCGGGCGGAGGATCCGGCGATGTCGGCCAGATCCTCGGCCAGGGTCTCGGACAGTTCGGCGTCGAGGTCGTTCCCCAGCCCCTCCGATCCCCATCGGACGACCAGCTGCGCGGCCTCGCTCAGGCCCTCCTCCGTGGCGTCGGGGTAGAGCATGCCGAGCATGGACCGCGCGATCTCAACGGCGCTTCGGTTCTGGGACATTGCGAATCCTCGTTCCCCTCGGTGTGCCACGGCGGCCGGGTCCGCTCATCGCCCGGCTCGCAGGCCGGTCATCGTCCGGGCTCCCGGACCGGTCATCGTCCGGATCACGGACCGGGTCGCCTGGCATCGCAGACCGGGCACTCGCCGATCGTCCCGAGCAGGCGAAGGATGATCCGGCAGAAGCTCTCCGCGGCCCGTACCGTCTCGACCCTGCCCAGATTGGCGTACTCGGACGTGCGCATCACCGCCGCCACGGCCACCTCCCAGTGGTCCTGGGCGGTCCGCCAGTCGTTCTTGTGGGCCTGCCGGACGAAGCACTCAAGGAAGTGCACGTCGCCGGGGGTCGCGTGGAATCCGCTGCCGAGCCACGTGATCGCGACGGGTGGCCGGAGCCGGTCCCCCAAGGTGCGCTTGCCGAAGGGCGAACTCGTGGTCAGACCCTTCGAGTTCGCGATGCGGGTCGCGATGACATGGCCGGCGAGGCCACCGATCAGCGCCGGTGCGACGAGCCAGCCGATGATCGACACGACCCAGCTGGCGAACGGGACCGGGCTGCCCGCGTCGGGCAGGTTCCCGGTGAGCACCTTGTAGGTGTCACTCCACCCCTGGGTGACTCCCGCGGCAACGTAGCTGGCCGCCATGACCAGCAGGAACACGGCGAAGTCGATGAACCACTGGGTGAGGCCCGCCAGCGCCTTGCGTGACCTGAACACCCGCCGCAGACGGTCGCCCCGCGACTCGGACGGAGGGGGCGTCAGGGCGGCGGGCGGCGGCGGCCAGAGCATGGATGTGTGGGTTCCCGTCCGTGCGGTCGACCTCCACCCGACGCTGCGGCCTGGCGAGCGAGCGGGTGTCGGTCTGCGTCATCGGATCACTCATGCTGCCAACGCCCTCCCGGCCGGGCGCCGGATTCCCACCGGGCGTGACGGATTCGTTAGCTCCGCCGGCCGTCCGGCCCGCCGCGGGCACGGCTCTGCGCCCGACCCCCGCTGACTGGGGGCCGGGCGCAGAGGTGTGTGAGTGCCGCCGGGGTCAGCCGGCTGCCGGGACGGCGGCCGCCAGGCCGTTCGCCCAGAGGGAGTTGACGCGGGTCTTCTCCCGGGAGTTGGGGTACGCGTTGGTGCAGGAGGTGCCGGGGCCGCCACCGGACATCAGCTCGCTGCACGGGCCGGAGTAGTGGTCGGGCAGACCGAGCACGTGGCCGGTCTCGTGGGCGATGACGCGGGTGGAGTCGTACTTCTCGTTCTGGCTGTAGTCGAGGAAGATGTAGCCGCCGCCGTGGCCGTCGGTGCTGGCGTACGAGCCGCTCTCGTCGTTGCCCTCGTAGTAGCGGAAGTCGGCGTTGCTGCCGGCGCGGAGCTGGACGTTGCGCACGGAGCTGTTCCAGATCTGCGCACTGCGGGCTATCTCGCCGGCGAAGGACGGTGCGGAGCTCGGGTCGTAGGTGACGGTGACGGCCTTGAGGAAGGGCGTCGCCTCCTGCTTGGCCAGGGCGGACTTCATCACGGCCTCGTAGAAGGCCTCGTTGTTGGCCTGCTCGGCGGCCGAGCCCTCGTACGAGCTGGCCACGTACCCCTGCCGGGGAGCAGCGGTGGTGGCAGCGGACGCGGGCACGGCAGCGGCACCGGCCGCGAGGACCAGTCCGAGGGCAGCCGAGAGCACGGTCATGGAACGGTTCATGTGGGGGACTCCGATTCGCGAGTTCCGCAGCCGTTGGGGCGACTTCGGAACCGGATTGAACTGTTGAACACAGAGCTTCATCCAGCGCGGCGGCCGGGCGGATGATGTCAACCGGCGATAGCCCCGCCCAATAGCCCCGATGACAGGGCGTCCCGGCAGTCTCACCCTCTGACATGTCCCTGGCGACAGCGCTGTGCCGTGGTTATGCTCCGAAGGTGGAGCTCGACGTGAGACACCTCCGCGTGCTGTGCGCGATCGCGGACACCGGCAGTGTGCGCAAGGCCGCACTGCGGCTCGGCATGACCCAGCCGTCCCTCACCACCCAGCTGCACCGCATCGAACGCTCCATCGGGGGGCGGCTGTTCACCCGTGAGCGGACCGGCAGCCGGCCCACCGCGCTCGGCCACTCGGTGCTGTCCCGGGCCCGGCCGATCATCACCGAGATGGCCGCGCTGGTCAGCGCGGCCCGCCAGGAGGCGGCCGGCGCCGAGAAGCGGCGGCTGCGGATCGGCAGCGTGGGCAGCCGCGCGGTGGCCGCCTGGCTGCGCCGGGTCCACGACCGGTTACCCGAGACCGACACCACCATCCACATCGACATCTCGGCCAACGCCCTGCTGCGGATGGTCGCGGACGACCAGCTCGACGTCGCCCTCGTGCACGAGAGCGAGGGCTTCCCGCTGCGGGTGCCGCAGGAGGCGGAGCAGCGCGTACTGGTGGCCCGCGAGCCGCAGTTCGTCGCGCTGTCCGTGGGGCATCCGGCCGCCGCGCTGCCGGAGGTGCGGCTCGCCGACCTCGCGCACGACACCTGGATGGTGGACCCGAGCGCCGACCACGAGTACGCGGCGATGCGCCGGATGTTCACCGAGGCCGGGCTCAACCCGCGCGTGGTGCAGGTCCGCGACAACGTGACGGCCGCCGAGCTGGTCGCCTCCGGGGAGGCCGTCCGCCCCTGCCAGCCCACCTCGCTGGCCGGGCCCGGCACGGTGGTGCGGCCCGTCCAGGGCGACCCGCTCGCGGTACGGCTGCTGCTGGCCTGGCGTTCCAGCGCCCTGAGCGCCCCGGCACTGGACGCCCTGTACGGCGATCTCCGCGCCGCCTACATCGGCCTGGCCCGGGTCAACCCCACGTACCTCGCCTGGCTGCGGCGGCACCGCAGCACCCTTCAGCACCTGCTCGGCCCGCCGCTGCCCCTGCCGTCGACGGACCTCGTGCCGGACCTCGACCTCATGGCCGACCTCGACCTCGTGCCGGATCTCCCGCGCGACGTACCGCGCGAACTGCCGCCGGACCTCGCCCCGGAGCCTTCGCGCCCGGGCGGGCCGTACCCGGGCGTGCCGTACCCCGGCATCCCGTGCCCGGGCCCCGCGCCGCTCGGGCTCAGGGTGCCCGAGTCCGTCGGGACGCGTTCCTACCGGCGGCCCTCGCGCGCGTGAAGGGCGACGCCCAGCGCGACGGTCAGCGCGCTCACCAGGCCCGCGGCCAGTACGCCGTCGTCACCGAACGCCGTGCAGGCCAGCACCACCACGGCGGCGGCCGGCGCCAGCACCTGCGCGACGCCGCTCTTGGTGTGCCGGGAGTGCAGCAACCAGACGGTGAAGAGATAGACGGCGGTCGGGACGGTCACCGTGGCGGTGGCGGCGGTCGCCGAGATGTGGGCGTTGCCGACGGCGTGTTCGACGGCGACCTCCAGACCGGCCCCGATCGCGGCGGCCGAGCCGTACACCAGGTAGTGGCCGTAACCCCACAGGAATGCCTGGCGGTTGGAGCGCAGATGCTCGTGCACCGAGCGGGCGAAGTAGATCCACCAGGCCGAGAAGCAGATCAGCAGACCGCCGGCCGCGAGCGGGATCAGCTCGGACAGCGCCCGGTGCTCGTCGACCGCCGACTGTACGGCGATGGTCGCGGCGGACACCGTCTCGCCGAGCACGATCAGGGTGAACAGGCCGTAGCGCTCGGCGATGTGGTGCGGGTGCCAGGTGGTCTGGGTGCGCAGCTCGGCGATGACCGGCACCGAGAGCTCGGCCAGCACCCCGAGCGGGATCACGTCCGGCCGGGTGCTCTCCGGCAGGGTGAGCACCACGACCCAGCCGATCTGGCAGAGCGTGATGCCGACCGCGTAGCGCAGCGCGACCGTCCGGGCCTGGCCGCTCTCGCCGGCGGCGGCGCGCAGCCACTGGGTGACCATGGCCAGGCGCATCACCACGTAGCCGATGACCGAGAGCGTGAGGTCGTGGTCGGCGAACATCCGGGGCACCCCGGCGGCGAGGATCAGCACGCCGGCGATCTGCACCAGTGTGGTGACCCGGTAGGGCACGTCGTCGCAGTCGTAGGCGGAGGCGAACCAGGTGAAGTTCATCCACGCCCACCAGATGGCGAAGAAGGCCAGCAGGTAGCCGGTCAGGCCGGCGGCGAGGTGGCTCTCGGCGAGGTCGTGCGCCAGTTCGCGGCCCGCCTGGGCGACGGCGACCACGAAGCAGAGGTCGAAGAAGAGTTCCAGCGGGGTCGCCACGCGGTGCGGTTCGTCCCGGCTGCGCGGCACCATCGGCCGCACCGGACGCGAGTCGTCGTAGGCCAGGTCCGCCGGGCTGGACGAGCCGGACGGGCGGGGCTGCTGGGGCGGGTGGGATGCGGCGGACTCGCTGGCCATGGCCTCGCCTTCGGGACGGATGCTGTCTCGGGTGATCCTGGCAGCGCGCGGGCCTCGGCGCACGCACCGCTGCGGCACGCCGGATCTCCCCGTTTCGACCGTTTTGCCGTACCGTCAGCCATAGTTGACGGAACGGTGCGCGAACCGGGTGACAGCTCGACCGGATCCGGGCGCGCCCCGCGCCGGAAGTCCTGTGCACGCCGATCGCCCGCTAGATTCGTCACCGATTGGAATCAAGTGGAACGACGACACGGGCGGCCTGCGGGCAACGCGGAAGGTCAAGGCCGGCGGCGGGACAAGGGGGGTGGCGCAATGCCGACCCCTCCGTGCCCACGCCCCGGCCTCGTGATCACCGCGCTGCTCGCCAGCGCCTTCGCCCGTGCGTTCGCCTTCGCCCGCGCCCGCAACTACGCCCGTGCCCGCGCCTGCCGCCCTACTTCTCCCAGCCGACCTTCGCGTAGTCCAGGCTGGCCAGCCCGAAGGCACCGTCGTTGGCCAGTCCCTTGCGCACCGCCAGCACCGTCGGGCGCTGGTAGAGCTCGACGGTGTGGCCGAGCTCCCAGATCTTGGCGTCGGCCTGGTTGTAGAGCTTGGCGGCCTCCACCGGATCCACCGAGCCGGCGGCCTTCTGCAACAGTGCGTCGATCTCGGCGCTGCCCAGCTTGGAGAAGTTGCCGAACACGTTGTCGCCCTGCGGGAGCCTGAAGTTCAGCAGGCTGCTGGAGAGCGGGAAGGAGTCGGTGTTGCGCCAGCTGGCGATGTCGAACTTGCCGGTGTTGACGTACTTGGTGAAGAAGTCGTTACCGGCCACCTTGTCGATGACGACCTTCACGCCGGCCGCCAGCCACATCGACTGGGCGGCCGTGGCGAGGTCGACCTGGGCCTGCGGGGCGGCGTCGTTGAACACCCAGTGCAGTTCCAGCGGCTGGCCGTCCTTGGTGCGCGGCTGGCCGGCGCCGGCGTCCTTCCATCCGGCGTCCTCCAGCAGCTTCTTCGCCGCCCCGAGGTCGAACCTGCCCCAGTCCCCCGAGTTGTCCTGGTAGCCCGTCTGGTTGGGCATGTAGATGTGGTTGCCGAGCAGCTTGAACTCGATCGGCACCCCGTTGTTTGCGATCTTGATCAGTGACTGCCGGTCCAGTGCCCGCCCCAGCGCCTGGCGCACCTTCTGGTCGGCCAGCGCGCCGCCCCCGCCGAACGACACGTGTACCTCGTCCCATGGGCTGGCGGCCCGGATCACCGTGTCCTTGGCGTCCTTGAGCTGGCCGTACGCCGTCGCGGTGCCGGCGGTGGCCTCGTCGATCTCGTTGTTGAGGTAGGCCTGGGTGGTGGCGGACTGGGACATCACCCGGAACGTGATCCGGTCCAGCTTGGCCTTCTGCCCCCACCAGTTGGGGTCGGGCACCAGGGTGATGGTCTGCGCCGTCTTGTCCGCCGTGCCGATCTTCAGCGGGCCGGCCGTGATCGGGATCTTCTCTACCCAGCCCTGGTTGAAGTCCTCCGGGGTGGCGATGCCGGCCGCCGGGATCAGCGGGCGGAACAGGTTCTGCCAGTCCGCGTACGGCTGCGAGAAGGTCACCTTGACCTCGCCCTGGTCCGCGCCCTGCTCGACCGCGGAGATCAGCTCGTAGCCGGCGGAGTCGGCGATGTTGTAGGCCGGGTCCTTGCCGTTGCTGGCCTGCCAGTCGGCCTTGAAGTCCAGGTAGCTCAGCGGCTTGCCGTCGGACCACTTGGCCTTGGGGTTGAGCTTGTAGGTGATCACCTGGGGCGAGGTGGAGGTGACCTTGGCGTCGAGCAGGTAGTCGGAGACCGGGCGGAAGGTGCCGGTGGCGTCCACGGAGAACAGGCTGGGCTCCACCGCCCGCATGATCTCCACGCCGTCCCCGTAGCGCCCGTCGACCTGGAACGGGTTCCACTGGGTGATCCACTGGTAGAGCGGGAAGCGCACCTCGCCGCCGTCCTTGATCTGCTCCAACGGCTTGGCGTTGATGTCCTGGGAGTCCTGTCTCGGCGCCTCGCTCTTGACCACGTTGTCGGCCGACCCACCGCTGCCCGAGGTGCAGGCGGTCGCCGCCAGGGCCACGGCGATGGCGGTCGCGGCCACCCGACTGAAGCGGCGGGCGGTGGTGGATGCGTCCATGAGGGATCTCCTCAGCGAGTTTCGACGAGTTGCGTGCCGCCAGGTGTGGCGACACTTGAGCGTGGGCAGCCAAGTCGGTGCCGGCCAGCCGAACGTAACAGCGGATCAGGAGGAGTACCAGAGGACCGACAGCAGCCCTGATCCGATCGACACGGGCCGCAACACCGCCGCAACACCGCGGCCGTGGAGCGGTGCAAGACTCTGCCCTGCGGCTTGCCCCACCAGGGTCGGCCGCACCCGAAGCACTGCCCGAAGCCGCCTCGGCCACCCCGACGCACCGCTTTGAACCGCCTCGACCACCCCCACCGAGCGAAGGCCGGATCGCCATGCCCACCAGGCACCCGAACAACACCCCCGCCCCCGGCGGCGGCTGATGATCCGCTACCTGGCGAAGCGCCTGAGCTACTACGCGGTGCTGCTGGTCGCCGCCGTCTTCCTGGCCTACGCGCTCTCCTGCGCCGCCCTCCAGCCGCGCGCCTACTTCGAGTCCAAGGTGCCCAGGCCCGCACCCGCCTCCGTCGACCGCCAGCTCACCGCGCTCAACATCAACGACCACACCCCGGTCGTCGAACGCTTCGGTCACTGGGCGGGCGGCCTCCTGCTGCGCGGCGACCTCGGCCGCACCATCCACGACACCCCGGTGAACGAGGACTTCGGCCGCCGGATCTGGGTCTCGCTGCGCCTGCTGCTGATCGGAAGCCTGCTCGGCATGGCGCTCGGCGTCGCCGCCGGCGCCTGGAGCGCCGTCAAGCAGTACCGGATCTCCGACCGGGCGCTGACGGTCCTCTCCTTCGTCCTGCTCTCCACCCCCGTCTTCCTGGTGGCGCTCTTCCTCAAGAACGGCGCCATCGCCGCCAAGGACATCGCCGGCCACGAGGTCGTCCCCTTCACCGGGTACGAGACCCCCGGCCTGACCGGCGGCCTCGGCGCCCACCTCGGCGACTGGGCGCTGCACCTGCTGCTGCCCACCCTGTCGCTCGCCCTCGGCGGCCTGGCCACGTACAGCCGCTACCAGCGCGGCACCATGCTGGACGTGCTCGGCTCCGACTACCTGCGCACCGCCGAGGCCAAGGGCCTGACCCGCAACCGCGCGCTGCTCAAGCACGGGCTGCGGACGGCCGTCATCCCGATGTCGACGATGTTCGCCTACAGCTTCCTGGGCATCTTCACCGGCGCGGCCTTCACCGAGACCATCTTCGGCTGGCACGGGATGGGCGAGTGGTTCATCCAGTCGATCAACGAGCAGGACGTCAACGCGGTGGTCGCGGTCAACCTGTTCGCGGCGGTGGTGGTGCTCGCCTCCGGCTTCCTCGCGGACACCCTGCACGCCGCCCTGGACCCCCGGGTGCGCCACTGATGACCGACGCCGGAAGTGCCATGACCAGTCCGATCGCCGAGCCCGCGGGGATACCCGCCACACCCACCACACCCGACTCACCCGACGCATCCGCCGACAGCCCGGTCGCCGGGCGTGCCCGACTGGTGCTCGCCCGGCTGCTCGCCACGCGCTGGGCGCTGGCCGGGGCGGCCATCGTCCTGCTGCTGTTCGCACTCGCCTTCGGCGGCCAGTACCTGACGCCCTGGGACTACGCCACGCCCGACTACACCGCGCTGCGCCAACCGCCGTCCGCCGCACACTGGTTCGGCACCAACGGGGTCGGCCAGGACGTCTTCGCGCAGACCGTCCGCGGCCTCCAGAAGTCGCTGGTGATCGGCCTGCTGGTGGCGCTGTTCTCCACCGTGCTGGCCTCGCTGGTCGGCGCCTGCGCCGGGTACTTCGGCGGCTGGACGGACCGCCTGCTGATGTTCCTGGTGGACCTGATGCTGGTGTTCCCCAGCTTCCTGATCATCACCATCATCTCGCCCAAGCTCAGGGGCGCCGGGTGGATCGCCTTCGTCGCGCTGCTCGCGCTGTTCAACTGGATGATCACCGCTAGGGTCGTCCGCTCGATGACGATCTCGCTCAGGGACCTGGAGTTCGTCCGGGCCGCCCGCTTCATGGGCGTACGGCCGCTGCGGATCATCCTGCGGCACATCCTGCCGAACGTCGCCTCCTTCCTGATCATCGACGCGACCATCGCCGTCGGCGGGGCGGTGATGAGCGAGACGGCGCTCTCCTACTTCGGCTTCGGCGTCCGCGCCCCCGACGTCTCACTCGGCACCCTGCTCGCCGCCGGGACGTCCGAGGCCCCGGTCTTCCCCTGGCTGTTCTACTTCGCGGCGGGGCTGCTGGTGCTGTTCGTGCTCGCCGTCAACCTGATCGGGGACGGGCTGCGCGACGCGCTCGACCCCACCTCCGAGTCCGCCCGGCCCGCCGAGCCGTCCCGGCCGCCCCGGCGGGCCCGGTTCACCGCACTGTCCCGCCGCAACGACCGGGGAACGACATGAGCACCGCCCTCGACACCGAACCCGACGCCGGCCTCGCCGCCGACCTCCTGACGGTCCGGGACCTGCGCGTCGACTTCACCGCCGCCCGCGGGCGCAGCGTCGTCCCCGCCGTCCGGGGCGTCGACCTCACCCTGCGACGCGGCGAGACCCTCGGCATCGTCGGCGAGTCCGGCTCGGGCAAGTCCGTCACCGCGCTCGCCGTCCTCGGCCTGCTGCCCGGCACCGCCCGCGTCCAGGGCTCGGTGCGGCTGGAGGGGCGCGAGCTGGTCGGCCTGCCGGGCCGCGAACTGGCCCGGATCCGCGGCAGCCGGGTCGCGATGGTCTTCCAGGATCCGCTGTCCGCCTTCACCCCCGTCTACCGGATCGGCGAGCAGATCGTCGAAGCCCTGCGCATCCACCAGCACCTCGACCGGCCCGCCGCCCGCAGGCGCGCCGCCGAACTCCTCGACCTGGTCGGCATCCCCGGGCCCGAACGCGCCCTGGACAGCTTCCCGCACGAGTTCTCCGGCGGCATGCGCCAGCGCGCGATGATCGCCATGGCGATCGCCAACGACCCCGACATCCTGCTCGCGGACGAGCCCACCACCGCGCTCGACGTCACCATCCAGGCCCAGGTACTGGAGGTCCTGCGCACCGCGCAGCGGGAGACCGGCGCCGCCCTCGTCCTGGTCAGCCACGACCTCGGGGTGATCGCCGGGATGGCCGACCGGGTCGCCGTGATGTACGCGGGCCGGGTGGTCGAAACCGCCGCCGTGGACGAGCTGTTCAGCGCGCCCCGGCACCCGTACACGCTCGGGCTGATCGGCGCCGTCCCCCGGCTGGACGGCCGGGGCGGGCCGCTGGTACCGATCCCCGGCGCCCCCGCGCCGATGGCCGGCCTGCCCGCCGGCTGCCCGTTCGCCGAGCGCTGCCCGCTCGCGGAGGACCGCTGCCGCACCACCGAGCCCGCGCTGAGCGGCCCGGACACCCACCTCGCCGCCTGCGTACGCTCGGCCGAGCTGGCCGAACGCCGGCCCGCACCGGCCGAGGTCTACCCCGTCCCACCGATGCCCGGCACCCCACCGCGCGCTCCCCGCGCGGAGCGCGCGCCCGTCCTGAAGGTCAGCGGACTGACCAAGACCTTCCCGGTGCTCAAGGGAGCCGTGCTCAAGCGCAAGGTCGGCGAGCTCTACGCGGTGGACGGCGTGGAGCTGGACATCCGCCAGGGCGAGACCCTCGGGCTGGTCGGCGAATCCGGCTCCGGGAAGTCGACCACCCTCTTCGAGCTGCTCAACCTGGCCAGGCCCGAAGCCGGACGGATCGAGATCCTCGGGCAGGACACCGCCGGGCTCTCCCGGGCCGCCGCCCAGCGGCTGCGCTCGGAGCTCCAGATCGTCTTCCAGGACCCGATGGCCAGCCTCGACCCCCGGATGCCGGTCGGCGACGTGATCGCCGAACCGCTGCGCGCCCAGCAGGCGCCGCGCGAGCTGATCACCCGCCGGATACCCGAGCTGCTGCGGCAGGTCGGGCTCGACCCGGCGCACGCCACCCGCTACCCGCACCAGTTCTCCGGCGGACAGCGCCAGCGCATCTCGATCGCCCGCGCCCTCGCCGTCCAGCCGCAGCTGCTCGTCCTGGACGAGCCGGTCTCGGCGCTGGACGTCTCCATCCAGGCCGGGGTGCTCAACCTGCTCCAGCGGCTCAAGGCCGAACTCGGCCTCGCCTACCTGTTCGTGTCGCACGACCTGTCGGTCATCCGGCACCTCGCCGACCGGGTCAGCGTGATGTACCTCGGGCGGACGGTCGAGCAGGGCGAGGTGTCCGCCGTCTTCGACCACCCGCGCCACCCCTACACCCGGGCGCTGCTCTCCGCCGTGCCGCTGCCCGACCCGGCGGCCGAGCGCACCCGCACCCGCGTCCTGCTGGCCGGCGACCCGCCGTCCCCCACCGAACGCCGCACCGGCTGCGCCTTCCGCACCCGCTGCCCCGTCCACGCCCTGCTCGATCCCGGGCGGCGCACCCGCTGCGCCGAGCAGGCCCCGCCGCTGGCCGCACCCGCCGACGCCCCGCTCGCCTACCACGCCGCCGCCTGTCACTACCCCGAGCCGGCCTGACCACGCCCGTCGCGCCGGGCGGCGCGGGCCGGGCGCCCGGAGTGGCAAGTCGGCCGGTCCGACTTCCCACTCCGGCCCGGCCACGGTGACCCACCGTGGCCGGGCCGCTGCGATTCGGCGGATCGGCGCACTGCGTGTAATGTCTTCCGCGTCAGCAGGCGCCGCTAGCTCA
Organism: Kitasatospora sp. NPDC050543; assembly: GCF_044457565.1. Classification (NCBI taxonomy): domain Bacteria; kingdom Bacillati; phylum Actinomycetota; class Actinomycetes; order Kitasatosporales; family Streptomycetaceae; genus Kitasatospora; species Kitasatospora sp. NPDC050543. The sequence goes on along the minus strand of NZ_JBITGZ010000011.1, from coordinate 163,006 downwards.
GTTGGTTAGAGCAGCTGACTCTTAATCAGCGGGTCCGGGGTTCGAGTCCCTGGCGGCGCACAGACAACCGAGAGGCCCTTCGCGAAAGCGGAGGGCCTCTCGGCGTTCCCAGCACGACCGGCGGCCCGGCACACTGAAGCCCCGTGCCGGATGCGCCGGCCAGGACAGGAGACGCCGATGGCCCGCCGCCCGCTCCCCGAGGAGCTGCTGCTCCTGTGCGCCGACCCCCGGACCGGGCGGATCAGACAGCCGCTCAACTTCCACCGGGTGATCGCCGGCGCTGTGCTGGCCGAGCTGCTGGTCCGCGGCGCGATCACGGTGGAGAAGCGGCACATCACCGGGTTCCAGCCGCTCGGCGCGAGCGATCCGGCGGGCGCCGCCGTGCTGGCCAGGCTGAGCGACTCGGGCAAGCGGCGCCGGGGGGCCGGGCTCGACGCCACCGTGCGCCGGACGTCGTTCAAGGCGGCGGACGGCTACCTCGATTCGCTGGTCACCCAGGGGCTGGTCACCGTGGAGTCGCGCCGGCTGCTCGGGTTCCTCCCCTACCGCCGGTTCGTCTCGACGTCACCGGAGACGGTGCGGGAGATCGGCGCCCGGGTCCGGGCGGCCGCGCTGACCCCGCCCGGCGGCGCGGCGGACGCGCGGGACCGCCAGCTGGCCGGGCTGATCGCCGCCGGCCGGCTGGAGCGGCGGGTCCTCCCCGGCCCGGAGGGTGCGCCGGCCCGGCGCGCGGTCCGGGTCCTGATGCGGGAACTGCCGATCGCCGCCGCCGTCCGACGCGTACTGAACTCGGACTCGGCCGACGGCTCCTCGGGCTGAACCGGCCCCCGGCACAGCGCGGCGCCCGGGCTCAGCCGGCGTCCAGGACCGCCGCGGCGACGGCGTCCGGGCGGTCGTACATCAGCAGGTGCCCGGACGGGGCGGCCGTACGGAACTCGGCACCGAGCGTGGCGGCCAGGTCGCTCTGGCGTGCCAGCCAGTGGCGGGTGTGGCGCGAGCCCCGGCCGCGGTCGGCCGCCAGGACCAGGGCCGGTACGTCCGGCAGTGGCGCCGCGCGGCGCACTTCGGCCAGGTCGGCGGCCAGGTCCAGGTAGCGGCCGTTCTCCCGGAGCATCGCACCCAGGACGCGGCCGGTGCGGTAGCAGCGGCGCACCAGGGCGTCGGGGGCGAGGTCCTTGCGGCGGACGGTGGTGACCCGGGCGGTCAGCCGCCGCGCGGTTGGCCCGAGCAGGTACGGCACACCGAGCGCGGTGGCGGACGCGGCGACCGTACGGGCCGCCCGGTCGCGCAGCGCCGGGGCCGGGCGGGGCCTGGGGGCGGGCTCGGTGCTGCCGTCCACCAGGACGAGGCCGGCCGTACGGTCGGGGTACAGCCGGGCGAAGGCCTCCACGTAGAAGCCGGCCAGCGAGTGACCGACCACCGTGCAGGGGCCGGGCAGGCCCAGGGCGTCCAGCACCCGGCGGATCCGTTCGGCCTCCCCGGCCAGGGTGGGCGCGGTGGGCGAGGGAGCGCTGAGGCCGTAGCCGGGGCGGTCGAAGCGGACCACGGTGCGGTACGGGGCCAGCAGCGGGAGGACCGGGTCCCAGTCGAACCAGCTGCTGCCGAGACCGCCGCTGAGCACGCAGACCGGCCCGCGGCCCTCGCGGCGCACATGGACCGGTCGCCCGTCGATCCGGACGAACGCCGCCGTCGTTGCGGTGGGGAGACTGGACACCAGCCCACCCTAATCGCCACTCATCGGACATATCACCCGCGCGCCGACGGCCCATGCCCCGACTTCCGCCGGGACCGTGTATTGTTCTCCGGGTCAGCAGGCGCCGCTAGCTCAGTTGGTTAGAGCAGCTGACTCTTAATCAGCGGGTCCGGGGTTCGAGTCCCTGGCGGCGCACAGACAACCGAGAGGCCCTTCGCGAAAGCGGAGGGCCTCTCGGCGTTCCCGGGCAGCGGTGGCCCGGCCCGCGCGAGCCCCGGCCAGGCCCGGTCGACCCCCGGTGTGACGCAATCGATCGGTAAACGGGACAAAGGTCCCTAACGTCTGACGAATCCACCTGTGCAGGCTGGCACGATCCGCCCGTAGGAAAGGCCCGCCGCGTTGCCACGTATCACTGTGAGGAAGACCGGTACCCGAGGCAGGCGGCGACCCCGGCGCACCGGCCGGCGCCGGCTGGTGCCCACCTGGCGGCTGACCCTGCTCGGCCTCGCCGCCTCGACGCTGCTCGGCGTGGGGCTGTTCGCCCTGGGCATCGCCCTGGTGCAGGTGCCCGACGCCCACGCCTCCGCGACCGCGCAGAGCAACACCTGGCTCTACCAGGACGGCTCCGTACTCGCCAGGACCGGTCAGACCAACCGCCAGAACGTCGGCCTCGACAAGGTCTCCCCCGCCGCGCAGCACGCCGCACTGGCCGCCGAGGACCGCGACTTCTACCACGAGGGCGCCGTCAACGTGCCGGGCCTGATCCGGGCCGCCGTGAACACCGCCAAGGGCCAGGGCACCCAGGGCGGCTCCACGATCACCCAGCAGTACGTGAAGAACACCTACCTGACCCAGAAGCAGAGCATCAGCCGCAAGGTGAAGGAACTCTTCATAGCGATCAAGGTGGACGCCACCGAGACCAAGGACGACGTCCTGGCGGGCTACCTCAACACCTCGTACTACGGCCGCGGCGCGTACGGCATCCAGGCCGCGGCCCAGGCGTACTTCGGCGTGGACGCGGCGGCACTGACCCCGGCGCAGGGTGCCTACCTCGCGACGCTGCTCAACGCGCCGAGCGCCTACGACGTCGCCACCGCGACCCCGGCGGGCAAGCAGAACGCCCTGAACCGCTGGAACTACGTGCTCGACGGGATGGTCCGGAAGGGCTGGCTCTCCGCCGCCGACCGGGCGAACGTCACCTTCCCCGCGGTCAAGGCCGCCCAGGCCGCCCCCGGCCTCGGCGGGCAGGCGGGCTACCTGGTGAACGCGGCCACCGACTACCTCACCTCGCACCGGATCATCAGCGAGGCCGAGCTCGCCGCCGGCGGCTACACGATCAGGCTGACCATCGACCCCGCGCGCGAGCGGGACCTCCAGGACGCCGTACAGAAGCAGCTCACCGACAACCTCGACCCGCAGCGGCGCAAGCAGGACGCCAACGCGCAGGCCGGCGCCGTCTCGATCGACCCGAAGAGCGGCGCGGTGGTCGCGCTGTACGGCGGCACCGACTACACCGGGCACTACGTCAGCAACGCCACCCGCCGGGACTACCAGGCCGGCTCCACCTTCAAGGCGATCGCGCTGGCGGCGGCGCTGGACGGCCGGGCGAAGACCCAGTCCGGGCAGGTCGTCACCCCGCGCACCGTCTACGACGGCACCAGCGGGCGCAAGGTCAAGGGCGGCACCGGCGTGCCGTACGACCCGCCGAACGAGGGCCGCAGGAACTACGGCCAGATCACCCTCCAGCAGGCCACCGACTGGTCGGTGAACTCCGTCTTCGCCCAGCTCGGCCAGGACACCGGGCTGGCGAAGGTCCGGGACACGGCCGTCGCGCTCGGGATGCCCGCCGACACCCCCGGGCTGGACGCCCACCCGTCGATCGTGCTGGGTTCCTCCACCCCGAGCGCCCTGGACCTGGCCGGGGTCTACGCCACGCTGGACAACGGCGGCCGGCAGACCGACCCCTGGCTGGTGCAGTCGCTGGAGCACGCGGGCGAGCAGGTCCCGCTGCCCGCGCCGAAGGCCACCCGGGCGATCGGTGAGCAGAGCGCCAAGCAGGTCACCGCGATGCTGCGCGGTGTCATCGACGACCCGGGCGGCACCGGTTTCCGGGCCAAGGGGCTGGGCCGGCCGGCCGCCGGCAAGACCGGCACCACCGACGACCAGAAGTCGGTCTGGTTCGTCGGCTACACACCGGAGCTGGTCACCTCGGTGGCGCTGTTCGGACAGGATCCGGCCACCGGCGCGCAGGTCAGCCTGAGCGGTACCGGCGGTGTGAACGGCGCGGCCGGCGGGCAGTACCCGGCGCAGATCTGGACGGCGTACATGAAGGCCGCCCTGTTCGGGAAGCCGGTGGCGGCGTTCGACACCCGCGGCGCACTGTCCGCCGGGGACAGCGGCACGCCCGACGCGGCGAGCCCCACCGCCGGCCCCTCGGCGCCGGCGGCCGAGCCCGCGGGCGCGTCCCCGAGTGCGGCCGCGCCCGGCGACGGGTCGGGTACCGGCTCGGGCTCCGGCGCCTGGCCGGGCTCGCACGGCGGCCGGCGCTCCACCCCCTCCACCGGCGCCGGTGCCGGTGCGGGCGGTACGGGCGGTCCGTCCGCGCCGGCCGGCGGCGGGGCCTCCTCCTCGGCGCCCGGCACGGCCGGCGGCTCACCGGCGCCCACCGCCCAGCCCACCCGCTCACCCGCGGCGACGGCCACCGGAAGCGGCTCGACCACGCCGCCCACCGGCCCGCCGGTCACCGCCCCGAACGACGCCGCCCTCCCGTAGGCAGCCCCCCCGGACGGCGGGCCGGGGGGCTGCGGGGGCGGCGGGTCCAGCCGGTGCGTACAAACGTGCAGCAGTGAAATCCAAGATGGCACCTTACGTTCCGGCCGGACCTGCTGACAGAATGCGCAAATGCACACGTCCCACCCGCTCGCCCGCGGCAGGTCACTGGGCCTGACCCTCGCGCTGGTCTCCGCCATCGCCTTCGGCGGCTCCGGCACGGCCGCCAAGCCCCTGATCGAGGCGGGACTCTCGCCCCTGCACGTGGTCTGGCTCCGGGTGACCGGCGCCGCCGTGGTGCTGCTGCCGCTCGCCTACAAGCACCGGGCCGCCGTACTGCAGCGGCCCGGGCTGCTGCTGGGCTTCGGGCTGCTCGCCGTGGCCGGTGTCCAGGCGTGCTACTTCGCGGCGATCTCCCGGATCCCGGTGGGCGTCGCCCTGCTGATCGAGTACCTCGGGCCGCCGCTGCTGATCGCCTACGTGAAGTTCGTCCAGCGGCGCCCTATCACCCGGGGCGCGGCGATCGGCGCGGCCGTCGCCGTGGCCGGGCTCGCCTGCGTGGTCGAGGTCTGGAACGGGCTGAGCTTCGACGCGCTCGGCGTCCTGTTCGCGCTCGGCGCCGCCTGCTGCCAGGTCGGCTACTTCGTCCTGGCCGACGCGGGCAGCCGCGGCGAGCGGCCGGTGGACCCGATCGCGGTCAGCGCGTACGGCCTGCTGGTCGGCGCGGTGCTGCTGACCGCCTTCACCCGCCCCTGGGACGCCGACTGGGGCCTGCTCGGCCACCGGGTGACGCTGGCAGGGCACTCGGTGCCCGCGCTGCTGCCCGCGGCCTGGATGGTGCTGGTCGCCACCGTGCTCGCGTACCTGACCGGCGTGATCGCCGTGCAGCACCTGTCGCCGCCGGTGGCCGGCGTGGTGGCCAACCTGGAGGCCGTGGTCGCCACCGTGCTGGCCTGGATCCTCCTCGGCGAGCACCTCGGCGCCCCGCAGCTGGCCGGCGGCCTGCTCGTACTGGCCGGCGCCTTCGCCGCCCAGATCAGCAAGCCCGCCCCGGAGGACGCGCGCCCGGCGGCCGCCGCCGCGCCGACGCCGTCACCGGCCGATGCCGTGCCACTCGCCGGAGCCACCGCCCTCAGCGTCCGCACCGGCCGCGGCGGCGGCAGCGAGGACTGACCCGGACCCGAAGCGGGAGGGGCGGAGCGGGAAGTCGGCCGATCCGACCTCCCGCTCCGCCCCTCCCTCGTCTCCGGTCCCTCGTCTCCGGTCCGGGTGCTCCGGTCAGCGGCCCGTCCAGCCGAACCAGTCGAGGTGCGGGACCGGCCAGACCACGGCCGCGACGGGGCCGACCACGTTGTCCACCGGTACCGCTCCGCCACCGGGTTCGCGCTGGTGGTAGCGGGAGTCGGCGGAGGCGCTGCGGTGGTCGCCCTCGACCCAGATCGACCCCTTGGGCACCGTCACCGGGCCGAAGTCCATCCCGGCGCAGGAGTCGTCCCCCGGGTGCAGGTACGGCTCGGCGACCTTCTTGCCGTCGACCGTCAGGGTCGTCCCCGAGCACTGGACGTGCTGGCCGGCGGTCGCGATGACGCGCTTCACCAGGTAGTTGTCGTCCCTCGGCGGCGCCACGCCGATGAAGCTCAGCACCTGCCCGGCGGCGTTGGTGACGGGGTTGCCGTCGACCGCCTTGGGCGGCAGCCAGTCACCGGGATCCTTGAACACCACCGGCTCGCCGGCCCTGGGCTCCCAGCCGAGCAGCGGTGCCGTCTTGTTGACGGCCACCCGGTCGTCGATCCGCAGGGTGTTCTCCATCGACCCGGAGGGGATGGTGAAGACCTGGAACAGGCAGGTCTTGATCCCCAGCGCGATCAGCAGGCCCACCGCGACCATCGCCGGCAGCTCGATCCACCACGGCCGCCGACGCGCCCTGCCCCGGCGGCCCCGGCGCCGACGGCCGCCCGCGCGGCGCGAGGCGCGGGTGGAGCCGGGCACGTCGGAGCCGGGTGCGGGGAACGGTGCGGCCGGGCCGCCGGTGGGGGTCTCGCTCATCGCAGGCGCCCCCGGACAGCCGCCGTCCGTCGCTGCCGCCCGCTCTGCTGCCGCCTGCCTGCCATCGCCGCACCGCCTCTCCCAGGAGACTGCACGCTAACGCCAAGGGTGAAGGGTCACGAAATCAGACATTTAGCTGCATCCGACGCGCGAACGCCGCAGCGCGGCCGTCCGAACGCCGTCCGAAGGCCGTCCGAAGGCCGCGTGACCTGTGTCCGCCCGGGTCCGCCCGGGTCAGGAGCGGGCGATGGCCTCGTGGTGGCGGATGACCTCGGCGATGATGAAGGTGAGGAACTTCTCGGCGAACACCGGGTCCAGGTGAGCACCGGCCGCCAGCTCCCGCAGCCGCTTGATCTGGTCCCGCTCGCGCGCCGGATCGGCGGCCGGGAGCTTGTGCTCGGCCTTGAGCCGGCCCACCCGCTGGGTCGCCTTGAAGCGCTCGGCCAGCATGTGGACGACGGCGGCGTCGATGTTGTCGATGCTCTCGCGCAGGCTGGTCAGCTCGGCCCGGACGGCGTCGTCGATCTCCACGCTCGGCCCGGTGGCCTGGCCGGCGGCGTCGGGGGTCGTGGGCTGGTCCGTCATCGGGGCGGCTCCGGGGCTGTCGGGCGGGATGGCACCCGGCCGACCTGTGGCCGGGCCCGGGCCCGGGCAAATGTAACAGGGCGGCCGGGGCGAACTCCCATCGTCAGGCCCGTCCGTCCGCGATCCGGACACTCCGGCGGACAGTCGCCGGCAGGAGGCCCGCCGGCGCGGAGCCTGCCCGTAGGCTGGTGCGCGGCATGGCCGGAAGTGACGAATCAGCACTCCCCTCACTACTGGAGGTACCGATCGTGGCAACCACCCGCACCGCACGCACCGCTTGGGAAGGCAACCTGCTGGAGGGCAGCGGCACAGTCACCCTCGCCTCCTCCGGCATCGGCGAGTACCCGGTGTCCTGGCCGGCCCGCGCCGAGCAGCCGAACGGCAAGACGAGCCCCGAGGAACTCATCGCGGCCGCGCACTCCGCCTGCTTCTCGATGGCGCTCTCGCACGGCCTGGCCGGCGCGGGCAACCCGCCCACCAAGCTCGACACCCAGGCGGACGTGACGTTCCAGCCGGGCACCGGCATCACCGGCATCCACCTGACCGTCACCGGCCAGGTCCCGGGTCTGGACGAGGCCGCCTTCGTCAAGGCCGCCGAGGACGCCAAGGCCAACTGCCCGGTCAGCCAGGCGCTCACCGGCACCACCATCACCCTGACGGCCAAGCTCGCCTGACGCCTGGCCAGACCGTGCGCTCCCCGACTCCGGCTCGGGGAGCGCACGCGCGGCGCACGCGCCCCTGCCGCGCGGGTGTGATGTAGACCCGGGGCGCCCCGCACGTACCACCACAGTTGACCCGAAAGCAGGGCGAATCACTCTCGCGGCGGTCACCGCCGGATGTGTGGGCGCTTTATGATCGGCCAGTGCCCTTCTCTTCACGCGAGCGTCCCACCGGGACGCCGCGCACCGAGCTCCGGGGGCCTGGACAGAGTGCGGGAAGCCGGCCCCGCAGCACCTGACGGTCGGCCGGATCAGCGTCAGCAACGGACGGGAGCGTGCCGTGCCGGGCCAGAACGAGGGGGCCGACGCACACCACCAAGGCGTGCGGCACGAGGGGTTGCCGCACCACCCGGGGGCCGGCGGAGCCACGAGCGTCGACCGGCCGTACCGGACGTACAGCCAGCAGACCCTGGGCGGCGCCCGCGCCGCGCCCGCGCTCTGCCCGTCCTGCTCCACCCCGCTGGGCGGCGACACCGACGGCCTGCTCGCGGCGCTGCGCGCCAGCGAGTCCCGGTTCCGGGCCGCCTTCGCGGACGCGGGCATCGGCATGGCCCTGATCGACTCCGGCGACCGGATCATCGAGGCCAACCCGGCCTTCGCCGCCATGATCGGCCGCGAGGTCTCCGACCTGGTCCGCACCCACATCCACGACATCATCGACCCGGAGGACACCCCCCGCCGGCTGTACCGCGAGCTGGTCCGCGGCGAGCGGGACCGGCTGCGGGTCGAGAAGCAGCTCAAGCACCGCGAGGGGCGGACGGTGTGGAGCAACGTCACCATCTCGCTGATCCGCGACGGCTCGGGCCGGCCGATGTACACCCTCGCGATGGTCGAGGACATCACCGAGCAGCGGCGCCTGGGGGACCGCCTCGAGTACCAGGCCCTGCACGATCCGCTGACCCGGCTGCCGAACCGGACCTTCTTCTTCGAGCGGCTGGACGCCACCTGGCTCGCCACCGGCACCGGCTCCCTGCTGGACGGGCGGGCCCCGGCCGGCCCGCTGGACGGCCCGCCGCCGGTGCGCCGGGTCGGGCTCTGCTACGTCGACCTCGACGGCTTCGCCGCGATCAACGAGACGCTCGGCCACCACATCGGCGACCAGCTGCTGGTGGCCGTCGCCGCCCGGCTGGAGCGCGAGTTCTCCGGCGGCGAGGGCCGGCTGGTGGCCCGGCTCGGCGGGGACGAGTTCGCCGTCCTGGTGACGGACAGCGAGGGCAGTCAGCAGCTCACCGCACTGGCCGCCCGGCTGATCGCCGCGCTGGAGCACCCCTTCGACGTGGCCGGGCACCAGTTGGTGGTCACCGCCAGCGTGGGCGTGGTCGAGCGGCCGGTGGACGAGACCACCCCGGCCGACCTGGTCAAGGACGCCGACGCCACGCTCTACTGGTCCAAGGCCGACGGCCGGGCCCGCTGGACGCTCTACGACCCGGACCGCGGCGCCCACCAGCTCACCCGCCAGCTGCTGTCCACCGCACTGCGGCCGGCCCTGGAACGCGGCGAGTTCACCGTGGAGTACCAGCCGCTGGTGGGCCTGGCCGACGGCCTGGTGCACGGCGCGGAGGCGCTGGTGCGCTGGCGCCACCCCCGGTACGGCACCCTCTCGCCGGACCGCTTCATCCCGCTCGCCGAGGAGTCCGGGGCGATCGTCCCGCTCGGCAAGTGGGTGCTGGAGGAGTCGTGCCGTCAGGCCCGGCGCTGGCTGGCCGAGTTCCCCGACAACGAGACCTTCGTCAGCGTCAACCTGGCGGCCCGCCAGATCTGGGACTCGGATGTCGTCGCCGATGTCGCCCAGGCGCTGGAGCGTACCGGGCTGCCGGCCAGACTCCTCCAGCTGGAGATCACCGAGAGTGCGGTGCTCGGCCCTGGCGGACGGCCGCTCCAGGCCCTCCAGGCGCTGTCCGACATGGGGATCCGGATCGCGATCGACGACTTCGGTACGGGCTACTCCAACCTCGCCTACCTCTCCCGGCTGCCGGTGCACGTGCTCAAGCTGGACGGCACCTTCATCGAGGGCTTTCGCGACCCGGCGCCCGGCGGGCGCCCCGACCCCCGCTCGCGGCGCACCGACGCGGACGAGCAGATCGTCGGCGCGATGGTGCAGCTGGCGCACGCGCTCGGCCTCACCGTCACCGCCGAGGGCATCGAGAACGCCGCCCAGGCGGAGCGCCTGCGGCTCACCGGCTGCGACACCGCACAGGGCTGGTACTTCGCCCGCCCCGGCGCGGCCGAGCTGGTGGCCGCCATACTGCGCGAGGGCCGCGTCCACCCGCACTGACCCGGCGCGCTACACCGGGCGGTCCGTCAGGCCGTAGGCGTGCGCGATCAGCCCGTACGAGCGGTGCCGGGCCTCGTGCCCGTGGATGTGCGAGGTGACCATCAGCTCGTCGGCGCCGGTGCGCTTGCGCAGCGCCTCCAGGCCGTCCGCCACCTCACCCGGCGCGCCGAGCACCACGTTCGCCAGCCAGCCCTCCAGGAAGTCGGCCTCGGCCGGGCTGTACGGGTACTCCTCGGCCTCCTGCGGGGTGGGGATCGGGCCGGGGCTGCCGCGGCGCAGCCTGAGCATGCCCAGCCCGGCCGACCTGGCCAGCCGGCGGGCCTGCCCCTGCCCCTCGGCGGCGACCGCGCTCACCCCGATCAGCGTGTACGGCTCCGCCAGCACGGCGGAGGGGCGGAAGCTGGAGTGGTAGAGATCCAGCGCCGGGATGGTGTTGTTGCCGCCGAAGTGGTGCGCGAACGCGAACGGCAGGCCGAGCCGGCCGGCCAGCCGGGCACTGAAGCCGGAGGAGCCGAGCAGCCAGACCGGCGGCCGGGACGCGCCCCGGGGGACGGCGGCCAGCCGGGCGTAGGGGTGACCCGGCGGGAAGTCGCCGTCCAGGAAGTGCGTGAGTTCGGCGAGCTGCTGAGGGAAGTCGTCGGCGCCCTCGGTGAGGCCGCGGCGCAGCGCCCGGGCGGTGGCCTGGTCGGTGCCGGGCGCCCGGCCGAGGCCGAGGTCGATCCGGCCCGGGTTGAGGGCCTCCAGCAGGCCGAACTGCTCGGCTATGGCGAGCGGCGCGTGGTTGGGGAGCATCACGCCGCCGGAGCCCAGGCGCAGGGTGGCGGTGTGGGCGCCGAGGTGGGCGAGCAGGACGGCCGGGGTGGAGCTGGCGACCCCGGGCATGCCGTGGTGCTCGGCCACCCAGAAGCGGTGGTAGCCCCACTCCTCGGCGCTGCGGGCCAGGGCGGTGGCCGCGGCGAGCGCCTCGGCCGGGGTGTAGCCGACGCCGACGGTGGCGAGGTCGAGGATGGACAGCGGCGCGGGCGCGGTGCCCCGGGGCACCCCCCGGACGGCGTCGCCCCGGTGCGGCAGGCCGCCGGCCGGCCGGTCGGTTGCGGGCGTCCGCTGGTCCTCGCTGGTCATGCCGTGGCCTCCTGGTCGGGTAGGGCGGGGCGCCTTCGGGCGCCTGCGACGCCTGGTACGCGGTGCTCCTTGTACGAGCGGGGTGTCCGCCGTCGGGGGACAACCGGCGGGGGCGGCCGGCTGTTCCCCGGGTCGGTGAAGTCGGCCGGCAGCCGGCGCGCGCCGCATCGCGCGCGCCCGGGGATCCCGTCGGCCGGCAGCCCGGCACGGCCTCGGACGGTCCCGCCCTCAGCCGGGATGCTGTCCTGTCCGGACGGCCACTCGACCGGCCGTTCGGCCGGTAGCCCACCTGACGGTCGACCAGCAAGCCTGCGGCGGTGGCGGTTTCACGCCAGCGCGGGAAGTCGCCAGCCCCAGGGGTCGCGGGTGGCGGCCGGTATCCGGCAGGCTACCGAGCAGGGCGGATCACGCACGGATCCGCACTCGTCAGCAAGGTCGGCGGGCTGGACCAGCACGCCCGATCCCCGCGAGCCCCCGGAGCGGCACCCCGCTCCGGGGGCTCGCGCCTTGCTGTGACCCCGGCCACACAGGGGGTGCTTCAGGGCATGAAAGGTCGACCCGCTAGCGTTGGCCCCTGTAGCCACTGCTCCCCCGGGCGGTCTGGAGGGAGTACGACATGGACATCGCAGCGTTGCTGGGATCCTCGTGGATCTGCGCCGTGGCGCTCTGCGCCGTACTCGGTGACGCCTTCCTGCCCTTCCTGCCCAGCGGCACCCTGGTCATCCTCGCCGTACTGAAGACCTCCCGGATCGACGGCGCTCCGCTGATGCTGGCCCTCGCCGTCGCGGTCGCGTCCTTCCTCGGCGACCTGCTGCTGCTCGGGCTGGCCCGGCGCGGGGCCCCCTCGGTGCACCGCCGCCTGGAGCACCGGCCGCAGCTGGCGGCCAGCGTCGAACGGGTACAGCGCGCGCTGGACAACCGCACCACGGGGGCCACCGCGGCGATCGTGGTGATCGCCCGCTTCGTGCCGGCCGGCCGTACCGTGCTCGACCTCGCGATGGGCCATTCCCCCGCCCATCCCCGTCGGTACCTGCGCTGGTCCGCGCTGGCGGCGCTGATCTGGGCGAGCTACATCGTGACGCTGGGCTGGCTGAACAGCCACTGGTTCGACACGGCCTGGCTGAGCCTGGCCGTGTCCTGCGCGGCGGCCACCGCGATCAGCTCCGCGAGCGCCCGGGCGGTCCGGCGCCATCGCCGGCTCCAGGCGGTCTGAGGCCCCGTCGGGACGGGCTGCGCGCGGTGTCCTCGCACGCGCCCCGGCGACGCGACGACCCGGCCACGCGACGGCGCACGTCACGGGACGGCACGTCACAGGACTGCAACAGAAGGCCCGTTCCCGGAGCCGTCCGGGACGCCGGGCACGTGGTGCTTACCAGGGGGCCGAGCCGAACGCGGCTTCTCCCCTCGGATCACGCGCTAATGGCGGAATAACCATTACCGTCCGATTATGACAACGCTGCCTGACGGCCCGTCGTCCGCACCGGGGTGCCCGCGCCGGGGCGGCCCGGCGGACCGCCACCGCAGCGACCGGACATCGGCACCAGGGGAGACCATGAGCAGCATCTCGCGCAGGACCGTGCTGGGCGCCGCCGCAGGGGCGGCGGCGCTCGGAGCCGTCACGGCTTGCTCCAGCGGCAGCTCCCCGTCCACCGCCACCACCCGGGGCGCGGCCGGCGAGAACGCCACGCCCGGCGGGAACGGCAGCGGCTCCGGCAGCCCCAGCGCGAGCGCGAGCGGAGCCGTGAAGGGCACGCCGATCGGCGACGGCTCGACCTCGGACACCGGCGCGCAGCCGAACCAGCCGAAGGCGGAGAAGCTCAAGCCGGGCGAGCGCCCGCCGCAGTTCGTGGTGTTCTCCTGGGACGGCGCGGGGGCCACCGACGACGGCCAGTTCCCGCGCTTCCTCAAGCTCGCCAAGGAGCACAAGGCGTCGATGACGCTCTTCCTCTCCGGCATCTACACCCTGCCCAAGGGCAAGGCCGACCTGTACCACCCGCCGCAGCACTCCGTCGGCGCCTCCGACATCCCCTACCTCTCCGACGGCGCGGTCAAGAACACCATCCACCTGCTCAGCCAGGCCTGGCTGGACGGGCACGAGATCGGCACGCACTTCAACGGGCACTTCTGTTCCTCCCGCCCGGACGGCAACGGCGTCAACAAGTGGTCGCCCGAGGACTGGCAGAGCGAGATCGACCAGGCCGTCTCCTTCGTGACGCAGTGGCGGACCAACACCGGCTTCACCGACGTCGACCCGCTGCCGTTCGACTACCACAAGGAGCTGATCGGCGGCCGCACGCCCTGTCTGGAGGGGCAGAAGGCACTGCTGCCGACCGCGGCCAAGCTGGGCTGGAAGTACGACGCGAGCTCGCCCGGCGGCCTGCAGATCTGGCCGCAGAAGGTGCAGGACGGCAAGATCTGGGACTTCCCGCTCCAGGGCATACCCTTCCCCGGGCACTCGTACCAGGTGCTGTCGATGGACTACAACATCCTGGCCAACCAGTCCAAGGGGAGCACCAAGGGCGACCCGGCCAAGTACAACGACTGGCGCACCCAGGCCCGCGACTCCTACCTCGCCGGCTTCGACCGCGCCTACAACAGCAACCGGGCGCCGCTGTTCATCGGGAACCACTTCGAGCAGTGGAACGGCGGGATCTACATGGACGCCGTCGAGGAGACGCTGAAGACCATCGCGGACAAGCCCGAGGTGCGGCTGGTCTCGTTCCGCCAGCTCGTCGAGTGGCTGGAGGTGCAGGACCAGTCGACGCTGCGCAAGCTGCGCACCCTCGGCGTGGGGCAGGCACCGTCCGGCGGCTGGCAGAGCTTCCTCGGTACGGCCGGGTGAGCGCGGCGGCCTGAGCCGCCGAGGTGGGGGTGGCGCGGGTGCGCTGAGCTGGGCCCGGGTACGGCGCGGCGGGCCGGGTGCGCTGAGCTGGGCCCGCTCAGCCGGCGGCGCCGAGCAGCCGCCGCGCCACGGTGTCCGCGCCGCGCCCGCCCCGGAGGATCGAGTAGTGGTTGGTGTCCGGGACGAACGCCGCCGAGGTCACCCGGTCCGGGTCCAGCCCCGCCGCCGCGATCCGCTCCTCGTCGTAGAGCGCCTGCGCCTCGTCCAGCAGCCCGCGCTCCGCGAGGAGCAGCTCGGCGGTGCACGGCAGCCGGTGCACCGCCGCCGCGGCGTCCGGGTCGAGCAGCACCTCGGCGCCGTCCGCCCGCACCGCCTCCAGGACGCAGGAGGAACGGAGTTCTGGCTCCGCGCCGATCAGGTCACGCTGGATGTACGCCTCGATCGCCGATGACCAGGCACCGCCGAACGCGGGGTGCTTGCGCCAGAAGGTCCGGTAGGCGTCCCGGTCGGCGAAGCTCATCGACAGCCGGGCGAGGGCGGGGCCGAGCACCGCCGCCAGCGCGTCCTGCGGCGGCACTCCGGCCGGCAGCGGCAGGCTCACCGCCCCGTCCACCAGGAGCAGCCGGCGCACCAGAGCGGGGTGGCGCACCGCCGTCAGGGCCGCGATCCAGGCGCCCATCGAGTGGCCCGCGAGGACGGTCGGCCCGAGCCCGAGGGCGGAGATCAGTTCGGCCATGTCGTCGGCGTGCCGGGCCAGGCCGTACGGGCCGCCGAGCGTGCGGCTGGCGCCGCGCCCGCGCAGGTCGGGTGCCAGCAGGGTGACGCGGCCGGCCAGCGCGCCGGCGACCTCGGACCAGGCCAGGCCGTTGGCGGTGATGCCGTGCACGGCCAGCACGACGGGAGCCGCAGGATCGGCGGCCGGCCAGCGCAGGACCGTCAGCGCGCCGCCCGCAACCGGCACCGTCAGTTCCTCGTGCCGCGACCTGTACCCGTTCACGCCTCGCCCCTCCCGCCGGCCGGTTGCTCCCCGCGCACTCTAGGCGCCGGGCCGGCGCCGGGACATGGCCGCGCGGCACGTACCCGGACCCGCTCCCCTGTGCACGGTGGACATACCCCCGGCAACGAGCACCCGTTCGAGTCCCGGACACCGGATCGAAGCATCAACGCCGACCCGGCGCCGGATGGCCGAGACCGTTCGGCGCCGCCCGCCGAATAGCTGATCGAATCCAGGATCGGTTGCGATCACGTGTTCCCCCGGGGAGAGTTGGACGGTCGTACGCGTTGAACGAGTACAGCAGACCGCGGCCCACCGGGGGGAGTGACCGCAGTGGCCAAGGCCTTGTCATCGGCCGCGCCGGCCGTGCCCGACCTATCCCTGACCCCTTACGACTACGCCCGCTTCAGCCACCTCGCCGGTCCGCTGCCCCGGCCGGAGCCGGAGCCGGGGCCGGCCGCCGCGCCCTACCGGGTGCAGTACCGCAGCCTGCTGCGCCACGATCCGCACCGCCTGCGCGCCACCCTGCTGCTGACCGCCGCGCCCGTGGTCGAGGCCACCCTGCTGGTCTGGCTGCTGCTGCCGGGCCACTGGCCGGACCGCCCCGGGGAGCACCACCCCTGGCTGCTCGCCGGGGACAAGGTGATGATCGCCATCGTCGCCATCGTCGAGGTCTTCCGGCTGGTCAACGTCGTCTCCAACGCCCACGCCACGCTCGTCGCCCGCGACCCCGTCCCGGTCGCGCCGCAGTCCGGCACCCGAGTGGCCTTCCTCACCACCTGCGTCCCCGGCAAGGAACCACCCGAGATGGTCCGCGCGACGCTCACCGCCGCCCGCGCCGTCCGCCACGAAGGGCCGTACGACCTCTGGCTGCTCGACGAGGGCGACGACCCCGCGATGCGCGCGCTCTGCGCCGAACTCGGCGTGCACCACTTCACCCGGCACGGCGTCGAGCGCTGGAACCGGCCCACCGGCAGCTTCCGGCGCAAGACCAAGCACGGCAACTACAACAGCTGGCTCCAGGCACACGGCGACGACTACGACTTCTGGGTCTCGGTGGACACCGACCACGTCCCGCTGCCCGAGTTCGGCGAGCGGATGCTCGGCTACTTCCGCGACCCGGACGTGGCCTTCGTCGTCGGCCCGCAGGTGTACGGCAACTACCGCAGCTCGGGCTCGGCCGTCACCCGGTTCTCCGAGAGCCAGCAGTTCCTCTTCCACGCGCTGATCCAGCGGGCCGGCAACCGCTACGGCGCGCCGATGTTCGTCGGCACCAACAACGCGGTGCGGATCAGCGCACTGCGGTCCATCGGCGGGCTCCGCGACTCGATCACCGAGGACATGGCCACCGGCCTCGAGTTCCACCGCCGCCGCAACCCCGCGACCGGCGCCCGCTGGAAGTCCGTCTACACCCCGGACGTGCTGGCCGTCGGCGAGGGCCCGTCCTCGTGGACGGACTTCTTCTCCCAGCAACTGCGCTGGAGCCGAGGCACCTACGAGACCATCCTCACCCAGTACTGGCGGGCCGCCTGGCGGCTGACGCCCGGCCGGCTGCTCAATTACACGCTGATGGTCTGCTTCTACCCGATGGCCGCCCTCACCTGGCTGCTCGGCGGGCTCTCCAGCGTGCTCTACCTCGGCTTCGGAGCATCGGGGGTGCAGGTCTCCTCCGAGATCTGGATGATGCTCTACAGCGACGCCGCCGCCCTCCAGGTCCTGCTCTACACCTGGAACCGCCGGCACAACGTGAGCCCGCACGAACCCGCCGGCTCCTCCGGCGTCGCCGGGATGGTGATGTCGGCGCTCTGCGGGCCGATCTACGCCGCCTCGCTGCTACAGGCGGCGCTGCGCCGCCGGAGCCGCTTCGTGGTCACCCCGAAAGGCGACTCCGCCAGCCGGGACCGGCTCGCCACCTTCCGGATCCACCTGTTCTGGGTGCTGGTCTTCGGCGGCGCCGTGACGGCCTCCTTCTTCACCGGCCACGACCATGTCGCGATGCGGGTCTGGGCCTGCATCGCGCTCTTCTTCAGCCTGCTGCCGCTCTGCGTGTGCGGCGCGGACGGCTACCGCAACCGCCGCCCCGCAACCGGCAGCGGCAGCGGCAGCGGCAGCGGCAGCGGCACGAGCTGACCGCACCGACGGCACCGCCCGCGCGGTCGCCCGAGCAGCCCGAGCAGCCCGTGAACACCGTGAGCACCGAGAACACTGAGAACACCGAGAACACCGGAGATCAGTACACGAGAGCGGTACCGGAGCGCAGTACAGGGGGCACCATCGTGAAGATCCGCAACGCCGGCCGCACCAGGCGCTTCGCCCTGGGCAGCACCGTCGTCCTCACCGTCGCCGGAATGAACGCACCCGCCGTGCTGGGCTTCGCCGGCAGCCAGTACCACCGGTACGTGATCAACCGGCCCGCCTACAAGGCCGAGTACGGCCACTGGCAGACCGTCGAGCTGCCGGCCGAGTTCCGGATCAACGCCGTCCACGCGACGCTGCTGCGCACCGGCAAGATCCTGATCATCGCCGGATCCGGCAACGACCAGCGCAGCTTCGACGCGGGCAGCTTCAAGAGCCTGCTCTGGGATCCGGCCCGCAACACCTACCGGCTGATCCCCACCCCCGCCGACATGTTCTGCGGCGGACACACCGCGCTGCCCGACGGCCGCCTGCTGGTGGCCGGCGGCACGCTGCGCTACGAGGCCCTGGACGGCGCGGTCAGGAAGGCCGCGGGCGCCATGCGGGTACGCAACGAGAACCCGGACACCGGCCGCACCCTGCCCAGGGGGACGGTGTTCACCGCTCCGGACGGCCGCGAGTACCGCTCCACCGCCGAGGTCACGGTGCCCGCCGCCGTCAAGAGCGGCAGCGGCGCCGCCACCAAGGTCACCGCCGCCGAGCAGCAGGTCTTCGTCGAGGCCGGCGAGCCCGGAGCCGCGTACGTCAACGGGAGCAGCACCCAGTACGCCATCAAGGGCCTGAGCGGCGCCGACGCCCGCAACCTCTACGGCATGGCGGAGCGGATGACGCTGGAGAAGCAGGACTTCCAGGGCATCCGGTCGGCCTTCGAGTTCAACCCGGACACCGAGCAGTACGAGCGGGTCGGCGACATGGCGTACGCCCGCTGGTACCCGACGCTCACCGGTCTCGGGGACGGCCGGGTGATCACCGTCTCAGGCCTGGACGACACCGGCCGCATCCTCGGCGGCCAGGACAACGAGATCTACGACCCGGTGGCCAGGACCTGGTCGAAAGCCCCCGACCAGTACTTCCCCACCTACCCCTCACTCTTCCTGACGGCCTCCGGCAAACTGTTCTACTCCGGCTCCAACGCCGGTTACGGCCCGGCCGACCAGGGCCGCCGGCCGGGCCTCTGGGACCTCGCGGCCAACAGCTTCCGGCCCGTCGAAGGCCTTCGCGATCCCGACCTGACCGAGACCTCGTCCTCGGTGCTGCTGCCGCCCGCGCAGACGCAGAAGGTGATGGTCCTCGGCGGTGGCGGCGTCGGGGAGTCGCCCCGCTCCACCGCCCGGACGGACATCGCCGACCTCTCCGCGCCCGACCCCGCCTTCACCCCGGGCCCGGACCTGCCGGCCGGCGGCACCCGCTACCTGAACAGCGTGATCCTGCCGGACGACACCGTGTTCACCACCGGCGGCTCCGCCGACTACCGGGGCAAGCACAGCAGCGATCTGCTGAAGGCCCAGGTCTACCACCCGGACACCAACGCCTTCACCACCGCCGCCGCACCCGCCGTCGGCCGGGACTACCACTCCGAGGCCCTGCTGCTCCCGGACGGACGGGTGGTCGTGCTCGGCTCCAACCCGCTCTTCGCCGACCGCGCGGACACCCGGCCGGCCGACTTCGAGCAGCGGATCGAGATCTACACCCCGCCGTACCTCTTCCACGGCGACCGCCCGGAGCTGACCGGCGCCCCGGCCGCCGCCAAGCTCGGCAGCACCATCTCGGCCGCCACCCCGGCCCCGGAGCGGATCGCCACCGCCAAGCTGATCCGGCCCAGTTCGGTCACCCACGCCACGGACGTCGAGCAGCGCTCGGTGGCGCTGGACATCGCCGGGCGCGGCGCGGGCACGCTCTCGCTCACCCTGCCCGCCAACCACGACCTGCTGCCGCCGGGCTGGTACATGCTCTTCGTCACCGACACCGCGGGAACCCCGTCCGTCGCCAGCTGGGTGCAGGTGACGGAGTGAGCCCCGGCCACCGCGCTATCCGTCGGAGGCCAGACCCAGGGCGTACGGGAGCCAGAACTCGCCCGGCCGGGGCTCACCCCGGCCGCAGTCGCCGTCCGACTCGCCCGGGTTCTTGACCCACAGGTAGGCGTCCACCCACGGCCGGCCCGTCTCCTGGGTCGGCCGCTCACCGAGCCGGCGCCCGGGTGGGTTGCACCAGGCCTCGCCGCCCAGCGGGCCGTTGCCGTTGCGGCTGGTGTCGATGACGAAGTGCTTGCCGCCGAGCGCCGCCGACAGCTCACTGCCGTACGCGGCACTCCGGTCGGTGGTGTAGAAGTTGGCGACGTTCACGGCGAAGCCGTCCGCCTCACCTATCCCGGAGCTGCGCAGGGCGCCGACCAGCGCCTGACGGTCCTGCACCCAGCCGGCGTTGCCGGCGTCCAGGTACACCCGCACCCGCTGGTGCTTCTTCAGTTCCTTCACCGCGAAGGCGAGCAGCGCATACCGCTCGGCGACGTCCGCGGCACCCAGACCACAGCCCTCCAGGCTGTGCGCGACGGCGTCCGGCTCCAGCACCACCCAGGCGCCGCGGTCGGCCAGACCCGCGCCGATCGCGGTGATCCAGGCCCGGTACGCGGCCGCGTCGGCGACCCCGCCGGCGGAGAACTGGCCGCAGTCGCGATGCGGGATGGCGTACGCCACCAGCACCGCGGTCCGCCCGACGGCGGCGGCCTGCCGGCTGAGCTCCTCGGCGGTGCCGCCGGTGTCCTGCTCCCCGAGCCAGCGTGCCGCCGGCTGCCCGGCGATCCGGGCGAGGGTGTCGGCCTCCGCCGTCCGGCCCTTGGCCCGTAGCTCGGCCAGTTGCGCGCCGGCCGGTGTCGCGGGGACGAAGAACGTCTGGCCGGACGGCTGCTCCGGGGCCGGGGCCAGCGAGGTGCTGCCGGCGGTGGGCGGCGGCGCGCCGGACGCCGCGGGCGCGGTGGCAGGAGGCTGCTCGGGCGCGGGCGCACCCGAGCAGCCGACAGCGCCCGCCGTCAGCGCCATCGCCACCGCGCCCAGCCGAAGCAGAGTCCTTCGCCACGTCCGGCGCACGAACGCCCCCCTTCGCCGGCCTCACGTCCGGCTCCAGCTTCGCACGTCCGGGCGGGCGGCCGCACGAGCCGCCGCCACGCCGGTGCTGGTCAGCTCGCCTTCGCGCCCGCCGGCTTCATACCGGCCGCCCCTTGCGCCGGTGGCCGTCGCTGCTGTGTTCCCCGTGCGTCAGTTCGCCTTGAGGTCCGGCACCCGCCAGTCGATGGACTCGGCGCCGAAGCCCTCCAGCGCCTCGTTGATCTGGGAGAAGGGGCGGCTGCCGAAGAACAGCTTGGCCGACAGCGGGGACGGGTGCGCGCCCTGCACCACGATGTGCCTGGTGGTGTCGATCAGCGGCAGCTTCTTCTTGGCGTAGTTGCCCCAGAGCACGAAGACGACCGGCTCGTCACGGGCGCTGACCGCCTTGATCACCGCGTCGGTGAACTTCTCCCAGCCCTTGGCCTTGTGCGAGTTGGGCTCGTGCGCACGGACCGTCAGCACCGCGTTGAGCAGCAGCACGCCCTGCTCCGCCCAGTGCATCAGGTAGCCGTTGTCGGGGGCCGGGATGCCGAGATCGGCGTCCAGCTCCTTGAAGATGTTGCGCAGCGAGGGGGGCGTCCTGGTGCCCGGCAGGACGGAGAAGCTCATGCCGTGCGCCTGGCCGTCGTCGTGGTACGGGTCCTGCCCGAGGACGAGCACGCGGACCTTCTCGTACGGCGTCGCCTCCAGCGCGGAGAACTCCTGCCCGCTCGGCGGGAAGACCTGGTGCGCCGCCCGCTCGGCCGCCACGAAGGCCGCCAGCTCCGCGAAGTAGGGCTTGCCGACCTCGTCGGCGAGCACCTCCTGCCAGGACTCCGGCAGTTCGAACCCCGCGCCCACGCCGGCCTCGACAGTGTCCGTCACGACTTCTACCTCCCACCAGGCGCCGGCCCACTGCCGCGCCGCCCCGACCTCGGCCGTACCGTCCAGTGCCCGGTACGCCCTCTTTCCACCCCGAACGCTACACAGGGCGACTGACAATCCGGGTCTCAGGCCGGAACGGACCCCGTACCGGGCAGCTCCTCCCCGGCGCCCGCACCCGCCGCGGGCTCCCCCGGCCGCCCAGGCCCCTCCGGACCCCCCGGGCCCTCCGGCTGCCCGGCCGCGGCCCGCCGTACCCGCACCTGCTCGACCACGTTGAGTGCCACCAGCACCGCGGCGAGCAGCACCAACGCGCCGATCGCCGGCATCCGCACCACCAGCGGCAGCAGGGCCAGCACCAGCACCGCCGCCACGATCCGGGTGGTGGCGACCGCCCGGAACATCATCCAGCGGGTGTAGCCGAAGGTGAGCAGGTACAGCCCGCAGCCCCCGTACAACAGCGCCGCCGACCCGGCGCCCAGGTGCTGCCAGGGGTCGGCGGCCGTCTCGCCGAGGCCGACGGCGACCGCGATCACGGCGCCGACCAGCGCCAGGTGCCCGTACTGGAAGACCCGCCGGATCACGTCGCGGCGCGAGTCGGCAACGGTCACCGCGTGCCGCATGGCGTCGGCCGCGTAAACGAAGTACTGCCACCAGAGGCCGCAGGAGATGGTGAACGCGGCCGCGACGGAGGTGAGTTCGGCCGCGTCCAGGCGGGCCTGGGCGGCGGTGGCACCGATCCCGACGATCGACTCGCCGAGCGCGACCAGCAGGAACAGCCCGAACCGTTCGGGCATGTGAGCCGGGTGGTAGCTCACCGCGGCCAGCCGCCGCCGGAAGACCACCGGGGCGGAGAGGTCGCAGAGCGCCGCGAGCGCCCACAACCCGAGCCGGAGGTTGCCGTCCACCAGTCCGCCCGCCAGCATCAGCGGCCCGCTGACCAGTGCCCCGACCCCGTACGGCCCCCGCCACACTCCCCGCAGCCGGATCAGCAGCCCCAGCAGCACCAGGCGGGCCGCCCAGTACCCGGCCCCGAAGAGCAGCCCCCGGCGGCCGTACGCGCCGGGCACGGCCAGCGCCATGAACAGCCCGGCCAGGCCCACGGCGAAGATGCCGAGGCGGTCGCGGGGGTTGTCCACGTCCCGGATGTTGGCCTGCACGGTCGTACCGACCCAGCACCAGTACAGCGGGACGAAGACCACCAGCGCGCGGGCCGTCCCCGCCCAGTCGTGGTGGTGGTGCAGCAGCCCCGAGACCTGCGTGATCGCGAACACGAACACCAGGTCGAAGTAGAGCTCCGCCCAGGTGACCCGCTTCTCCTCCGCCCCCGGCGGCTCCCCGGCCACCGGCTCTCCCACCCCCGGCCGCTCCCCCGTCGGCGGCCATTGCCCCGCCACCGGCTGCTCCCCCTGCCCGGACTTCTGCTGTGCCCCGGGATGACTCATCGGCCCCCGCCCCCTCCTACGACACCGCTTGCCACGACCGTGCGGTGGGCCCCGCCCCCGGCGCGTACCGGAGGCAGGGCCCGAACGACAGCGAACCCGCCGGCGCTAGACCATCTCGATCAGGTCGGCGATCGACTGCACCACCCGGGTCGGCCGGTACGGGAAGCGCTCCACGTCGGCCGCCGCGGTGAGCCCGGTCAGCACCAGGATGGTCTCCATCCCCGCCTCCATACCCGCGACGATGTCGGTGTCCATCCGGTCGCCGATCATCACCGCGCTCTCCGAGTGCGCCCCGGCGCTGTTCAGCGCCTCCCGCATCATCAGCGGGTTGGGCTTGCCGACGAAGTACGGATCCACCCCGGTCGCCTTGGTGATCAGCGCCGCGACCGAGCCGGTGGCCGGCAGCACGCCCTCGGTCGAGGGCCCGGTCTCGTCCGGGTTGGTGCAGATGAACCGCGCACCCGCGTTGATCAGCCGGATCGCCTTCGTGAGCGCCTCGAAGCTGTAGGTGCGGGTCTCCCCGAGCACCACGTAGTCCGGGTTGTTGTCGGTCAGCACGTACCCGGCCTGGTAGAGCGCCGTGGTGAGGCCGGCCTCGCCGATGACGTACGCCGTGCCGCCGGGCCGCTGGCCCATGAGGAACTTGGCGGTGGCCAGCGCGGAGGTCCAGATGCACTCCTCCGGCACCTCCAGGCCCATACCGGCCAGCCGGGCACTGAGATCGCGCGGCGTGTAGATGGAGTTGTTGGTCAGGACCAGGAACGGCTTGCCGGACTCCCGCAGCCGGCGCAGGAACTCCTCCGCCCCGGGGATCGGCGTGCCCTCGTGGATGAGGACGCCGTCCATGTCGGTCAGCCAGGACTCGATGGGCTTGCGGTCTGCCACGTGCGTGTCTCCTGAGGTCTTGCGATGGTCGTACGAAACCTGCTGTGTCGAACATCTGCTGCGTCGAATCATCTGACGTCATCCGCCCTGCCGAGCACCCGCCGCCTTGGGCACCTGCCCGGCCGAAACCTGCGCGCGCCGCACCGACGCATGCCCGTCCGCCGCACCGCGGCCGGCCGGGGGTACTGCCGGCTGCCCCAACGGCCACAGCCTAATCCGCACGCCTGCCCGAGGGCAGCGCGGTCCCGCCCACCGGAACCGGCGCGGCTGCGCACACCACCCGTCGCGGCCGGCCCGGGCGCGGCCACCGCCCGCCTCAAAGGTTCCTTAAGCCGCCCCTAACCGCACTGATGGCACGTCACCGCACCCCCGCGGCCGGTCTAGCGTGAACGACACCACCCTCACCCCCACTCCCCGAAGGAGTTCCCCACCCATGTCCACCCGCCGCCCGACCGCCGCCCTGCTCACCCTCGCCGGCTGCGCGCTGGCCGCCACCCTCGGGTCCGGCACCGCCTCCGCGCACGGATCGATGCAGAACCCGCTCAGCCGGGTCGAGGGCTGCTACCTGGAGGGTGCCGAACACCCCGAATCGGCGGCCTGCAAGGCGGCCGTCGCCCTGGGCGGCACCGCGGCCCTCTACGACTGGATGAGCCTGCGGATCGGCGACGCCGCCGGCCGCCACCGCGAGCTGATCCCGGACGGCAGGCTGTGCAGCGCCGGCTCGCAGACGTACCGGGGCCTGGACCTCCCTCGCGCCGACTGGCCCGCGACCAACCTCACCTCCGGCGCCGACTTCACCTTCCGCTTCCGCGCCACCGCCCCGCACCGGGGTACCTTCCAGCTCTTCATGACCAACAGCAGCTACGACCCCGCCAAGCCACTGACCTGGTCCAACCTCGAAGCCCAGCCCTTCGTCAGCGTCACCGACCCGCAGCTGGCGGACGGCTCGTACGTGCTGCCCGGCAAGATCCCCGCGGGCCGGACCGGCCGCCAGCTGATCTACGCGATCTGGCAGCGCTCGGACAGCCCGGAGGCGTTCTACTCCTGCTCGGACGTGGTCTTCGACGGCAGCGGCAGCACCGCCGGCACCGCACCCGTACCGACGGCGGACGGTACGTCACCCGCGGGCGGGCACAGCCACCCGGCGAGCCCGGCCGCGCCGACGGCGACCACCGGGCCGGCCGCCACCTCGCCGGCCGTCACCTCGCGGGCCGCCACCTCGCCGTCCTCCGGCGCCCCGGCCACCGGCGCGGGCAGCGCCCCCGCCCCCGCGCCCCCGGCCGCACCCGCCGCGGTGGCCGCCGCCCTCGCATCCACCCCGCCGGCCGCTCCCACCGCAGCCGTCCCATCCGCCCCCGCGGCCCCGCCCGCCGCCTCCGGCACGGCCGCCGCCGAGAGCCTCGCCCAGACCGGCGCCTCCGACCGCTCCACCGCGCTGCTCAGCGCGGTGGGCGTCGCCTTCCTGCTGGCCGGCACCACCGTGGCCGTCCTGCGGCGCCGCCGCCGTACCCCCGGCGCCCACGCCCGCTGACTGACGGTGCCGCAATCCCGGACGGTGGGGCACACCGTGATTGAGTAGGACATATGAGCCCCACGTCCCGCCCCCCGTTCCGCGTCGGCCTGATCGGCTACGGCCTGGCCGGCTCCGCGTTCCACGCGCCGCTGATCGCCACCACCCCCGGACTGCAGCTGGACGCGGTGGTCACCGCCAACCCCGACCGCCGCGCCCAGCTGCGCGAGGAACACCCCGGCGCCCGCGCCGTCGACACCCCCGAGCAGCTGCTCGCCGACCCCGGCGCGCTGGATCTGATCGTCATCGCCTCCCCCAACCGGACACACGTCCCGCTCGCCCGGGCCGCGCTGGAGGCGGGCCTGGCGACCGTCGTCGACAAGCCGCTCGCCGCCACCGCGGCCGAGGCGCGCGAGCTGTGCGAACTCGCCGAGGCGCGGCAGATGCTGCTCTCCGTCTTCCAGAACCGCCGCTGGGACGGCGACTTCCTGACCGCCCGCCGACTCGTCGAGGAGGGCGCGTTGGGCCGGGTGCACCGCTTCGAGTCCCGGTTCGAACGCTTCCGGCCCAAGCCCAAGGCCGGCTGGCGCGAACTGGCCGACCCGGCCGAGGTCGGCGGCACGCTCTACGACCTCGGCAGCCACCTGGTCGACCAGGCGCTGACCCTGTTCGGCCCGGTCGAGAGCGTCTACGCCGAGATCGACGTCCGCCGGGACGGCGCCGTGGTGGACGACGACGCCTTCCTCGCCCTCACCCACGCCGGCGGCACCCGATCGCACCTGTGGACCAGCGCCATCACCCCGCTGGCCGGCCCGCGCCTGCGCGTCCTCGGCGACCGCGCGGGGTATGTGAAGTCCGGCATGGACCCGCAGGAGGGCGACCTGCGGGCCGGCCACCGCCCGGGCGGCGACCGCCCGTGGGGCGCCGAGGACCCCGCGCAGTACGGCCTCCTGGGCACCGACGAGTCCGCGGTCCGCACCCCCACCGACCCGGGCGACTACCCCGCCTACTACGCGGGCATCGCCACCGCCCTGGCCACCGGCACGCCTCCCCCGGTCGACCCGCGCGACGCCGTCGCGACCCTCGCCGTCCTGGAGGCCGCCCGCACCTGCGCCGCCACCGGCAACGCCGTCCGGCTCGGCTGAGCACCGGACGCTAGACCGCGATCACCTCGACCGCCGCGCCCAGCCCGCGGAAGTCCGCGATGTTGCGGGTGTACAGCGGCAGGCCGTGCGCCGAGGCGATCGCGGCGATCATCAGGTCGATCCGCCGCGGACGCGGCTGCCGCCCGGCGGCGATGGTCAGCGCGACCAGCGTGCCGTACCGGGCGGCGGCCGCCGCGTCGAAGGGCAGCGGATCGAAGTCGGCGACCGCCGCCCCGAGCACCTCCAGCCGCGCCGTCCTGGTCAGCGCGTCGCGCGCCATCGCCACACCCTGCTGGAGCTCGCCGACGGTGATCGCGGTCAGCTCGGGCACCACCGGCAGGGCCGCCGGGTCCAGCAACGCCAGATCGATGTACACACAGGTGTCGAGCACCCCGGCCGGCCGCCGCCTGCGGCCCCTGCGCTCGGCCACTCAGTCACTCTGCCGCTCGAACGGGTCGTCGTCCTCGCCGACCCGCTCCTCGGAACCGAAGAAGTCGTCGGCCTCCTTGCGCATCTGCTCGTAGTCCACCCGGGGCAGCTTCCCGTGCCGGACCACCAGCTCCTCCGCACTCAGCCGACGCCGCCGCCCCACCGGCCGCAACTCGGCGACCTCCACCCCGTTACGGGTGATGTGGAAGATCTCCCCCGCCTCCACCGCGTCCATCACCGCGGCGGAGTTGTTCCGGAACTCGCGCTGGGTAATCGTCTTCATCCCTCCAAAGTAGCCCCGTGTAGCCCCCCTGGCTACATCAGAGAAGGCCCACGGAAGCTGATTGACAGGGCCCGCCGTGCCCGTACCATCGTCAGCAGTCACTACCCGAGTCCATTGCCCGCATCACCGACACCCGAGGAGGTCCCGCGATGACGCTGCTCGCGACGCTCCTCGGGCTGCTGCGGCTGCTGACGGGTGAGCTGCTGACCGGCGAGGGCGGGCTGACGGCCGTGGCCGCGGCCGCGACGCTGGTGCTGGTGGCCGGGATCGCGGCCGGGACGCTGGTGGCCGCCCGGCTGCTCGGGGCTCGGGCTCCGGCCGCCGTCCGGGACGGGATGCTGCGCAGGCGCGCGTTCCGGACCGCCTTCCTTCCACAGCGTGATCCGGATGCCCGGGGCCGTCGTCGGCCCAGGGCGCCGGGCGTGGCCCTGACGGCCGCGTAACCGCCGAACCGTTCCACCACGCGGCCGTCCTCCGCCGAACCTCTCACTCAAGAGACCCCGGAGGGCTCACCCCGTCATGTCCGTCTTCGCCATTCTCGATCCCGCCGTCCACGTGGCCCACGATGCCGTCACCGCGCTCGCCCACGTGGTGCCGACAGCCCTGGCGATCATCCTGTTCACCGTCCTCGTCCGCCTGGCCCTGCACCCGCTGGCGCGCGCCGCCGCCCGGGGTGAGAAGGCCAGGATGCGGCTCGCGCCCCAGGTGGCCGAGATCAACCGCAAGCACAAGGGCAAGCCGGAGAAGCTCCAGGCCGCGCTGGCGGAGCTGTACAAGGAGGAGAAGGCGTCCCCGTTCGCGGGCTGCCTGCCGATGCTGGTGCAGATCCCGTTCTTCTCGGTGATGTACCGCCTGTTCACCACCCCGAACGAGCTGCTCGACCACACCCTGTTCGGCGTCCCGCTCGGCCTGCACATCGGCCACGCGCAGGGCCCGGCGCAGGTGGCGGTCTTCGGCGCCCTGTACGCGGCGCTCGCCGCCGTGGGCTACGTCGGCTTCCGCCGGGCCCGTAAGGCGGCCGCGGCGGCGACCACGCCGATGCCGGGCGGGGGCGCGATGCCGTACCTGGCCTTCGGCACCGTGCTGTTCGCCGCGCTGGTGCCGCTGGCGGCCGGGCTCTACCTGGTCACGACCACCGCGTGGAGTGCGGCCGAGCGCGCCCTGCTGCACCGGAACACGCCGAGCACGCTGGAGACCGTTCTGGCGGTGTAGCGCGGCCCGGATCCACGAAGCGCGCCCGGAGCACCGAAGCGCGAAGGCCCGGGGCCCAGCCGTTGCGGCGGGGCCCCGGGCCGGAGGGCGCGGGCGGCGCGGACGGGTCAGCCGCGGGGCCAGGCCGCGAGGTAGCCGTCGATCTCGCCGCTGAGTCGGGTCTTGCCGCCGGGGTCGAGGAAGGAGGCCTCGACGGCGTTCTTGGCCAGCGCGGCGACCCCGGCCTCGTCGAGGTCGAGCAGCTTCGCGGCGACCGCGTACTCGGTGTTCAGGTCGGTGCCGAACATCGGCGGATCGTCGCTGTTGACGGTGACGAGCAGCCCGGCGTCGACCATCTGCCGGATCGGGTGCTCCTCGATCCGCTCGACGGCCCGGGTGGCGATGTTCGAGGTCGGGCAGACCTCCAGCGGGATGCGGTGCTCGCCGAGCCAGTCCATCAGCGCCGGGTCCTTGACGGCCTGGGTGCCGTGGCCGATCCGCTCGGCACCGAGCACCCGAAGGGCGTCCCAGACCGTCTCGGGTCCGGTGGTCTCACCGGCGTGCGGCACGCTGCGCAGGCCGACCGCGCGGGCACGGTCGAAGTACGGCTTGAACTGCGGGCGGGGCACGCCGATCTCGGGGCCGCCGAGGCCGAAGCTGACCAGGCCCTCGGGGGCGAGGTCGACAGCGAGCCGCGCGGTCTCCTCGGCGGCGGCGAGGCCTGCCTCGCCGGGGATGTCGAAGCACCAGCGCAGCACGACGCCGAGCTCCTTCTCGGCCGCCTTGCGGGCGTCCTCGATGGCCTCCATGAAGGCCACGTCCGGGATGCCGCGGCTGACCGAGCTGTACGGGGTGATGGTCAGCTCGGCGTAGCGGATGTGCTGGCGGGCCATGTCCTCGGCGACGCCGTAGGTCAGCGCGCGGACGTCCTCGGCGTCCTTGATCAGGTTGACGACGCTCAGGTAGACCTCGATGAAGTGCGCGAAGTCGGTGAAGTTGAAGTACTCGGCGAGCGCCGCCGGGTCGGTCGGCACCTTCGACTGCCCGCGGTGGCGGGCGGCGAGCTCGGCCACCACCCGCGGCGAGGCCGAGCCCACGTGGTGGACGTGCAGCTCCGCCTTGGGCATGCCGGCGATGAACGCCTCGATGCCGCTCCTGCTGTCCGGCTGGACCACGGTGTCACTCTCCTTCTGCGCGTTCCGCGCGCGGCTTCTACGCGCGTTCCCTCAGGTGCTGCAAAGGCTACGCGAGGGTGGCGCTCAGCCGCCCAGCACCACCGCGACGGTGTGGATCAGCAGCCCGGCCAGGGCGCCGACCACCGTGCCGTTGATCCGGATGAACTGGAGGTCCCGGCCGACGTTGGCCTCGATCTTGCGGGAGGCGTCGGCTGCGTCCCAGCCCGCCACCGTCTCGGAGATCAGCGAGGTGATCTCCTCCCGATAGGTGTCGACCATGTACTGGGCGGCATCCTGGAGCCAGCCGTCGACCTTCGTCTGGAGCTTGGGATCGGTCGCCAGGCGTTCGCCGAAGCTCCGCACGCCGTCCCGGATGCGCCGGCGCAGCTCGCTGTCCTCGTCCTCGGCGGCGGTCAGCACCAGGGTGCGGACGGCCGCCCAGGTGGAGGCGATCAGGTCCTTCACCTCGGGGCGGGCGAGCAGGTCGGCCTTGGCGTGCTCGACCCGCGCGATGGTCTCCGGATCGTGCTGGAGCTCGGTGGCGAAGTCGGCGAGGAAGTTGTCGATGGCGCCACGGGCGGCATGCCCGGGATCGTCCCGGATGTCGGTGACGAAGCGCATCAGCTCGCGGTAGACCCGCTCCCCGACCTGGTTGTCGAGGAACTTCGGCGTCCAGCCCGGGGTCTTCTCGGTGACCCGGTGGACGACCTCCAGATGGTTCTCGGTCAGCCAGTCGTGGGCCCGTACGGCGATCAGGTCGACCACCCCGTGGTGACCGCCGTCGGCGACCACCTTGCCCAGCATCCGGCCCATCGGCTCGGCGACCGAGGTGGCCTGCGCCCGTCTGGTCACCGCCTCGCCGACCACCGCCTGGACGTCGTCGTCGCGCAGCACCGCGAGCACGCCGCGCAGCGCCGCGGACGCCTCCCTGGTGACCCGCTCGGCGCTGCCGGGGGCGGCCAGCCACTCGCCGACCCGGCGGGCGATGCCCAGCGCGGCGAGCCGCCCGCGCACCACGTGCCCGGCGAGGAAGTTGTCACCGACGAAGTCACCCAGTGACTTGCCGAAGACGTCCTTCTTGGTGGGGATGATCGCGGTGTGCGGGATCGGCAGGCCGAACGGGCGGCGGAACAGCGCGGTGACGGCGAACCAGTCGGCCAGCGCACCGACCATGCCCGCCTCGGCGGCCGCCGCGACATAGCCCGCCCAGGAGCCCGCCCCGGCCGCCTTCGCCCAGGTCGCCAGGGCGAAGACCACGCTCGCGAAGGCCAGCAGGCCGGTCGCGATGGTCTTCATCCGCCGGACGCCACGTCTCTTCTCCTCGTCGGCCGCGGTGAATCTGACCCCGGGGCCCGTACCGCTCAAGGCTTCGTCGCTCACTCCGCCAGTCTGCCCCGTGCCCGGCGCGCGCGGGCCTCCTCGCCCCCCTTCGCGCGCCGGGCCGCTGCGCCCACCGGCCGCGGCAGGCCGCAGCCGGCCGGGCAGGCACCCCGCAGCCGGCAATCCGGGCCGGGTAGGACCGGACCCGACGGGTCAGCCGATCGCGACCTCCGCGTACATCCGGGCGATGACGTCCTCGATGGCCGGCTCGCGGAGCGAGAGGTCCTGGAGCGGGTAGCGCGCGGCGACGGCGGCCACGATCGGCGCGGCGCTCTGCTGCGCGGGGAAGGCCAGCCACTGGCGCGCACCCTCCACCTTGACCACCCGCGCGCCGGGCACCTCGATCGCGGGCCCGGGCTCGGCCAGGTCGACCACCAGGGTGCGCTCGCTCATCCCCGCCGTGTGGAGACCCTCCAGCCCGCCGTCGTACACCACCCGGCCGTGGTCGATCACCATCACCCGGCCGCAGAGCTGCTCGATGTCGACCAGGTCGTGGGTGGTGAGCAGCACCGTGGTGCCCTGCTCTCGGTTGACCTCGCGCAGGAACTCCCGGACCCGGCCCTTGCTGACCACGTCCAGGCCGATGGTCGGCTCGTCCAGGTAGAGCACCTGCGGGTCGTGCAGCAGCGCGGCGGCGAGGTCACCGCGCATCCGCTGGCCGAGCGAGAGCTGGCGCACCGGGGTGTCCAGCAGGGCGCCCAGGTCCAGGAGTTCCACGCAGCGTTCGAGGTTGGCCCGGTAGCGGCCGTCCGGGATGCGGTAGATCCGCCGGGCGAGCTCGTAGGAGTCGCGCAGCGGCAGGTCCCACCAGAGGGTGGTGCGCTGCCCGAAGACCACGCCGATACGGCGGGCGAGGGTGGTGCGTTCTCGGGCCGGGTCGACTCCGGCCACCCGTAGCCGCCCGGCGGACGGGACGAGGATCCCGGTGAGCATCTTGATGGTGGTGGACTTGCCGGCGCCGTTGGGGCCGATGTAGCCGACGCACTCGCCGGCGCCGATCTCGAAGGTCAGCCCGTCCACGGCGCGCACCTCGCGCTTCTCGCGGCGCAGCCGGCCGGTTCTGGCGCGGACGGTGAAGGTGCGGCGGACGTCGTCGAGTTCGATCAGTGCCATCTGAAGTGCCCTTTCCCGAAACGTGTTCGAGGTCATCTGCCTGTACGGCAACCGCTTTGAGGTCAGCTGCCATGGGTTCAGCCGCCGTGGGCTCAGCCGTGGGTTCAGCTGCCGGTGCCGCGGTACGCCCGCAAGCCCGCCCGCCAGGCGAGGCCGGCCAGCCAGGCGCTGAACACGGCGGCGACCGGGGAGGCGAACTGGAAGGCCGCGGGCAGCCCGATCGGGTCCGGCCGGCCCAGGACGTGCAGCGCGGGCAGCCAGTTGACGAAGGCCAGCGGTACGCCGAAGACGGCCCCGGCGACGAGTTCCTTGGCGAAGATGGTCGGGGGGTAGTGCAGCAGCGTCGCGCCGCCGTACGTGAAGGAGTTCTGGAGCTCCTTCGCCTCGCCCCACCAGAACTGGAGGGCCGCACCGCCGATGAAGAGCGCCGCGAAGATGACCGACCCGCAGGCCAGCAGGACGGGCACCAGCAGCACCCGGTCCCAGGTCCAGTGGACGTCCACCGCCACGAGCGACCAGAGCAGGACGGCCACGGCCTGGAACACCCGGCCGAGGCGGCGCAGCGAGAACCGCTCCGCGCAGACCTGGGCCAGCGCGGGAGCGGGCCGGATCAGCATGGTGTCGAGCGTCCCGCTGCGGATCCGCTCCCCCAGCGAGTCGACGCTGCCGACGAGGAGGTTGGCCACGCCCAGCGCGAAGGCCGAGGTGCCGTACAGGAAGCCGATCTCGGGCAGCGTCCAGCCGCCGAGCTCGTCGGTGTGCTGGAACATCAGCACCAGCACCACGAAGTCCAGCGAGGTCACCAGCAGGTTGGCGCAGAGCACCAGCACGAAGGAGGCCCGGTAGGACATGATCGCCCGGGTCCACATACCGGCCATCAGCCACCAGGCCCGCAGCGCCCAGCGGGCTCGCCCGAGCAGTGAGTCGGCGCCGAACGACAGCTCGGCGCCGGCCGACACCCCGGATCTTGACGAAGGATCAGCCACCCTGGACCACCACCTTGCGGGTCGCGAACAGCTGGACCAGCCGGCCCGCGGCCAGCAGGAGCACGGCCCACGCCGCCTGGAACCCGAGCGCGCCGAGCAGGCCGAGACCGGTCCGCCGCTCCAGGAAGACATCGGTCGGCACCTGGACCAGCGCGGCCCACGGCAGCATCGGAGCCAGCGAGCCCAGCGGCCCGGGGAAGAGGGCGATCGGCAGCAGCATCCCGGAGAAGAACATCGCCACCACCATCATCACCGAGCGCACCCCCTCGGAGTCGTGCAGCCAGAAGCCCGTGAGCGAGACCAGGTAGCGCAGCCCGAAGCTGACCACCACCGCGAGTAGCACCGAGAGCAGGAACTCCCCCCAGACGAGCGCGTGGTGCGGCAGCCGGATGTCGAACGCCAGCACTCCGGCGATCATCGGCGCCACGCCCCTGGCCAGCAGGTGGAACGCGGCCCGGCCCAGGTCGGAAGCCAACCACCAGCCCTGGAAGTCGACCGGGCGGTAGAGGTCGATGGCGATGTCGCCACTGCGGAAGCGCTCCTGGACGTCGTCCTGGAAGCCGCCGCCCCAGACGGCGACGGTGACCAACAGGCCCTGGCTGACCCAGATGTAGCTGACGGCCTGGCCCACGTCGTAGCCGCCGAGGCCGGGCCTGGCCTGCCAGAGGGCGAGGAAGGTGTAGGCCAGGATGAAGCCGAACACCGTGTTGGTGAAGGCGCCGGCCAGGGTGGCGGCGCGGTAGGTGGAGTAGCGGCGGAAGGCGCCGCGGGCGATGGCGAGGTAGAGCCCGGGCCTTCCGCCGGGGAGTGCCGCGGGCGGCCTCGGTGGTCCGAGCTGCGCCGATGCGGGCATATTGTCTCCTTGTCGACATATTCTGGAACGGAGAGGCGGGTTACCCGATCCGCGCGCACGCACGCCGGATCGGCTCCGACCGGCCGGACCCCGGGGGTGACCGGGCGGCGGGCGGGGCTGCGGCAACCTGCTGCACTGTGCGGTTTTCACCTTTCACCGTACCGCCGCCGATCACGGCACGCAGCTGTATTTGCCGCGCTCGCCGTGCAGCAAAAACACCTGATTCAGTGTCAAATCACCCATAATCACCCCATGAGTCAGGAGCCACCCGACCAGCCCGCCAGACCAGCGCCACCCACTCGGACGACGTCCCCCGGCCGGACCGCGCCCGCCACCCCGGCCATGCCCGGCGCCCGGACGTCGCCCCGTGGCCGAGCAGCCTCCCGCGCGCGCACCGCACCCAACGCCCGAAGCGCCCCGACACCCCCGGGTACCGCAGGTGCCACAGGTGCCACAGGCGCGCCGAGCACGACAGGTGCCACGGACGCCCGCCACACCCGCGGCGACCACCGTCGCACCGCCCGTACCGAACGCGCCGCCCGCCGCCATGCCCGGCCGCCCCGGCGCCGCGCCCTCCCCACCAGGCGGGTCACCCTCGGCGCCCTGGCCGGCCTGCTCCTGCTCGGCGTGGCCGCCTTCGCCACGCTCTACCTGATCGTCCCGGTGCCCGACCCCAATGCCCACGCCGTCGCCCAGAACAACATCTACTACTACGCCGACGGCACCACCGAGATCGCCCGCACCGGCGCCGTCAACCGCAGCGACGTCCCGATCGAGCAGATCCCCCTGGACACCCGGCACGCCACCGTCTCGGCCGAGGACCGCTCCTTCTACCAGAACACCGGCGTCGACCTCACCGGCATGGCCCGGGCCGGCTGGAACACCCTCACCGGCAAGGGCACCCAGGGCGGCTCCACCATCACCCAGCAGTACGTGAAGAACTACTACCTGACCCAGGACCAGACCGTCTCCCGCAAGGTCAAGGAACTCTTCATCGCCCTCAAGGTCGACCAGCGGCGCAGCAAGGACGAGATCCTCGCCGGCTACCTCAACACCAGCTACTTCGGCCGCAACGCCTACGGCATCCAGAGCGCCGCCCACGCCTACTTCAACATCGACGTCTCCCAGCTCGACACCGCCCAGAGCGCCTACCTGGCCGCCCTGCTCCAGGCCCCCAGCGCCTACGACGTCAAGAACACCACCCCCGCCAACCGCGCCAAGGCCCTCGCCCGCTGGAACTACGTCCTCGACGGCATGGTCACCCTCGGCTTCCTCGACCCCGCCACCCGCGCCGGCACCACCTTCCCCGAACCCGTCGACCCGAAGCCCGTCACCGGCCTGAGCGGCCAGGCCGGCTACCTCGTCGACATCGCCGACCGCTACCTCGCCAACACCGGCGCCATCGACGCCACCGCCCTGCGAGCAGGCGGCTGGCGGATCACCACCACCTTCGAGAAGGACCGCCAGGACGCCTTCGCCGCCGCCGTCCAACAGGAGCTGACCGCCGAACTCGACCCCAAGGCCCGCCCCGCCACCGACACCGACGTCCGCGTCGCCGGCGCCTCCGTCGAACCCGCCACCGGCCGCATCGTCGCCGCGTACGGCGGCCCCGACTACGCCCGGCAGCCCTACAACGACGCCCTGCGCCAGGACAACCAGATCGGCTCCACCTTCAAACCCTTCGACCTCGCAGCTGCCCTCACCGACGGCCACACCACCGAGGACGACCTCCCGATCACCACCGAGACCGTCTACGACGGCACCAGCGAACGACCCGTCGTCGGCGGCCCCACCCCCTACGCACCACCCAACGAGGACGACGACGACTTCGGGCCGATCACCCTGCGCGAGGCGATGGTCAAGTCCGTCAACTCCGTGTACGCGCAACTGGGCGTCGACGCCGGACTCGACGACGTCCGGCAGACCGCCCTCCGCCTCGGCCTCCCCGACAACACCCCGGGCATGGACCCCGCCAACACCTCCATGGCACTCGGCACCGCCACCCCCAGCGCCCTCGACCTCGCCGCCGCCTACGCCGCCCTCGCCGCTCACGGCCAGGCCCGCACCCCCTGGGCCGTCCTCAAACTGGAACGCCCCGGCCACGCCGACCCCCCCGAACTGCCCGACCACCCCGCCAGAACCGCCCTCGACCGGGGCACCGCCGACGCCGTCACCGACGTCCTTCGGCAGGTCGTCAGCCCCGCCGGCACCGGCGCCGCCGCCCTCGAACTCGGCCGCCCCGCCGCCGGCAAGACCGGCACCACCGACTCCGACCTCGCCGCCTGGTTCGCCGGCTACACCCCCGAACTCGCCACCACCGTAGGCCTGTTCCGCGAGAACCCGAAGACCCACGCCAAGGAACCGCTGAACGGCACCGCCGGCCTCACCCGCGTCAACGGCGGCACCTTCCCCACCGAGATCTGGACCGCCTACATGCGGGACGCCCTGGACGGCACCCCCGTCCGGCGCTTCGACCTCCAACCCAGCCGGGGCAACACCGTCAGGCAGCGCCCCACCGCCAGACCCACCCGCACCCGCCCCGGCTCCCCCACCCGGCCCGGCCAGCCCACACCCGTCCGCCCCACCGCCACCACCGCCGACCCGACCCCCACCCCGCCGGCCGCCCCCGCACCACAACCCTCCGCACCACCCAGCTCACCGCCCCCACCCGCCCCGGCGCGGCCCACCCAGCCCACACCCGCACCCGAAACCACCCGGGCACCCGCCCCCACACCCGCAGCCACCTCCCCGCCCAGGCCCGCCCCCGACAGCCACCGACCGACCCCCCACCGCCGCCAGCGCACCACCCGGCTGACCGGACCCACCGGGCACAGGACGGCCACCCACCCGGCGCCCTAGGCCGTCAACTCCCGCTCCAACGGCGTACGGAACCGCGGCGTCACCCGCACCGCCCCCAGCCACCCCGCCAACCGCGCAGCCTCCGCCTCCACCGCGGCCACCGCCTGCGCCCCCACATCCACGAACAGCCGCCACACCACCTCACCGTCCGCCCGCTGCGCCCAACCACCCACCACCCGGCCGTTCCACCACACCGTCGGCCCGGCATTGCCCGCCCGGTCGAAGAGCAGCGGCACATCCTCCGGACGCAGGTACCAGTCCCGCCCCCGCCAACCCATCACCGTCGGGTCCAGCGCCGGCAGCAACGCCGCCCACGGCTCACCGGCCCCCGGCGCGCCCCCGTCCAGATCCTCGTCACCGTCAGCATCACCGCCCACGGGCAACGCCACCCCCGGACCGGCCTCCAGCTCCACCTCACGCACACCGACATCGGCCAGCGCCTTACGCGTGTCGCCCAGCGTCCAGCCCGTCCACCACTTCAGGTCCTCCACCGTGGCCGGCCCGTACCCGGCCAACCACCGCCGCGCCACCTCCGCCTTCGCCTCCCGCACCGGCAGGTCCGGCCACTGCGGCACCAACGCCCACGGATAGCTCGTACTCAGCCACGACCCCCGCGGCCGGCACCGCCGCACATGCCCGTCCGAAGCCAGCAGCCGCAGCAACCGGCTCCCCACGCTCTGCTTCGCCTCGTACGGCTTGCCCTGCGCCATCAGCATCGTCTCGCGCAACGCCGGCACCGCCTCGGCGAGCTCACCCGTCGTCGCCTCACCCCGCTCCCCCAGCGCCGCCAGCACCTCCCGCTCGGTCCGCGCCAACCGAGCCTCGTCCCAGCCCTGCGCGAACTGCCCCAGGTGCTTGACCAGCGTCGCCCGCTCCTTGGCCGCGATGGCCCTGGCCGTGGAGGAACTCACGAACGGCGCGAAGCCCTCGGTCACCGCGAAGATCGTCCGCCGCATCGAGAGCAGCTTCACCAGCGTCACGTCCTCGTACAACGCCCGCTCCACCTCCGCCGCCGAAGGCTCCGCCAGCCGCGCGCACGCCGACAGGTACACCGTCGCGGCATCCGTCGCATGCAGCCCGACCACCGCGTCCGCCACCTCCTCCACCGTCGCGGCACGGCACGCGGGCACCAGCAGGTGGCGCCGCCCCACCAGGGCACGGCGCTGCTCGTCACTGATCCGGGGAAGGCGGCTGCTCATACCGGCGACCCTATGCCGCAGCCCCCCGCCCGGACCTCCGAACGCGCGAACAGCGCAGAACGGCGGCGGTGCCGCCCCCGGACCGCGCACGGCCAGGGGCGGCACCGAACCCGGCGAGCAGAACTCACCGGGAAAGACACACACCGGGAAGGACTCACAGGTACAGGCCGGTCGAACCCTCCGCATCACCGAAGCGCATCGCCGCCACCGCGTGCAGATCACGCTCGCGCAGCAGCACGTACGTCGCGCCGCGCACCTCGACCTCCAGCTTGTCCTCCGGGTCGTACAGCACCCGGTCACCGGGCTCCACCGAGCGCACGCTCTGGCCCACGGCCACCGCCTCCGCCCACGTACAGCGCTTCGAAAGCTCCGCCGTGGCCGGGATGAGAATTCCGCCGGTCGAGCGCCGCTCGCCCTCGCTGCCCTCGGTCTTCACCAGGACCCGGTCATGCAGCATCTTGATCGGCAGCTTCTCGCCCAGCCGGTCGTGCCGGGGGTGGTCGTGCTGATCGTGCTGCGGGGTCCGCTCCTCGTTGGTACTCACGCCCCGACCGTACCCGCCCCGGCACCGCGACGTGACCCTGGCCCGGCACGACGTGCCGCTGAACCGGGAGACGGAAAGGGCCGGGCGCGTCCGTCCGACGCACCCGGCCCGGCCCCCGCGGGAGGCAGGTCAGCCCTGCTCAGCCCTTCCGACGCCGACGCGCCGAAGCCACCAGCAGCACCACACCGGCACCCACCAACGCCACCGGGACGATCCGCTCCTTACGCGGCCGGCCCTTCTCGTCCACGAACTGCGCCTTCGCCCGCTCGACGGCCCCGCTCGCCGCCACGTACGCCCGGCCGGCCTTCTGCTCGACCGAGGCCAGCGCCTTCGCCTTCACCTGGGCAGCGATCGTCGTCGGATGGACACGCACCGCCAGCTCGTCCAGGGTGGACGCCAGCTGGGTGCGGGTCCGGGCGATGTCCGCCTCGATCTGGGCGGTCGTCCGCGCCTTGTCCTTCGTACTCGCCTCGCCCACTAGGGCCACCCCATTCACGATGTTGTCCTGTGCGACTGACCCAGTTTGTCAGCTGGCTGGCACGCACGCGCGGCCCCACCCACCAACAGGGGTAAGTTTGCCGTGGCACGACCACCCGTCCAGCACGAGGAGAGATCCACCGTGAGCGAGCGCCTCCAGGCCGGAGACACCGCGCCTGCCTTCACCCTGCCCGACGCCGACGGCAAGCAGGTGTCCCTTGCCGAGCACCTCGGCCGCAAGGTGATCGTGTACTTCTACCCCGCCGCCCTCACCCCCGGCTGCACCACCCAGGCCTGCGACTTCACCGACAACCTGGAGGTCTTCTCCGGTGCCGGCTACGACGTGATCGGCATCTCCCCGGACAAGTCCGAGAAGCTCGGCAAGTTCCGCGAGACCGAGGACCTGAAGGTCACCCTGCTCTCCGACGAGGAGAAGTCCGTCCTGAAGGCCTACGGCGCCTACGGCGAGAAGAGCCTCTACGGCAAGACCGTGGTCGGCGTGATCCGATCCACCGTGATCGTCGACGAGCAGGGCAAGGTCGAACACGCCCTCTACAACGTCAAGGCCACCGGCCATGTCGCCAAGCTGCTGCGCGACCTGAAGATCGCTGCGGCCTGAGGCCTCGCCGGCCCCGGCCCGGACGGCACCGCAGCGGTGGGGGGGGGCCCCCCCCCCCCCGGGGGCCCCCCCCCCCCCCCCCCCCCCCACCCCCCCCCCCCCCCCCCCGGGGGTCGCCCGCCGGCGGGGCGCGGCCGGGCGCCCCCGCGCGGGGGGGGGGGCCCGCGGCCCGGCCCCCCCCCCCCCCCGGGGGGGGGCGGCCCCCCCCCCCCCGGGGGGCCCCCCCCACCGCCGTCCCTCACCTCGATGCGCCTCCCCGTCGATCGGGTCAGCAGGCTCCGAGGTCGCTCCAGACGCCCCACTGGCCGGTGGTGCCGGGGTCCTCGCCCTTGGTCCACCACTTGTTGCTGTAGGTGTGGCCCTTCCAGGACACCTTGGTGCCGGTGGTGGCGTACGTGGCGGCCGCGTCCCAGCTCGGCGCGGTGCAGCTGCCGCCGGTCGGGGTGGCCGTGGCGGTCGGGCTCGCCGTGGCGGTCGGGGTGACCGTCGCGGTCGCGGTCGCGGTCGCGGTCGCGGTGGGGCTCGGCGTGGCCGTCGGGGACGCCGTACCGCCACCGCTCGTGCCACGGGCCAGGTCACCCGCCAGGCCGTACAGCGTCCCGCCGACGTTGACCGTCCAGTTCGCCGGGGTCGAGACCGGCAGGTAGTAGACGAAGTCCAGGTCGACCGACGCGCCCGGCGCCAGCGACTGCCAGCCCGGCAGCTTCACCGAGACCCGGTTGTAGGTGCCCTTGAGACCGCCCACGTTGCCCGGCCCCGGGTTGTCCTGCCTGATGACGGTCAGGCCGAAGCCCGACTGGTCCTTGGCGTTGCCCGGCGCGGAATTGCCGTAGTCGAACTGAAACTCCGTACCGCCCGGCAGCGTCAGCGTGGAGCTGTTGACGATGTGGATCTTCGGGTTGATCGGGTAGTTGGAGTCGCCCAGCGCGAAGTTGGTGAAGGACACCTCCACCGGCAGCGTCCGCTGCGGCAGCGCCGTGGTCGAGCGCACCGCGCCGTACGGCGAGGCCGCCTTGAACTTGTCGTACATCAGCGAGGTCAGCGTCGAGCCCTGAACGTACTCGCCCTTGCCGCCGTTCGCCGCCGCGTCCCAGCGGTAGTCGCCCGCGAGCTCCCAGATCATCGTGCCGCCGGCCCCCTGGCCGACGATGTAGTCCGCCTTCGCCGCGACCGACTGCTCGTCCTCGGTCGACAGGAACACCTTCTTGTCGTCGTTCCACAGCCACGGCGCCACCAGCGTGGAGCTGTAGTTGCGGGCGTAGCTGCCCTGCAGCGCGGTGTCGCTCAGCCCGTACTTCGCCAGGTAGTCCGGGACGACGCCCTTCTCCAGGTTCTTGGCGTGCCACATCGGGTTGGAGCCCGCTGGGGCCTCCTTGCCCGCGTCGTCCAGGTCGTGCCAGAGGTTGTCGATGCCGACCGCGCCGTCCCCACACGTGGTCAGACCCGCCCCGGCCGGGCAGGTACTGGTGACGGAGGTGCCCCAGAGGCCGTTGGTGCCACCGGTGACGTTCCTGAACCCCCGGGTGTAGTACGGCAGGCCCATGTTGATCCGCCCGGCCGGCATCGCACCGCGGAAGTAGTGGTACGCCCAGTCCGCGTTGAGATAGCCGATGCCGCCGTACTGCGAGGTCCCGTACACGTTGGCGGCCGCCAGCTCGGCGTCCTTGCCGTCGTCGAACAGCGAGGCGTTCGGACCCACGTACTTGTTCCACGCGCCGTGCAGGTCGTACGACATGACGTTGACGTAGTCCAGGTACTGCGTGACCGGGAAGGTCTCCATCCCGCGCAGCAGATAGCCGGAGGACGGCGAGGCGATCGACAGCAGGTAGTGCTTGCCGTCCGCCGCCCCCGCCCGGTCCAGCTTCTCGCGCAGCGTCTTCAGCAGCGCCGCGTAGCCCTTGACCAGCGAGCCGCGCTTGGCGTTGGCCGTCGGCCAGTCCAGCGGGTTGCCCGCGTCCTTCATCGAGGTCGGGTACTCGTAGTCGATGTCGACGCCGTTGAACCCGTACTTCTCGATGAAGTCGACCGAGGAGTCCGCGAAGGTGTTGATACCAGCCTGGTTGACGCTGCCGTCCGCGTTGACCGTCGTCGAGTAGAAGCCACCCGAGTCGACGCGCTTGCCGTCGTCCCCGAAGTAGCCGCCGGTCTCGGCCCAACCACCCACCGAGATCAGGGTCTTGACGTTCGGATGCTGCTTCTTGTACTTCGTCAGCAGATTGAAGTGCCCCTGGTACGGCAGCGAGGGGTCCATCTCGGCGCCCGGCACCCCGGGGAAGGTCATCCCGGTCGCGGCGTTCGTGGCGCCGTCGGCGCCGACCGAGAGCCGGTTGCCGCTGTCGACGTGCCCGAAGGCGTAGTTGAGGTGGGTCACCTTGTCCCAGGGGACATCGTTCACCAGGTACGCCGGCGTGCCGTCCTTGCCGGTGCGCCAGCCCGTGAAGTAGCCGATGATGCGGCGCTGGTGGTCCGGCC
Organism: Kitasatospora sp. NPDC050543; assembly: GCF_044457565.1. Lineage (NCBI taxonomy): Bacteria > Bacillati > Actinomycetota > Actinomycetes > Kitasatosporales > Streptomycetaceae > Kitasatospora > Kitasatospora sp. NPDC050543. The sequence continues at coordinate 121,238 of NZ_JBITGZ010000011.1, read as the reverse complement.
CCATCTTCTCCCGGCCGGCCTCGTCGTAGACGCTGCAGTACGGCACGTCGACACCGGGCGTGGCATACATGCCGTCCGGCCGACAGGACGCGTTGTCCACGGCCGCCGACGCCTGCGAGGGAGCCGCACCGAGCGTCGCGACCAGCAGACCGGCCAGCCCCGCCACCGCCAGCGAGGCGACACCGGCCCGGCCCCAGGGACGTTTGCGGCCGCGAGCAGCGGTGGGGCGCCGCTCAGCGGTGGTTCGGATCAACACTCGGTCCTCCAGGAGAGAGTGTCGGCACACGCCTGTGGGGAGCGCGCACGTGGGGATACAAGATTGCCGCCGAAGCTATGTGGTCTGAACCATGCAGGTCAATAGGTCTGTACCAATTGGCAAAGATTCCCCCTCACTCCCCCGTCACCCCGTGACCTCCACCCCCTCCCCCTCGTTCAACGAACGGGGGACGGGCGCACGACCACGGCCCGGAGGAACACCTTGCAGCTCAACTACACCCATGACGCACTGAAGAAGGCTGCAGCAGCGGCCACAACGCTTGATGAGGCTCTGGTCTCGCTCGGCCGCGAGCCTGACCGCTACAACCGCCGGTACCTTCGCCGCAAGCTCACCGCCTGCGCGATCGACAACTCGCACTTCCGGCAGGCCGGCACGGTCTACACGAAGGAGTTGCCGCAGGAGGCCGTCGCAGCCTCGCAGAGCGTGGCGGGCGTCGTCCGCCACCTCCAGCAACGTCAGGCCGGTGGCACCCAGGCCCATACCGGGCGACGCATCAAGGCGTTCGGGATCGATACTTCACACTTCACCGGCCAGGCGCACAACCGGGGAAAGAAGTTCCCCACCAAACTCCGACCCGAAGAACTGCTGGTGCAACGCCCAAGGGAGGCCAAACGAATCCCTGGCAGCAGGATCCGGCGTGCCCTGGCCGAACTCGGTCGACCGGACATCTGCGAGGGCTGTGACATCGGGCCCGAGTGGCGCGGTCGTCCGCTCACCCTCGAGGTGGACCACATCAACGGGGACTGGTCGGACAACCGCCCCGGCAACCTCCGACTGCTCTGCCCGAACTGCCACGCCATCACCGACACCTACTGTGGAAGGAACAAGAACAAGCGCTCCGCCCTCGCAGCCGCACCCACCGTGCCGCCACAGAGGCAAATGACGGTGTCCCTGGAGCAGCAGAAGCCTTAGACTGGCGACATGCGGCCGTGGCGTAATTGGCAGCCGCCCTGGCTTTAGGTGCCAGTGGGTCTTGCACCCGTGAGGGTTCGAATCCCTTCGGCCGCACTTGCCTAAGAAATGAAGGGCCCGTCCCCGGAGATCTTCTCCGGGGCGGGCCCTTCATTGCGCCCGGACGACCCGTCAGGCGAGGAGGTCGCGGACGAGGGGCGCGAGGGCGCGGAAGGCCTGGCCGCGGTGGCTGATGGCGTTCTTCTCGTCGGCGGTGAGTTCGGCGCAGGTCCGGGTCTCGCCGAGGGGCTGGAGGATCGGGTCGTAGCCGAAGCCGCCGTCGCCGGAGGGGGCGGTGCGCAGTTCGCCCGGCAGGCGGCCCTCGACGACGCGTTCGGTGCCGTCGGGGAGGGCGACGGCGGCGGCGCAGCGGAAGTGGGCGCCGCGGTGTTCGGGGGCGATGTCGGAGAGCTGGGCGAGCAGCAGGTCGAGGTTGGCGCGGTCGTCGCCGTGCTTGCCGGCCCAGCGGGCGGAGAAGATGCCGGGGGCGCCGTTGAGGACGTCCACGCAGAGGCCGGAGTCGTCGGCGACGGCGGGCAGGCCGGTGGCCTTGGCGAGGGCGTGGGCCTTGAGGAGGGCGTTCTCGGCGAAGGTGACGCCGGTCTCGGGGACGTCGGGGATCTCGGGGTAGGCGTCGGCGCCGACCAGTTCGACGTCCAGCCCTGCGTCGCCGAGGATGGCGCGCAGTTCGGCGACCTTGTGCTGGTTTCGGGTGGCGAGGACGAGTCGTCGGGTGCTCATGGGGCCAACCCTAGCCAAGGGGGCCGTGGCCGAGGGGCCGTGGCCGAGGGGCCGTGGCCGAGGCGGTCAGCCGGTGCAGACCTTGGTGAGGTTGCCGGCGGCGTCGCCGAGGGGCTTGAGGTCGGGGACCTGCTTGGCGTCGACGGCCTGCTGGATCTTGTTGACCTGGGTGTTGAGGTCGGTGATGGCCTGGGCGACGTCGGTGTTCTTGGAGTTCTTGCCGAGCTGGTCGAGGTCGTTCTTGAGGTTCTGCAGGGACTGCCCGGCGGCTGCGGCGTCGTTGCTCGCGTTGTTGAAGGCGTTGGTGACGTCGCTGATGTCGCTGGTGATCTTGATGGCGGTGTTGCCGCAGTCCAGTGCCTTCTGGGCGGCGGAGCAGCTGACCACGCTGAGCGGGAGGACGGCGATGAGCGCTGCCACGGCGAGGGTGGCGGGGCGGGCGATGCTGTGGGGCATCCGGTCCTCCTGGGTGAGCGGGTTCCGGTGGAGGGAACGTCCGGTGATGGGCCGATGGTTCCCTCCGCGGTGTTGGTGCGGGGAACGGTACGGGCTCCGGGCCCGGCCTGTACAGCAGCCGTGGTCCGGAGCCCGGTACCGGGTTCGCCGGTGAGCGGTCGGTCCGGCGGTCCGTCTGACCTCGGGCCGGGCCGGCGCGATCGGGGGTGTCAGCCTTCGAGGGCCTTGCGCTGGATCTCGTCGAGTTCGGCGCAGCCGAGGGTGCCGAGGTCGAGGAGCTGGTCGAGCAGGGCGCGGTCGAAGGGGGCGCCTTCGGCGGTGCCCTGGACCTCGACGAAGCGGCCGTCGGAGGTGCAGACGATGTTCATGTCGGTCTCGGCGCGGACGTCCTCCTCGTACTGGAGGTCGAGCATGGGGATGCCGTCGATGATGCCGACGCTGACGGCGCTGACGCCGCCGGTGATGGGCTGGCCCTTGGCGCGGAGGATCTTCTTGTCGCGGGCCCAGGAGACGGCGTCGACGAGGGCGACGTAGGCGCCGGTGATGGCGGCGGTGCGGGTGCCGCCGTCGGCCTGGAGGACGTCGCAGTCGAGGACGATGGTGTTCTCGGCGAGGGCGCGGTGGTCGATGACGGCGCGCAGGGAGCGGCCGATGAGGCGGCTGATCTCGTGGGTGCGGCCGCCGATCTTGCCGCGTACGGACTCGCGGTCGCCCCGGGTGTTGGTGGCGCGGGGGAGCATGGAGTACTCGGCGGTGACCCAGCCTTCGCCGCTGCCCTTGCGCCAGCGGGGGACTCCTTCGGTGACGCTGGCGGTGCAGAGCACCTTGGTGTCGCCGTAGGAGACGAGGACGGAGCCTTCGGCGTGCTTGCTCCAGCCTCGTTCGATGGTGATGGGGCGGAGCTGGTCGGGGGTGCGGCCGTCGATGCGTGACATAGGGTCCGAGCGTAGTCGGTCCTGGTCACGTGGTGGGCGTGCCGGTGTTGCGGGCGGGCGCGGCCCGTGCGGCGGTGGGGGCGGGTGAGGCCCGCGTGGCGGGGGTGCCGCCGCGCGGGCCGTGGGGCGACCGGGGGTTCAGGTCACATCATGTCTTCGATGTCGGCGGCGATGGGGTCGGCGTCGGTGCCGATGACGACCTGGATGGCGGTGCCCATCTTGACGACGCCGTGGGCGCCGGCGGCCTTGAGGGCGGCTTCGTCGACGAGGGAGGCGTCCTTGACCTCGGTGCGCAGGCGGGTGATGCAGCCCTCGACCTCTTCGATGTTCTCGATACCGCCGAGACCGGCGACGATCTTCTCAGCCTTGCTGGCCATGTGTCTTTCTCCCTCTGTCTCGGCGCGTCCGGCTGTTGTGCCGGGTGCCGTCCTGCCCTGTTGCCGTGGGTTGCTTCCGGTGCTGACCCGGGTTCAGCGGTGGTGGCGTGGTGCCGTGCTGCGGCGTGGTGCGGTGCGGTGGCGTCGTGCCGCGCCTTGCCGTGGTGCCGTGCGGTGGCGGTTGCGCGACCAGCTTCACCCGAGAGCAACCGGTATGCCACGTTAGTCCACGTTTGGCCCATTTCCGCGCGCACGCTCTGGATCTCCACCCGAGGATGACGATCAGCGGGGACTTCGGCCCCGGTCGCGCGCAGCCCTGCACCAATAGAGTGGTCTAAACCAATATATGTGCACTCCGGTGAACGCGGGAAGTGCCCCGACCGTTCCGGATTCCCGCCGCGACCGGTCCGCCGGTCGACGGGCACTGCTCTCGGAGGGCGATGATGAGTTCGGCGGGCGCCACGGCACCACGGACCGTATGGTGGCACTCCTTCTACGGCGGCCTCCAGAAGATGGGCCGCAGCCTCCAGCTGCCGGTGGCGGTACTGCCGGCGGCGGGCATCCTGAACCGGCTCGGCCAGCCGGATGTGTTCGGTGCGGACGGTCTGGGGTGGGACAGGGTCGCGAAGGTGTTCGCGGCGGCGGGTGGGGCGCTGCTGGACTCGGCGCTGGGTCTGCCGCTGCTGTTCTGCATCGGCGTCGCGATCGGCATGGCGAAGAAGTCGGACGGATCGACGGCGCTCGCGGCGGTGGTGGGCTTCCTCGTCTACTTCGCGGTGCTCCGGGCCTTCCCGGAGAAGTGCGAGCTGCCGACGGTGCTGGTCGGTGACCAGTGCGTGGATCTCAGTTCGGCGAAGGGTTCGCTCGCGGTGTACCAGAACCCGGGCGTGCTGGGCGGGATTCTGATCGGGTTGATGTCGGCCTGGCTGTGGGTGCGCTTCCACCGGACGAGGCTGGTCGACTGGCTCGGCTTCTTCAACGGGCGCCGCCTGGTGCCGATGATCACCGCACTGGTGGGGATGCTGTTCGCCTGTCTCTGCGTGTGGGTGTGGCCGCCGATCGGGCGGGCCATGACGGACTTCAGTCAGTGGCTGGTGGATCTGGGGTCGGGTGGGGCGGGGGTCTTCGGCGTGGCGAACCGGGTGCTGCTGCTGATCGGCATGCACCAGCTGCTGAACACATTCGTCTGGTTCCAGTTCGGCAGCTTCACCAAGCCGGACGGCATGCTGGTGCACGGTGACATCCCGCGCTTCCTGGCAGGTGATCCGACGGCGGGGCAGTTCCAGTCGGGCTTCTTCCCGATCATGATGTTCGCGCTGCCGGCGGCGGCGATGGCGATCGCGCACTCGGCGAAGCCGCACCGCCGCAAGGAGATCTACGGCCTGATGCTGTCGGTGGGTCTGACGTCGTTCGTGACGGGTGTGACGGAGCCGGTCGAGTACTCCTTCGCCTACATCGCGCCGGCGCTGTACGCGGTGCACGCGCTGCTGACGGGTGCGTCGATGGCGGTGACCTGGGGGCTGGGGGTGCATGACGGCTTCAGCTTCTCGGCCGGCCTGATCGACTACGTGATCAACTGGGGGCTGGCCACCAAGCCCTGGCTGATCCTGCCGATCGGGGCCTGCTTCGCCCTCGTCTACTACGCGCTGTTCCGGTTCATCATCGTCAAATTCAATCTGAAGACGCCCGGCCGGGAGGACGACGACCAGGTCGAGGATGTGACCAAGGCTTAGACCGACCGGCAAATGGTGGGTGGGGCAGCCCAGGCGGGCCCGAACGCAAGGCAGGCACGAGCCTGAGTGATCATGGAGTTCTTGACGCTCAGTGATCAGCCGGAGGGCTCGTGCCTGCGGTCCCATCATGCCTTTTGGAACCCCTGTGGGACCAATTCGCCGCTCTGCTGCCCGTGCGGAACGGATATGCCGAGAGCCATCCGCTGGGTTGTCACCGGCGACGCGTTCCAGACCGGACCGTCTTCGAGTACATCGTGCTCGCGCTGGTCCACGGCTCCGGCTACGAACGGATCGCTGGCGCCGGATGCTCCGACCGGACCATCCGGCGCCGCGTCAAGCAGTGGACTGAACTGGGGATATCCGAGAAGGTCCATGCCCTCGCACTCGAGGCCTACGACCGCATGATCGGCCTCGGGCTGAGCGAGATCTCGGTGGACGGCTGCATCACCAAGGCCCCGTCCGGTGGGGACAAGGCCGGGCGCTCCCCGGTGGACCGGGGCAAGCAGGGGCTGAAACGCTCCGTCGCGTCCGATGCCTGTGGTGTCCCGCTCGGGATCGTCTCCGACGGGGCCGACCGGCACGATTCACCCCTGCTCGGCCCCACCCTGGCAGCGGCCAAGGAACAGGCCGGCGCGATGCCGGAGACCGTCAACGTCAACCTCGACCGCGGCTACGACAGCGCCAAGTCCCGTCTGCTGATGGCCGGGTTGGGCTTCACTGCCGAGATCGCACGCAAGGGCGTGCCCGCCCCGATCCAAGCCGGAAAACGCTGGGTGGTAGAACGCACCCACTCGTGGATGAACGGCTACGGAAAGCTCCGTCGCTGTACCGAGAGGGGCGGCGAGGTCGTGGACTTCTACCTCTACCTCGCCGCCACTCTCGTCACGCTCCGCATGCTCATCCGACGCTCGACGAGCCGCTACCGCTGGGACGGCCGCCCCACCACCCGACGCCTCAAGTGATCCATTTGCCGGTCGGTCTTAATCCCAGTCCTGCAGCTGCTGGAGCAGGTCGGCGTCGCCCTCCATCCGCAGCGAGCCGGCCGGGATGCGCATGTACATGAGCAGGGCCATCTCGCTCGCCGTGCCGTAGATGGCGGCGGTGGGCTTGCTCTCGGCGGCCTCCGCCGCGGTGAGGCGGGTGAAGCGGGAACCGGCGGCGTCCACCGTCTGGCGCCAGGAGCCAGCCTCGGCTGCGTGGTAGTCCATGGTGGCGGGCTCGCCCCGCCACGGGACCGTGCCGGTGCAGACGGTGGCGAGGAACTCCTCGATGGCGTCGACCGCCTCGGTCGTCGGCAGCTCCTGCGGGGTACCAGAGGCCAGCTGGGCGTCGTAGGTGTGGATCAGCGACTCCGGGACGCGGCGGCGGGCCACGGCGGCCACCGTGTGCGGCGAGGCCAGCGGCTCCCACCAGGCCCAGCAGCCCCGGTCCGGGCCGGCCTCGCGCAGAGCAGTAAGCAGCTGCTCCGTCGAGTCGGCCAGCCAGGTTATGAGGGCCTCGCGCTCCCTGGGCGCCGCCAGCCCGTCCTTGCTCGGCCGCTCGTCGCCCGGCGCGGTGTTCAGCACGATGTAGGCCCAGAAGCGGTCCCCCTCACTGAGGTGGTTCGCCAGGTCGTACAGCGTCCAGCCCGGGCAGGACGGGACGTCGGCGTCGAGGCTGGGGGCCGCGGCGACGGCGGCGCGGAACGCGGCGGACCGCTCGTCAATCATCCGCAGCAGGGTGGGGAAGTAGAGATGCTCAGTCACGCAGACCTTGTATCACCCGGACCGGGACTCTCGCACTCGATTTTAGCGCCGATTCTCCCGCCGAAGGCCCCCGGACCCTGTTGTCCGGGGGCCTTCGGCTTGTCCGGAATGGGGCTGAGGGCTCTGGACGAACAGTCGTTTCGCATTCCCGCCGAGCGTCGGGGCGGGGCGGGCCCGGCGCCGCGGACTGCGGCGCCGGTGGCAGGGGCCGTCGGGGCCCGCTGGTGGGGTGCAGCGGAGCCCGGGGCCGCATTTTGTTGCGCAAATCGCCAAAAGCACAATCGCCCGCACTATTCATGATCGCCGTTCCGCAACAAGGTTTCGATTTCATAGCACTTGCCGCTGGCCCGGCTTTCAGGGCTTCCCCCCCTTCTCCACCCGTGCTACAAAACTGGTCTACACCACATGTGGTGTAGACCAGTCCGCGCGGTCCGGCCCCCTGTGCACCCCCGACCGACCGCCCTGCCGTAAGGAACCTCCCCCATGAGTACGTCTGCGCAGGCACCGGCGCCCGCCGCGGCTCCGTCCCCTACGAAGAAGTTCGGATCCGGAATCCTCCCCGGCCTCCAGAAGGTCGGCCGCAGCCTCCAGCTGCCGATCGCCGTGCTGCCCGCAGCCGGCCTGCTGGCCCGCCTCGGCCAGCCCGACGTCCAGAAGGACTGGCACTTCCCGGCGAAGCTCGTCGAGGTCTTCGGCACCGCGGGCGGGGCGATCCTGAGCAACCTGCCGCTGCTCTTCTGCGTGGGCATCGCGATCGGCTTCGCCAAGAAGGCCGACGGCTCGACCGCGCTCGCCGCGCTGGTCGGCTACCTGGTCTTCAAGAACGTCCTGACCGCCTTCCCGGCGGACGGTACCGTGACCGCGGCCCTGCCGGCCGGCAAGCCGCAGAACCCCGGCGTACTCGGCGGCGTGGTCGTCGGCCTGCTCTCCGCCGTGCTGTGGCAGAAGTACCACCGCACCAAGCTGGTCGACTGGCTGGGCTTCTTCAACGGCCGCCGGCTGGTCCCGATCATCATGGCGTTCGTCGGCACCGGCCTGGGCATCCTGTTCGGCCTCTGCTGGCAGCCGATCGGTGACGCGATCTCCAGCGTCAACGACAGCCTGGTCGGCGCGGGTGCGGCCGGCGCGGGCCTGTTCGGCCTGATCAACCGTGCGCTGATCCCGATCGGCATGCACCAGTTCGTCAACACCTACGCCTGGTTCCAGACCGGCAGCTTCACCGACGCGACCGGCACCGTGGTCAACGGCGACATCAACCGCTTCCTCGCCGGTGACCCGACGGCCGGCCAGTTCCAGTCCGGCTTCTTCCCGATCATGATGTTCGCGCTGCCCGCCGCCGCGCTGGCCATCGCGCACGCCGCCCGCCCCGAGCGCCGCAAGGTCGTCCTGGGCATGATGACCTCGCTCGCGCTGACCAGCATCGTCACCGGTGTCACCGAGCCGATCGAGTTCACCTTCCTGTTCATCGCCCCGGTGCTGTACGCGATCCACGCGGTGCTGACCGCCCTGTCGATGGCGGTGACCTGGGCCCTCGGCGTCCACGACGGCTTCAGCTTCTCGGCCGGCCTGATCGACTACGTGATCAACTGGCACCTGGCAACCAAGCCACTGCTGATCATCCCGATCGGCCTGGCCTTCGCCGCGATCTACTACTTCGTCTTCCGCTTCGCGATCGTCAAGTTCAACCTGATGACCCCCGGCCGCGAGAGCGACGAGGAGATCGAGGACGTCACCAAGGCCTGACGCCCGACCCCGCCCCGGCCCCGTCCTGCCGCCACTGCCCCGAGCGGCCGGGCGGGGCCGTCGCATGCCGGTAACTACCGCACCCGCAAGGGGATCTGACGGTGGGCCGGTCAGATCTCGTAGACGGCGCCGGGTCTCGCGACCTCGACCGGGCCGGTGTACACCGCGGCCGCGTCGCGGCGGTTGCGCTCGGCGTCCGTCCACGGCGGGATGTGGGTGAGCACCAGCCGGGCGGCACCGGCCGCGGCGGCGTGCTCGCCGGCCTCGCGGCCGTTGAGGTGGACGGCCCGGTAGGTGTCACGGCCGTCGGTGTAGGCGGCTTCGCAGAGGAACAGGTCGGTGCCCCTGGCCAGCTCCACCAGCTCGGCGCACTCGCCGGTGTCGCCGGAGTAGACGAGCGAGCGGCCCCCGTGCTCGATCCGGAAGGCGTAGGCGTCGACGGGGTGGTTGACCTGGGCGACGGTGATCCGCAGCGGGCCCAGCTCGAAGCTGCCCGGGTGCAGGGTGCGGAAGTCGAAGACCTCCTTCATCCCCGGGTCCTCCGGCATGTCGTACGCGCGGGCCAGGCGCTCGGCGGAGCCCGGCGGACCGTACACGGGTAGCAGCTCGGGGCAGCCGTCGGCGCGGTAGTTGCGGGCGACCCAGTACGCGCAGAGGTCGATGCAGTGGTCGGCGTGCAGGTGGCTCAGCAGGACGGCGTCGACCTCGTAGAGGCCGCAGTACTTCTGCAGCGCGCCGAGCGCGCCGTTGCCGAGGTCGAGCACCGCTCGGTAGCCGTCCGCCTCCACCAGGTAGCTGGAGCACGGTGATTCGGCGGATGGGAAGCTCCCCGAGCACCCGACCACGGTCAGTTTCATTCCGAGCCCCTCCGCCCCGACACGTCTTGGCTGGTGTTGGTCAAAAGTCCGGTTGCTACCGGTCGGTACACCGGTCGGTAGCGCTGCGTTCGCGTGTCGAGAGTAAGGGCGGAGAGGCACTTTGCCCCCGTCTCCGTGCCGCGCTGTGGCTGGAATCACCAGAACGCTCCGGCCGGCGGGGGCGCCGCGGCGGCCGTCAGCGGTGGCCGGGGCGGTTGCGTGCCCAGGCCCGGATGGTGTCCGGGTACCAGCGTGGATGGCCGTTGGCGTCGTGCGTGTCGGGGTCGGGCAGCAGGCCGTGCCGGCGGTAGTTGCGGACCGTCTCCGACTGGACCTTGATGTGGCGGGCGATCTCGGCATACGACCACAGGTCGGTGCTGCGCGGGCTCATGGGGCCACCTCCGGGCGGGGGTCCGGGGCTTGACCCGGACGGGGAAGGCGCGCGGGGGACGGGGCCGGGGCGTCCGGCCTCCCGACCGGTCGGTCCCGGCGCGGGACCAGCCTTCCGGGCCGGACGGGCGGGCCGGGCGCACGACGGGCTCCGTGGTTGTTTCGTGACGAATCAGGAGCAACGAACGGATAAATACTCAACTGTCACAGCGGTCGTACTGGTGGGCGCATTTGGCTGCCGGTACGGTCTGGCGAATGAACGCTTACTGGGTGATCGCGGCGGTGGTGGCGGGCGGCGGGGTGCTGACCGCGGTGGCGGTGGCGCTGGTACGCCGGGCGCGCCTGGCCCGCCGCGCGCCGGCGCCGGCTCCGGCTCCGGCCCGGCGGCCGGGCACCCACCCGGGCCCGGGGCAGCGCGGCGTCCGGCCGGCGCCGCAGGAGATCTGGTGGGCCGAGGTCCCGTTCGAGGACGGCCCGGGTGCCAAGGACCGGCCGTGCCTGGTGCTGCGGGTGGACGGCCGGACGACGACCGTCGCCAAGATCACCAGCAAGCACCACGCGGAGCGTCCCGGGGTGCTGCCGCTGCCGCCCGGCTCGGTCGGGGACCGGCAGGGCCGTACCAGCTGGCTGGAGACGGACGAGCTGCGCGAGGTGCCGCTGGGCGCGTTCCGCCGCCGGGCGGGTGTGGTCGACCGGAAGATCTGGGCGCGCGTCGCCGCGCACGCGCGGGTGTAGCGCCTGCTCGGCCCCACCACCCGGTGGGGCCGGGGGGCCGTCAGGCCCAGAGCTGGCCCTGGAGCGCCTCGACGGCTTCCTCGGTGGATTCGGCCGTGTAGATGCCGGTGGAGAGGTACTTCCAGCCGCCGTCCGCGACCACGAAGACCACGTCGGCGCGCTCGCCCGCCAGGGCGGCCTTGCGGCCGACGCCGATGGCCGCGTGCAGGATGGCGCCGGTGGAGACGCCCGCGAAGATGCCCTCCTGCTGGAGGAGTTCACGGGTGCGGCGCACGGCGTCGGCCGAGCCGACGCTGAAGCGGGTGGTGAGCACCTCGGCGTCGTACAGTTCGGGGACGAAGCCCTCGTCGAGGTTGCGCAGCCCGTAGACCAGGTCGTCGTAGCGCGGTTCGGCGGCGACGATCCGCACGCCGGGGACCTTCTCGCGCAGGTAGCGGCCGACGCCCATCAGGGTGCCGGTGGTGCCGAGGCCGGCGACGAAGTGGGTGATGCCGGGGAGGTCGGCGAGGATCTCGGGCCCGGTGGTGGCGTAGTGCGCGCCGGCGTTGTCGGGGTTGCCGTACTGGTAGAGCATCACCCAGTCGGGGTGCTCGGCGGCGATCTCCTTCGCCATCCGGACGGCGGTGTTGGAGCCGCCGGCGGCGGGCGAGGGGATGATCTCGGCGCCCCACATGCGCAGCAGTTCGCGGCGTTCCTCGCTGGTGTTCTCCGGCATGACGCAGACCATCCGGTAGCCCTTGAGCTTGGCCGCCATCGCGAGGGAGATGCCGGTGTTGCCGCTGGTGGGTTCGAGGATGGTGCAGCCGGGGGTGAGCCGGCCGTCGGCCTCGGCGCGCTCGATCATGTGCAGCGCGGGGCGGTCCTTGATGGAGCCGGTGGGGTTGCGGTCCTCCAGCTTGGCCCAGAGCGTGACCAGCCCCTGGTCGTTGCCCGGGACGCCCGCGGAGAGGCGGGGCAGGCGGACCAGCGGGGTGTTGCCGACGGCTTCGAGCGGGCTGTCGTAACGCAAGGGGAGCCTCCGGCAACGGGGATGGGGCGGAGCGAGGTGCCTCCCGCCCGGGCGGGTCCGGGCGGGAGGGCGGGCCTTGGGCCGGCCGGGCGTTCGTCCGGCGGATGTTCGTCCGGCGGGCGTTCGGACCGGCGGGCCTTAGTACGCGCCGCCGGCCACGGCGGGCAGGATGGTGACGCTGTCACCGTCGGTGACGGCGGTGGAGATGCCCTCCAGGAACCGGACGTCCTCGTCGTTCAGGTAGACGTTGACGAAGCGGCGCAGCTCGCCGTTCTCCAGCAGCCGGGCGGCGATGCCGGGGTGCCGGGAGTCGAGGTCGGTGAAGAGTTCCCCCAGATTGGCTCCGGTGCCGTCAACGGCCTTGGCGCCGTCGGTGTAGGTGCGGAGGATGGTCGGGATGCGGACCTCGATGGCCATGGGTGTGCGCTCCTGTGCGGGTGAGGTGGGTGGGCCGCGAGGGGCGCGGCAGGGGCGGACGGCCCGGGGCGTGGTGCCTGGCGGCGGGCCTGGGTGGGCGGCTCAGCGCGAGCCGGCGGGCGTGCCGGGACAGATCGCGCTGGCGAGCCGGCACAGGTCGACGTGCAGGCGCGCCACGAGGCGGATGCCCGGTGCCTGGTTGCTCACATCGACGGAACGCATGGGCTCATCGTATAGATTCCCGGCCCCGCTCCGACATTCCCATCTCGCGATGCGGATGATTCCGTTTCCCCTGGTGAGACGGGCGGCAGAGGTGAGGCCCGCCGCCCGCTGTGGGGGCGGGTGGCGGGCCGGGGTCCAGGTGGGGTGCCGTCAGGCCGGGTAAGCCTCGACGACCTGGACGTCTTCCTCCGTGATCACGCCGTCCACGATGCGGAACGAGCGGAACTGGAAGGGGGCCTCCGCACCGGTGCCCTCGGCGGTGGAGACCAGCACGTAGTGGGCGTGCGGCTCGGACGCGTAGGAGACGTCGGTACGGGAGGGGTAGGCCTCGGTGGCCGTGTGCGAGTGGTAGACGATCACAGGCTCCTCGTCCCGGTCGTCCATCTCGCGGTAGAGCTTCAGCAGGTCACCGGAGTCGAATTCGTAGAAGGTGGGCGAGCGGGCCGCGTTGAGCATCGGGATGAACCGCTCCGGCCGTCCGGTCCCGGCCGGGCCGGCGACCACGCCGCAGGCCTCGTCCGGGTGGTCGGCCCGGGCGTGGGCGACGATGGCGTCGTGCAGTGCGCGGGTGATGGTCAGCATGCGGTCAGGATAGCCAGGCCGGATCGGGCGCCCGGTCACCGTCCGTTTCTGACGTGCAGGTGGTCGTGCGGCACGCCGTGGACGGCCTCCGGCCGGGTGCGCTTGAGCACCTGGTAGCTGACGACCAGCAGCAGGGCCCACACCGGGAAGACGTAGAGCGAGATCCGGTTGTCCTCGTCGAAGCCGATCAGGACGACGACCAGGGCGAGGAAGGCGAGGGCGAGCCAGCTGCTCGCCAGGTTGCCGGGGGCCTTGAAGGTGGGCGGCGGGAGGTGTCCGCCGGTCCAGGCCCGGCGGTAGCGGATCTGGCAGATCAGGATCATCGCCCAGGTCCAGATGCCGCAGACGGTGGCGACGGCGGTGATGTACTCGAACGCCCGGGCCGGGGCCAGGTAGTTGAGGACGACACCGGCGCCCATCAGCAGCGCGGAGACGGTGATGGCCATGGCCGGGGTGCGGTTGGCGTTGAGCTTGGTCAGCCGGCCGGGGGCCTGGCCGCGCAGGGCGAGGTCGCGCAGCATCCGGCCGGTGGAGTACATGCCGGAGTTGCAGGAGGACAGCGCGGCGGTGAGCACCACGAAGTTGATGATGCCGGCTCCGGCGGGGATGCCCATCTTGGCGAAGGCGGCCACGAACGGGCTGACGCCGGGCTGGAATTCGGTCCACGGGACGACCGAGAGGATGATCACCAGGGCGCCGATGTAGAACAGCGCGATGCGCCAGGGCAGGGTGTTGATGGCGCGGGGCAGGGTCTTCTGCGGGTCCTCGCTCTCGCCCGCCGTGACGCCGACGAGTTCGACGCCGAGGTAGGCGAACATGACGATCTGCAGGGTCATCACGGTGGCGCCGATGCCCTTGGGGAAGAAGCCGCCCTCCGCCCAGAGATTGGTGATCGACGCGGTGTCACCGGCGTCGCTGAAGCCGAGGGTGAGGACGCCGACGCCGATCAGGATCATGCCGAGGATGGCCGTCACCTTCACCATCGAGAACCAGAACTCGATCTCGCCGAAGAGCTTCACCGAGATCAGGTTGGCCGCGTAGAGGATCACCAGGAAGACCAGCGCGCTGATCCAGCGCGGGATGGACGGCTCCCAGAAGTTGACGTACACGGCGGCGGCGGTGGTCTCGGCCATGCCGGTGACGACCCAGAACAGCCAGTACGTCCAGCCGGTCACGTACCCGGCGAAGGGGCCGAGGAACTCGCGGGCGTACTCGGCGAAGCTGCCGGAGACCGGGCGGTAGGTGAGCAGTTCGCCGAGCGCCCGCATGATGACGAAGATGACCACGCCGGCCACCGCGTACGACAGGATCAGGCTCGGGCCGGCCTTGGAGATCGCGGTGCCCGCCCCGAGGAACAGGCCGGTGCCGATGGCGCCGCCGATGGCGATCATCTGGATCTGGCGGCTGCCCAGGCCCCGGACATAACCCTCTTCATCCGGTTTGGGATCCGTCACTTCGTCATACGTCTGCTCGGCCATGGTGCACCGTCCTGCTTTCGTGGGGTTCAGCAGTCGTACCACGGAATGCCCGGATATCGGTTGGTATCTGAGCGTTATTTGAGCATGTCAGGTTGACCTTTCGGCTGATTTGACCACTAATGCAACGACCCTCTGTCCGGCATGCGGACAGAGGGTCGGGGGCGGCCCGCGCGGGCCGGCGGCGTCAGTCCGCCATCGCGTCCAGCAGCGACTCCTGCATCCCGCCGAGCCACAGGTACGCCATCACCAGCGGCTTGCGCTCGTCGGTGTCGGGCAGCGCGTAGAGACCCTGCTCATCCTCCTCGGTGACCTCCAGGCGGGCACCGAGGGTGAGCCGAAGGTCGTTCAGCGCACCGAGCCAGCGCAGGCACTCGGCCGGCGTCAGCTTGAGTACGCCGCCCTCGCCCTCCAGGCCGTCCAGCGCCCGCACCACGTGCAGCGCGTCCTCGCGCTTGCGGGTGCGCAGGTCGATCTCGGTGTAGCGGCGGAACTCCCCGGCGGCGGCTGCGGTGTCCGCGTCCACCGGCTGCCCCGGCTCGCCGTACGCGTCGGGGAACAGCCGGGCCAGCGCGGGGTCGGACGGCGCCTCGGTCGGGCCCTCGGCGAACAGCGCGGCCAGCGGGTCGTCACCGCCCTTGCCCGGCCCGGGCCCGATCAGCTCCAGCATCTGCACCTCGAGAGAGCGCAGGATGGAGGCCTCCAGCTCGTCCAGCGCGATCGCCGCGCTCCCGTCGCCGGCACTCTCGAACAACCCAGCCATCGGTATCGGTCAGCCCGTCTTGTCGTCGTCGTGTGCACCGCTCCCCGGGTGCACGGGAGGGAAGCCGGTCATGGGCTAGTCGTGCTGGAGGGTGGCCCACAGCCCGTAGCCGTGCATCGCCTGGACATCCCGCTCCATCTCCTCGCGGGATCCGCTGGAGACCACCGCCCGGCCCTTGCTGTGCACCTCCATCATGAGCTTCCTGGCCTTGTCCTTCGGGTACCCGAAGTAGGCCTGGAAGACGTACTGGACGTAGCTCATCAGGTTGACCGGGTCGTTGTGGACGATCGTGACCCAGGGCGTGTCCGGCTCCGCCACCGGCAGGCCTTCGACCTCCGGGCGCTCGATCTCCACGGGCGCGACACTCACCGCTGGCTCTCCTCGCTGCACGCTGTCCCATATGCTCTTTCGCCCCCCATGCTGCCATCCGGGGGACCTGCGGGCGATTCCGCCCCGACACCGGCCGAAACACCTGCGAAAGAGAAATCGTCACTCTGACGCTAAGTAGTAGTAGCATCATCGGCATGGACGCCACTTCAGTGCGCGCGGCCGGGTCGACCGCGCTCCTCACCGACCGCTACGAGCTCACCATGCTGCAGGCCGCACTGCGCAGCGGGGCCGCACACCGCCGCTCCGTCTTCGAGGTGTTCACCCGGCGTCTGCCCAACGGCCGCCGCTACGGCGTGACGGCCGGCACCGGCCGGGTCCTGGACGCCATCGAGGACTTCCGCTTCAGCACAGCGCAGCTGGACTGGCTGGCCGACGAGGGCGTGGTCGAGGACGACACCCTGCGCTACCTCGCCGACTACCGCTTCCGCGGCGACGTCCGGGGCTACCCCGAGGGCGAGGTCTACTTCCCCGGCTCGCCGGTGCTCACCGTGGAGGGCAGCTTCGCCGAGGCGGTGATCCTGGAGACGGTCATCCTGTCGATCCTGAACTTCGACTCGGCCGTCGCGGCCGCCGCCTCCCGGATGACGTCCGCCGCCGGGGGGCGCCCCTGCATCGAGATGGGCGCCCGCCGGGCCCACGAGCAGGCCGCCGTGGCCGCCGCCCGCGCCGCGTACATCGCCGGTTTCGACGCCACCTCCGACCTGGAGGCCGGCTTCCGGTACGGCATCCCGACCAGGGGCACGGCGGCGCACGCCTTCACCCTGGTGCACGACAGCGAGCGGGACGCCTTCACCGCGCAGATCGCCTCGATGGGCCGCGGCACCACGCTGCTGGTCGACACCTACGACCTCAGGGAGGCGGTCCGCACGGCCGTGGAGGTGGCCGGCCCCGAACTCGGCGCCGTCCGGATCGACTCCGGCGACCTCACCCTGCTCGCCCACCGGGTCCGCCGGCAGCTGGACGAGCTCGGCGCCCGGGACACGAAGATCATCGTGACCTCGGACCTGGACGAGTACGCCATCGCCGCGCTCGCCGCCGCCCCCGTCGACGGCTACGGCGTCGGCACCAGCCTGGTCACCGGCAGCGGCCACCCCACCTGCGCGATGGTCTACAAGCTGGTCGCCCGGGAGAGCACCCCCGGCGGTGAGCTACTGCCGGTCGCCAAGCGCTCGGCCGGCGGCAAGACGAGCGTCGGCGGGCGCAAGTGGGCCGCCCGGCGGCCCGACGCGGACGGCGTCGCCGAGGCCGAGGTGATCGGCACCGGCGCCGTGCCCGAGGAGCTCACCGCGCACCGGCTCCAGGTGCCGCTGGTCCGCGCGGGCGAGGTGGTCGGGCGGGAGCCGCTGGCCGCCGCGCGGGAGCGGCACGTCCGGGCGCGCGCCGCGCTGCCGCTCTCGGCCACCCAGCTCTCCAAGGGCGAGCCGGTACTGGCCACCGAGACCCCGGCCTGACCGGGGCGGGCTCGGGACGGCCGGTGCCGGCTCGCGACGGGCCGACCTGGCCGGGCTGGCCGGGCTGGCCGGGCCGCTCGACGCCGCCCGCCCGCCCGGCGGGGCGCTGCGCCTGCCCGTCCCTCGGACTTCCGCCTACGCACGTCACTCCCTAGAGTTGCCCCCACCGCACAGACCCACTCAACCGAGGATGCCAGCCATGCACCGGGCACTGATCGTCGTCGACGTGCAGAACGACTTCTGCGAGGGCGGCAGCCTCGCCGTCGCCGGGGGTGCCGAGGTGGCCGCCGCCGTCACCGACCTGATCGCCGAGTCCTCCCCCGGCTACCAGCACATCGTCGCCACCCGTGACCACCACATCGACCCGGGGGCCCACTTCTCCGCCGAGCCCGACTACATCGACAGCTGGCCCGTGCACTGCGTGGCGGGCACCGAGGGGGTGGGCTTCCACCCCAACTTCGCCCCGTCCGTCACCTCCGGTGCGATCGAGGCGGTCTTCGACAAGGGCGCCTACTCGGCGGCGTACAGCGGCTTCGAGGGGCTGGACGAGAACAACCGCGGCCCGGCCGAATGGCTGCGGGAACGGCAGGTCACCGAGGTCGACGTGGTCGGCATCGCCACCGACCACTGCGTCCGGGCCACCGCGCTCGACGCGGCGCGGGCGGGGTTCACCACCCGCGTCCTGCTGGACCTGACGGCCGGCGTCGCACCGCAGACCACGGCCGCGGCGCTGGAGGAGCTCCGGGCGGCCGGGGTGACGCTGGTCGGCACGCCCGTCGTGCGCGACTAGCCCGCCCTGCGGTGCCGGATCTCCGGGCCGGTCCGGTCCGGTCCGGTCCGGTCCGGTCAACGGAGTTGAGGTCCTGGCGTTCGCGACCCCGTGGCCGGGGCCCTGCAATTGAGGCCTCAGTGTCGAGGTCCTGCGGTTGAGCCCCATCGTCGAGGCCCCGCTGCCCGGACCTCAGCGCTCGGTGACCAGCAACTCCACCACGTCCGTGCCCCCCTGGACGAACGCCTCCCGCAACTCGCCGCCGACCACGTCCGGTTCGGCGGCGAGCCGGCGACCCGACACATAGACCACCCGCACTCCCAGGTACTCCATCCGGTGCTGGCCGCCCCGCACCCAGGCGGCTTCACCCTCGCTGACGCACCGCAGTTCGGAGTCGACCTCCACCGCGACACCGGCCTGCGGCCAGTACAGATCGGGGACGGCGATGTACGTACCGCCGCGCATCCGCAGCTCGGGGCCGGTGAGCGGCACGGGCAGCAGCCACTCGTCCACCAGTTCGCCGATCCGCTCCAGCACCGACTCCCGCTCGGCGGCCAGCAGTTCGTCCAGCGCGGCCCGGATCCGCACGTCCTCCAGCAGGCCGGACTCCCCCAGCTCGGCCAGCAGCTCGGCCACCGTGCAGCGGCCGCCCGCCAGCGTGAGGGCCTCCCGCAGCACCGCGCGCACCAGGTGCAGGCCGACCAGGCCGTTGTCGAAGGCGCCGCCGTCCGTCCACTCGCGGAACGCGTCCGCGACCGCCCTGGCGACCGGCGCGCAGGCCAGGCCGTGCACCGACCGGGCCTCCAACTCCCGCTCGGTGCGCCGGATCCGCACCTCACCGGCATCCTTCAGACGGCGCTGACGGGGCACCAGCACCTCCACCCCCGTGACGGCCGGCAGCCGTGGCACCGCACTGAAGCCGTACAGCGCGAGGGCTGCCGCGCCGGTGATCACCGCGCCGGCGTGGCGGCCCTCCTCGCGGCCGCTCCGGGCCGCGTAGAGCAGGGCGGCCCACATCCGCTGCTCGGGCGTGGGCTCGCCGCCCTGGAGCAGGTAGACCCTCGGCAGGAGCCGCTGCCAGGGGCCGCCACGGCGGCAGTGCTCGCTGATCACCCGGGCCGGCACACCACGGGCCCGGAGCTGACCGGCGGTGATGACGTTCTGCTGACGCTTCGCCAGTTCCTCCAGGGAGGACGGCGTCGAAGGAATCTGGTAGCTCATGCCGACACCATCCCCAACACCTCCGACCAGCCACCGGTTGCCTGACGCACTGTTACCCAACCGTCGCGAAACCGGCACTAGCCCGTACTAAAGTCCCCATACCATCACCCATTTGGAGTAATGGGCGGTCATGTGGTTGTCGTTCGCGGCCGGGAGGAAGCCCGCCCCCGCACCGTCAGAAACCCACCGGTGAACCTCCATCCACCCCTTCCGACCGCCGATCCAAACCAATGACCAGGCCGTTTGACCGAGAGTGATCAGTGCCATACGCCGAAGCGCCCTCCGGTAGTCACTCCCGTCCGCAGGATTGCCTACGCTTGGTTCATGTCACGTGACGAGACCTCCGGCCTTCGCGCGGCCCAGCTGCGCCTCGGCCGCCTGCCCGGATACGTCCGCCAGCCGGACCTCTCCCGCCGCAACGGCGAGCGGGGCCATACGTACAAGAAGGGTTGGGAGGTCCGCTTCACAGCGCGGACCGAGGCGGAGATAGCCGAGATCCGCGACCTCGTGATCGCCGCCGGATTCGCCCCGGCCCGTCCCTTCTTCAAGGGCCACCAGCTGATCCAGCCCGTGTACGGCATGGCGGTCGTCCAGACCTACCTCGCCGCCCGGCAGGTCGCCGAGGAGACCGCCGTCAGGACCAGCCGCGCCAGACGCACCGAGGGGGATGCCGCGCCTGTCGCCGGGCCTTCCGCCGAGCCCGCCGCCGTCGGCACGGCAGCGACCGCGATGGCGGCCACCACGTCGGCCTCGCCCGAGCAGCAGCGGCACGCAGCAACGGTCCCGGCGGCCAGGGCCACTGCCGAGAGCGCCGCGGGGGCGGCCGCAGCGATTGCGGCGAGAGCTGCGGCGACCGTCGAACTCGCCGGACGGCGGGCCGTGGAGGGCTTCCCCTCGCAGGTCGAGCGGGCCACGGCCACCGACCGGATCGGCGCGGCGGAGGCCGGGCACGGCGCCTGAGGGGCGGGCACTGCGGGGGACCGGGGGCGGAGGTCGGGGTCGGGGAACGGGGTCGAGGGCGGGGGGATCGGGGTTGAGGGCGGGGGATCGGGCACCGGGGGATCGGGGACCGGGGGATCGGCCGGCTCAGGCCGGTGCATGGTCGATGTGCACCGTGGCCGCCAACAAGCGGGGTACCGCACGGATCAGGGCCTGCTCGGCCGCCTCCGCCACCCGGTGCGCCGCCACCACCGTGAGCGTCCCGTCCACCACGACGTCCGCCTCGGCCCGCAGCGCGTGCCCGATCCACCGCATCCGAAGCGCGCCGACCCCGCGCACCCCGTCCACCGCCCGCAGTTCGCGCTCCGCCGCATCCACCAGCTCCGGGTCTACGGCGTCCATCAGCCGCCGTCCGACCTCGCGCACCGATCCGCGCAGCACCACCAGGATCGCGCCGGTGATCAGCAGCCCGACCAGCGGGTCCGCCCGCCGCAGGCCCAGGGCGCTGCCGGCCGCCCCCACCAGCACGGCGAGCGAGGTCAGCCCGTCCGTGCGGGCGTGCAGGCCGTCCGCGACCAGGGCCGCCGAGCCGATCCGGCGGCCGGTGCGGATCCGGTACCGGGCCACCCACTCGTTGCCCAGGCAGCCGACCAGCGCGGCGCCCGCGACCGCCCACAGGTGACCCACCGGCTGCGGGTGCAGCAGCCGCGTCAGCGCGGTGTACCCGGCGAACACCGCCGAGGCCGCGACGGTGGCCACGATGGCCACCCCCGCCAGGTCTTCCGCCCGCCCGTAGCCGTAGGTGTAGCGGCGGTTGGCGGCCCGGCGGCCGAGCAGGAAGGCGATGCCCAGCGGTACGGCGGTGAGCGCGTCGGCGGCGTTGTGCACGGTGTCCCCGAGCAGCGCCACCGAGCCGGACAGCAGGGCGATCGAGCCCTGGAGCACCGCGGTGAGCCCGAGTATCAGCAGCGAGACCCAGAGGGTGCGCAGGCCGTCGGCGGAGGACTCCAGGGCAGCGTCGATCCGGTCCGCGGCGTCATGCCCGTGCGGGCGCAGCAGGTGTGCGAGTCGGTGCCGCACGCCGGGCGCGCGGCCGTGGTGATGCGCCTGCCCGTGATGGCCCGGGGCGTCGTGCGTGTGATCCTGCGCGTGATCGTTCGCGGGGTCGTGCGGGTGATCGCGGCGGCCGTGCGGATCGGGGTGCGGATCGGGGTGCGCGTGGACCTCCATAGGCCCTACCGTGGCACATCAACCCCCTTGCAGCCACTGCCGTTCTACGGCCTCTGACCAGCTGCGACACGCCCGCAACTGCGCTCCCGGCGCGGTCTGTGGCTACTGTTGCGCCGGTACCGTTCCAGGCGTTCAGAGGCGTGTCAGTCCCTTCTCAGTGAGGTTCCGCGCATTCAATCCGATTGGTCACCCAGAGCACCGGAGGCTTCCCGTAGAGTAAGCGCGGAAGATCCTTGCCACCCGCCCATCTCCCTTGCCGAGAGGCAGAGATGACCATGCGTCACACCGGCCCGACCGGGCCGGCCCCCGAGCCCGGCGCAGCCTCCGGCCCGACGTCCGGCACGCCCGGCGACGCTACGCCCGGCCCGGCCCGTACGTCCGCCGCGTACGGGAGGTCCGCAACGTCCGAGTGGGCCGGCGCATCCGAGCGGCCCGGGGCGTCCGAACTGCCCGAGCGGTCCGGCGCGTCCGAGTGGGCCGCCGGCGCGGGGCCTGGCGCGGCATCCGGCGAACCGTTCAACGTACCACTGGAGTTCGCGGCCTTCTGCGAGCTGCACCGGCCGCGCTACCTCAGCTACGCCCGGGTGTGGATCCCCGATCCCGACGACGCGGCCGCCGCCGTCCAGCTGGCCTTCGGCCAGCTCGCCGTCCGCTGGCGGGAACTGCTCGGCAGCTCCAACCCCACGGCTCACGCCTGGTACATCCTGCGCAGCATCGTCGCGGACCGCCTGCTCAGCGAGCCCGAGGTACCCCAGGCGCGCGTCGCGACCCCGGCGGACGAGGACCTGGCGATCCTGCACTACGTGGTCGGCCTCGCCGCCCCGGAGATCGCCGACGTCGTCGGCACGGACACCGCGAACGTCGCCGGCCGGCTCCGGCGGAGCATGCTGCAGGATCCCGGCGGCTGGTGACGGCGCCCGGCCGGCCCGGCGGCGCCCGGGGCCGAGGCCGACGCCTACGCCCGGTCCTGGGCCTCGGGCGCAGGGGCCGGGGCCGGGGCCGCCTGGAGGCGCTCGCCGGTCACGTCGTACAGGTGGTGGAGCGGGTCGTGGATCAGGTACCGGGAGAACGACTCCACCGTGAACCGGGCGCCGTCGCTGCGGTCCCCGGTCCGCTGCCACTGCTCGCCGCGCACCCCCTCGAAGCCCAGCGCCAGCATCTCGGCGGCCTCGGCCAGCTCGCCCGCGACGACCGCGGGGTCCTGCTGGGCGTAGCGCTCGGCGACGGCCGTCGCGTCCTGGTCCCAGTTGGCGAAGAGCGGACCTTCCTGGTCGAGCATCAGGTCCAGCCGGAGCCGGAAGAGCCGGAAGACGTCACGGACATGGCAGGCGTACTCCAGGGCCGACCACACCTCGGGGCGGGGCCGGCGGCGCACCTCTGCCTCGTCACCCGCAAGGACGACCTGCCAGGCGGACGCATTGCCCCGGACCAGCCCGGCGATGTCCTCCCGCGCGACGGCGGGCGTGTCGAGACCGCAGTCGGGACAGGCACGCAGCAGGACCCAGGTCCAGTCCTTGGTGTCAGGCGTGATCGCGTCGGTGGCGTCGCCTGCGGCGGCGGCGACAGAGGCGGCAGAGGGGGCAGAGGCGGGGGCGGATGCGCGGCCAGGAGTGATCATGCGTCCAGGATGGCGGGCCCGCGCCACCCGTCACCAGCGGCCATCGCGCCACCGTCCCGCAAGATCCTGCCAGGGGGCGCATCAGACCTCGCTCGCGCCCGCTGTGCCGCCCATGCTCCCGCTCGTACGCCTCCCGGGCCACCAGCAGGTCGCCGTCACGGCGCGGTACGGCGGCGGGGGCCCGGGCAGCACAGTGGACCTACGGGGCAGTGGTCCTGACGGTTCGCCGGGTGGCCCGCCGTGGATTGTCAGTGGCGGGTGCAAGGGTGCGGGTCATGAACCTGCAACCAGGCGAGGTGGTCCGGTGGAGCTTCTCCTTCGGCGGCCGGCTCAGCAGTGTCTGCCCGATGCGTGTGGTGGAGCACACCGCGGACGGGCTGCTGCTCTGGCTGGCCGGCCGCTCGCCGGTGTGGGAGGCCGTCGTGCCCGGCGGCCGTCATCTGCGCGACGTACCACCGGAGGATCAGCCCGTCGGAGGCTACCCGCTCGCACCCGGGCACTGGCACGAGAACGGCGCGCTGATCCTCCAGCCCGAGGGCGCCGCGCACGCCGTGTGGTGGCTGTTCTCCCCCGAGTCCGACTTCACCGGCTGGTACGTCAACCTCGAACACCGCACGGGCAACGGCCCGGACATCAGGATCACCGACCTGGAGCTCGACCTGACCGTCGCTCCCGACCGGAGCTGGCGATGGAAGGACGAGCAGTCCTTCGCCGACAAGACCGGCCACCCCGCGTACTGGACGCCCGAGCAGGCCGCCGCCGTCCGGGCCGAGGGGATCAGGGTGGCCGCCCGGGTCGAGGCGGGGGCGTTCCCCTTCGACGGCCGCTGGTGCGACTTCCGCCCGCCCACCGAGTGGGCCCTCCCGCCGCGGCCCGTGCCGCCCTCGGTCGGCGCGTTCCGCCCCGCCGCGCATGCCGAAAACGGATTGCGCCGGTCCGGAGAATGGTCGGCGTGACCCCATTCGCCCCGCAGGACTGGATTCTCAGCCCGACGCCTCTCGACCACCCCGACTCGGCCGCGCTGCTCCACGCGTACCTGGACGAGCTGATCAGCCGCTACTACCACCGCCCTTCCACCGACGCCGAGATCAAGCACGAGCTGGACCACGGCGAGGACCTCTCCGGGCCGCACGGCACCTTCCTGGTGGCGTGGTCCGAGGGCACGCCCGTGGGCTGCGTCGGGGTGCGCCGGCTCAGCCCCGAGCTCACCGAGCTGACCAAGGTCTTCGTCCTCCCGCAGGCCCGGCGGGGAGGCGCCGGCGCCCGCATCGTGGGCGCCGCGGAGGACGCGGCCCGCAGCTGGGGCGCGACCGCGATGCGGCTGAACACCCGCAAGGACCTCACCGAGGCGATAGGCCTCTACCACCGGCTCGGCTACCGGGAGATCGAGCCGTACGGGGACGACCCGTACGCGGAGCTGTGGTTCGAGAAGGACCTGCGCCCGCCCGTCGAGGAGGACGCCGGTGGGGCCGGCGCCGAGGACCGATGAACCGATGAGCGGGCACGAATCCACTGGCCGGGCCGGACCCCGAGGAGAGATGCTGGGCAGCATGCTCATCCGTGAAGCCACCCCTGAGGACTGGCCGGCCATCTGGCCGTTCCTGCACGACATCGTCGCGGCCGGCGACACCTTCACCTGGGACCGCGACATCAGCGAGGATCGCGCCCGCGCGATGTGGCTGAAGGAGGCCCCCGGCCGGACGTTCGTCGCGGTCGACGAGGACGGCACGGTCCTCGGCACCGCCGAGATCCACCCCAACCAGGCCGGCCCCGGCTCGCACGTGGCCAACGCGGGCTTCATGGTCGACCCCCGGCACTCCGGCCGCGGCGTCGCGCGGGCCCTCTGCGCCCATGTCCTCGACCAGGCACGCACCGACGGCTACCGGGCGATGCAGTTCAACGCGGTCGTGGAGACCAACCACCGCGCGGTCGCACTGTGGCGGTCCTTCGGCTTCGAGGTGCTCACGACGGTGCCCGAGGCCTTCGACCACGCCGAGAAGGGCCTGGTCGGGCTGCATGTGATGTACCGGAAGCTCTGAGCCCCTCCCTCCCTGCGGCAGTCCATGACGGCAGGCTAGCGACCTCGCGGGCCAGGACCGCGTGGACGGGCGACTCTGCGTGGACGGCCTGGACCACCGCCTGTCTCCCGTCCGTCAGCCGGCATCGCCCCTGACGGCGCACGTGGCTCCGGGAGCTCCGGGAGCGCCGGCATCACCCAGCTCAGCAGGCTCGCGCAGACAGGCCGCCTCCCGCTCGTTCTTCGGACCGGTCGACTCCTCGTCCGCCTGGACGTACGGGATGTGCGGGACATGACCGGGCCCTTCCGGTAGTCGATGGACCCATGACTACCGGAAGGGCCTCCCCCACCTCACGCAATACGCCTGTCCGTGGGCGCATCAGCGATACGGATTGCCCGAGGACGGAGCAGCTGGCGGAACACCGGGTGGACCCTGCGGCAGGCCGTGCGGCGGCTGGGCCATCGGCGGCGCCTGAGGATAGCCGTACGGAGGCTGCTGCGGCGGCATGTACCCGCCGCCGGGGCCGGGGCCAGGGCCGGGCCCCGGCCCGTTGCGATTGCCGCGCTTGCGGACGATCAGGAACACCACGCCGACGACGATGAGCAGCCCGACCGCCCCCGCCGCCACATAGAGGTAGCCCGGCACCCCGGCACTGTCCGCTGCCCCCGGCACACCGCCGACATCGCCGCCGCCCGGCTCCGCCGCAGGTTCCGTGGTCGCGGCTCCCCCCTGCGACTCGGCCCGGCCGAGCAGCGGGTTCTCCTTGGACCCACCGTCCACCGCCGGATTCGGCGCCAACGCCTTCGACGGCGACGCGATGCCGTAGCCGTACTTGTCATTGGGAGCCGTAGAACCATCGGGCGGCGCCACGGCAGTCTTGATCATCCGATTGATGACCTGGCCCGCCGAGAGCTCGGGATACTTGGATCGCACGAGCGCGGCAATGGCGGAGACGTAGGCCGTGGCGTCGGAGGTGCCGTCACCGATGCCGTATCCGGCAGCCGGCTGCGCACTGGCCCGGTAGATCCCAGCGCCGGGAGCAGCAAGAGTCGTCTCAGGTCCGAAGGTCGACTTCTCCCAGATCGCACCCGTGCGATCGACTGCGCCGACGGCGACCACCCCCGGAAAGGCCGCCGGGTATTCAACAGGCCTGTTCCGATTGCCGCTGTTTCCCGTCGAAGCGACCAGGACAACATCCTTACCTGCGGCATAACTGACCGCAGAGCGGATCTCCGAATCATTCTTCGAATAGCCGCCGATGGACATGTTGATCACCTTGGCGCCGTGATCGGCGGCGAATCGAACAGCCCGAGCCACATCGGACTTCTCGCCCTCCGCGACATCCTCTCCGCCCCATCTGATCCGGATCGGGAGGATCTTCGACTTGGGCGCCAGCCCCATGATTCCCGCCTGGTCACCATGGCCATGGCCAGCGATCAGGCTGGCCATGCCTGTCCCATGGCCATCCTTGTCAACCGTCCCATCGGAGTTCTCCCCCGAGAAGTCGGCCCCGGGAAGCACTTGGCCCGTGAGGTCCTGATGATCTTTCAAGACCCCACTGTCGATGACAGCGACAATCACTCCGTTGCCTTGCGAGATCGGCCATACGGTCGTGTCCGAGCGGTAGTTGACCAACGGCCACTGTCCCGTACGGATGTTGTCCGCACTCGCCGGACCTGCCCCTACTCCAAGGAGCAGAGCCGCGACGGCGAGCACGGCCGCACCGCGCACTGGTCGGCTGGTCGTCAAGCCTGGTCACCCCACTCAGCGAAGCGGTCGTCCCGCAGAGGCGTTCTGCGGGACGACCGGTCGGATCGAACCGTCCACTACGGACAGGGAGTCATTCCACCACGTTCGGATTGACGGCCTGGCCCGACACCCAGGTCTCCTCGTCTTCGACCAGGTAGTCAGGACGCTTGCCGCCCTTCTCCTTCTCCTTCTTGCGGCGCTGCGAGTCGCTCAGCGGCATGCCCTGTCCCTGGGGCCCCTTGCCCTGCTCGCCCTGAGCACGGGTACGTGCCCCCAGCCCTGAGCCACCCTCCGTGAACGCCCCGCGCCTCCCGGCCCCGGGCCGGACAGCCTCGCCGGCCACACCGCCGCCACGCCGGGCCGGGCTGCTCCCGGACCGTCCGCCGGAGCCACCACGTCCACCGGCTCCGAAGCCGCCTTCCTGCATGCCACCGGCGCCGAAGGCGTTGCCACTCTTCGCCGCACCGGCGCCGGACCCGGCGCGCCCGGCTTCCCTGCCCGCCCCACCGGCCTTGTTCTGTCCACTGGCAGAGCTGCCAGTGCCGGGGCCGGCCACGCCGCCGCCCTTCATGACGGGACCGACGCCGGGACCATCCACACCACCGCTGAGAAGGCCGCCGGAGAGGCCGCCAGGACCTGTGGATCCCGTGCCGTTGGATCCGCCAACGGTTCCGGGGCTGAAGGAACTGCTCCCGGCGGCCGTCGGCGCAGGAGCCAGCGTCGCGCCGTCAATACCGGTGCCCGGGCCCACGTTGATCACGGTCGGCGGCTTGGGCGTAGGGTTCTCCACCCCGCCCTTGATGGTCGAGTCTCCGTGCACGGCCGGAGGCTTGGGCGCCGGCTTCGGCGTACCGCCCTTGATCGCGGGATCCGTGGGCGGCGGTGCCGACGCCTTGGGCGCCTTGGGGGTACCGGCGACCGAGCCACCGGTCTTCTTCGGCGGCACAGCAGCGCCGCTCGATGCTCCGTAGTACCCGCCGTTGCCCATGCCGGACCCGGCGATCATGGCCCCGATGGCAACCGCGCCCGTGGGGTCGTCCGGCGCGGGGATATCGTGAAAGTCGTCACGGCCCGGCGGGGGTGGCGGGGGCGGCGGGGGCTTCAGCAGCGGCGCCGCCGCCCGGTACTTCATCGCGAGTGTTTGCATCACCGCGACGGCCTCGGCCTTCTTCTCGTCGCCGACCGAGGTCTTGGTGTCCTCGTCGTCCCCGCCGACCGTCGCGGAGGCGATGTCGCCGACGGCGTCGGTGAACTTGTCCCAGTTGCCCGGCTCCTCGGGCATGTCGCGCTTCGCCTGGTCGATGGCCTCGGCCATCATCTGCAGCGTGATGGCGGCATCGTTGGCGTAGGACGCGGTGTTGTTGATGCTGTTGGCGAGCCGGGTCATCCGGGAGTAGAAGGCGTTGCTGGTGGAGCCCTCCCAGTCCAGCGCGGCTTCGCCGGAGGCGGAGCCGAGGGAGGTGCGGATCGCCTTCAGGGTGGCTGCGGCGCGACGCCAGGGGTCGCTCGCGGCCATGACCTCACCGGAGTTCATGGCCTGGACCATCTTCCGGAGCTGGCCGTGGCTGTAGCCGTTGAAGTTGGTGTAGCTCATGCTCGGGCGCCTCCTGTCCCGTTCCCCCGGCCGGCGGCTGCGGCCTCACTGCTGGTCCGACCATCCATCACCATGACGTCCACGCCTACCACCCCGGTTGCGCCGGGCCGGTGCGCGGGTCGGGGCCCTGCGGCCGTGGCTGGGGGTTCGGCGAGGTGGCGGCGGGCCTGGCGGCGGTCTGGGTGTAGGCGACCGCACTGGTGGCCGACGGGTTGGCGACCGACCAGCCGTCCGTGGAGAGCTTGAGCTTCTGCGAGGTCTCGTGCTCCTGCTCGTCGTAGTTGGCCGCGGTCAGTTCGGCCTTGCGCTGGGCGTCGTCGACGGCGTCCTGCAACTGGTTCAGTACGTCGCGCAGGCCGTCGCGCATGGTCTCGTACTTGCCGTGCAGCGCGGTCGCCTCGGCGAACGTGCCGAAGGCGGTCTTGCCCACACCGCTCTGCCCGTGCGTCTTGCTGCCGTCCGCGTGGGTCTGAAACTCCTCCAACAGCCGCCGCACCTGCGCGGCGAAGGCCCGCAGATTCTCGACCTCGACGCGGTATCCCCCGCCAGGGCCTCCGCTCGAACCCGTCCCCGTGCTCACGCCCTCGTGCCTCCCCCGTACATCCTGCACTTCCTGTCAGAACCGGGCTCTGCGCCCTGGCCCTTCGTGGTCAACCATCGACCCACAACCCTTATGTCTAACACATCGCGCCACCACCGAGAACGGCCCCATCCGGGCCGCCCGCCGGCTCCGCCCCTGACCTGCGACGGCGCCCAACTGCCGGATCGTCAGCCGGTGCCGGCGGTGCGCTGGAGCTCGGCGAGGGCGCGGCGGCAGAGCGAGTCGGCGCGGCGGGTGGTCTCGGGCAGGCGGTACTCGCGGGCGAGGGCGAGGGTGGCGTCGACGGCTTCGGAGAGGCCGATGCGGTGGCCGACCGAGACGAAGACGGGCTTGACCCCCGCCCGGGTGCGCAGCGCGCTGCCGACCTCCTCGCCGCCCTCTTCTCCGGCGCCCGCGTCGTCGACCAGCGGGCTGCGGGCGCCTCGCTGGGGGCCGGGAGCCTGGTGGCTGAAGGTGAACGGGGTCTTGGCGACGCCGAAGGTGCGCAGGCCGGTGAGGACACCGAGGTGGCTGGCGAGGCCGAGCCGCCGGGGGTGGGCGAGGCCGTAGCCGTCGCAGACGACGGTGTCGGGAGTGTGGGTGAGGTCGGCGAGGGCGTCGAGCACGGCGGGGAGTTCGCGGAAGGCGAGCAGGCCGGGCACGTACGGGAAGGCGATCCGGCCGACCGCGGTGGTCTCCTCGACGACCTCCAGCGTCCCGTACTCGAGCAGGACGGCCGCGGCGACCACGAGGTCCCGTTCGTCGTCGTACGCCACGTCGACGCCGGCGACCAGGGCGCCGGGGCCGGGCCCCTCGCCATGCGGTTCGACGAGCGTGCGCAGTCGTTGCTGCTCGGCGAGCGCCTCGGCCTCGGTGCTCGGCCAGTCGGCGGGAATGGGCACTGCTCCCCCAGAGGTTTGTTCGGTCCGGCGACGGTGAAGCCATCACCGTACCGACCGCACCCGCCACCGCCCGGCGCGTGGGTGTCCCGGCCCCGAGAGCCCGTGCGCCCCCCGTGCCCCGCATATGCCGAGTTAGGGTGAACTTACCGAACTGCTCGGCTGGGTAAGCCTTCTGGGAACCACCGACCGAGCAGTCCACCGACGCGCGAAGGACCGACCGCCATGACGCGCCCCACAGTCGCTCAGCTCTGCACCGGCACCCTCACCGTCGTCGTCGCCACGCTGGCGCTGCTCGCCGTCTCGGGCGCCACCGGTGTCCTGGAGATCGCCGTGCTGGTGGCCTTCTCCCTGACGCTCGGTACGCTCGCCACGGCGCTGTCGATGGCGGCCGCCCATCGCCGGTCGGCGGCCGGCCCGGCGGCGGGGTCCGCGCCCCGGCCCCAGCCCGCACCGGCGTCGGCGGGCCAGGGCACACCGGCTCCCGTCACCACCACGCAGGCGCTCGCGGCGGCGCCGGCTTCGTCGCCCGCCGCCCGGGAGTACGTGCAGCAGAGCTGACCGACCCGGCCGCTCGCCGACCCACGCATCGCGATCCGTTCGGCACGCCGGGAGGCCGGCGCGCTCAGGGAGCGGTGGACACCACCACGGTCTTCGCCGCCTTGTCGTGGATGCACTGACGGTACGGCTTGTCGAACGTTCCGAACACCCCGTCGATGACCCACCACAGCGCGGCGCAGCAGACCACCGCCGGGACGATGAACACCGCCGACCGGGTCCACGCGGCCGACGGCGTGGGGGTGCTGCCGTCCAGCAGCATCGCGACCCGGACCTTCATCACCTTCTTGCCGAGCGTCTGGCCGTCGCGGCTGAGCATCAACCCGTCGTAGACCAGCCACAGCAGGCAGGCCAGCCAGAAGGCGGAGGCCGAGCCGGACCGGTCGCTGAGGCTCACGAACGGCAGCACCAGGATGATCCCCACGATCTGGACCATCACGAAGTCCATCAGCCGGGCGAGGATGCGGTTCGGCCAGTTGCCGAGCGCCGGCATCCCGGGGACGGGCCCCCCGCTCGGCGCGCCCTGGCCGTACGGTCCCTGGCCGTACGGTCCCTGGCCGCCGGGGCCCTGGGCGTAGGGGTTCTGAGCGGGCGGCGGCCGGTCGTGCGGGGAACCGCCGTACGTGCCGCCGTACGCGCCGGGGCCGGGCTGTTCGTACGGGCTGCCGTTGGCGGGCGGGGGCGGCGTGCCGTACGGGTCCGACGGCGCACCTTCCGGCGTGCCGCCCGGCTGCGGGGGCTTCTTGTCGAAGGAGGGCTTGTCACCCTCCTCCGGCTCGGGGCCTGAAGGGTCGTAGGTGCTCATGCCCCGAGTAGAGCATCGCCCATACTACGAATTGGGGATATTAGGGATGTTTTGCCCACTCG
Source organism: Kitasatospora sp. NPDC050543 (assembly GCF_044457565.1). Classification (NCBI taxonomy): domain Bacteria; kingdom Bacillati; phylum Actinomycetota; class Actinomycetes; order Kitasatosporales; family Streptomycetaceae; genus Kitasatospora; species Kitasatospora sp. NPDC050543. The sequence goes on along the minus strand of NZ_JBITGZ010000011.1, from coordinate 89,947 downwards.
TTGCGCCGTTCAGCCGCGCACCACCCTGGTCCGCGCGGCCCGGTCGTGCCAGCCACGCCGGTGCGGGCGGTCGAACAGCGGCCAGCAGAGGCCGATCACCAGCAGGGTGGCCAGCTGCCTGACGAACCATCTGGCACTGGAGCGGGCCAGGGTCGGAGGCCCGACGAGTGCCGGACGGACGGCCGCGCCCGGGCGGCCGGTACGGGCGGCGCGGGCCCGGCCACGGGGCGCGCGGGCCTCGACGTCCGGCGCCGCGACGACCCGGATGCCGACCAAACGCTTGCCGAAGGTCTGCCCCGTCCTGGCGGTCGGGAGCACCTCGTAGAGGAACCCGACGAGCAGCAGGATGCCCAGCAGCACACCGGCCTTGCCCAGCACCACACCGTCGAGCAGCCAGACCTGCGTCTGGTGGCCGACCAACCGACTGGCCATCCGGGCCCGGTCGAGCTTCTCCTGGACGTGGGCGACGGCCGAGCCGACCAGCGGCAGCCCGGCGGCGAACGCGACGATGGCGATCACGCCGGTGTCGACGATCCCGGCCGCCAGGCGGCGGACGAGGCCGGCCGGTGGGCGCGCCGTCCGGGCGCCCGGACGGCGCGAGGCGGACTGGGCCGACTGGCCTGACCGGGCGGGGCGGTTGCCGGTGGGCCCGGTCCGCGCCTTGGCGGGGTCGCGGGGGGCGGCGGCCGCGGTGCGGCTGCCCGTGCCCGTGCCCGTGCCGGCGCTCATGCTCGTACCGGTACCCGTGGCCGTACTCGCACCGGCGCCCCCGCCCGTGGCGGCGCGGGGACGGGGCGGGGCGGGCGCGGGGGTCGCGGCAGCGGCCGGGGGCCCGGCGGCGTCGGCGAACGGCAGGCCGGTGAAGGTGGAGGGTGCCTCGACGGCGGCTGCGGCATCCCCGGCGGCCGGTGCGTCGGCGTGGCCGGGCAGCGTCCCCCAGGACACCCATCGTGGCGCGGTGCCGGTCTCCAACAGTCCGCGCTGTGCCCGCGGGTCGGCCTGCCACCCGGAGCCGGCGGACGGGTGATCGAGGTCCGCCGCGGGCGGCTCGGACGCCAGGCGCGGCTCCGGCTCCGGCTCCGGTGTCGGCGCCTGAACCTCCCGCGTCGGCGCCTGCACCGAGCCCGACCCGGAAACCTCCCGCGCCAGGGCCGGCCCCGGCGCCGTTGCCCGTACCGGCGCGGGTACCGGCGCCTGTGCCGGCGCCTGAGCGGGCGCAGCGGGCGCGACGGGCGCGGCGGCGGGCCGCAGCTCCGGTGCGGGCTGGGTGAACGGGTACCCGCCCCACTGCGCCGCCGCCGGCTGCGCAGTCGACGCCAGGGGCGCCACCGGCGCCCCGGAAGCCGGCGGACCCGCGGAAGCCGGCGGCAGCGAAGCCATCGGAACGGACGTACGGGGAACCGGCCCGCCGCCGGGCCCCGCCGGAGGCCGGGGCGCGGCACCCATCGGCTGCGGGGCAGGCACCGGCCCCAGCCCTGCCCCCGGAACCCCGCCTGCCGCCTCCTGCGCCGTCCCGACCACATCGGCCCGCCGCCGGAGTTCGAGTTCCGCCTGCGGGGCCATGCTGAAGGACGCCCCGGCCGAGGTCTCGTCGAAGTAGACGGGCCCGGTCTCGCCCGGGCCGACCACCACGGATCCCGCCGCGGCCGACCTCTCGGTCTCCGGCGCCGCAGCCGTCGGCGGGGGCACGTACCGGGCACTCATCGGCTGGCTCCGGCGCGCCACGAACCGAGGCGCCTCCAGCACCTCGCCCTCCGCCGGGGCGGGTCGGCTGGTGCCCGGCACCCAGGCGGTGCCACCCCAGTAGCGCACGAAGCCGGGGATGGAGGGGTCCGGGTAGTAGCCCGGCACCGGGCCGATGGCCGTGTCCGCACCTCCGGCGTCGGGCCGGTCCGTCATGGGCTTCTCATTTCCTGGCTGGGCCGATGCGCCGCGGCGAGGAGCGGCTGCGCCGGACGGCGGCCCGCTCGCGCCACTCGCGGGCGGACAGTCGCCGGGCAGTCACAAAGGGTAGTGCCTCGGTGGCTCACAGGGTGGAAGTTGGGCAATACCGGGACAGCAGGCCATCCGTCCGGGTTCGCTCGACCGGGAGGCGCGCGTCTCCCGGACGACGTGGCCCCTCTCGATGAACGAGCACACTCCGGCCAGGCTCAAGCCCGATCCACCCACACCCACCCTGAAGTGCCCGGATTCGCCGTGAACCACCCTGAACCGCTATCAACCGCCACGCACTGCCGTGCACCCGCATGAACCGCCTGATCCACGGAGCACCCGGGCCGGGCGCGCGTGCCTGCACGCACGCCGCCCACGGAATCCTCACCACTCCCCGCCGGAATTCCACAAAAAACATCTGTAAGACCGGGAGGCGCCCGCCCTCTCAAAGGTGGAAGGGCCCGACAGTGGGCACGAACCGAGGCAGAGAGGAACCGATCATGGAGCGCCCGACGAGCGTGGTCGAGCACGAGCTGGAGCTGAGCCTGGTGCTCTCACCGGAGCGCAGCGTCCCCGTCCCGGCGCGGCTGTCCTACGGCAGCCACGACCCGTACGCGGTGCACATCACCTTCCACCTCGACTCCGGCACGCCGGTGACCTGGGTGTTCGGGCGCGAGCTGCTGGTGGAGGGCACCTTCAGGCCGTGCGGGCAGGGGGATGTGCGGATCTGGCCGACGCGGTCCGGGCGGCGCAGCGTGCTGTGCCTGGCGCTGAGCTCGCCGGCCGGGGACGCCCTGCTGGAGGCGCCGCTGCCGGCGGTTGCCGCGTGGCTGGAGCGGGCGCACCGCCTGGTGCCGCCGGGCAGCGAGCTGGCGGCACTGGACCTCGACGGGTCGCTCGCCGAGCTGCTGGCATGAGCCGCCGCGGCGGGACCGGCAGCGAGAACCGCCCCCGCACCGGCACCCGCGGTGGCAACAGCGGCAGCAGCAGCCGCCACGGCAGCCCCCGAGCGGCGGGCGGGCCTGCGGGCGAGGTCAGCGGGCCGCGGGGGCCTGCTGACGCTCGCGCGCGGGGCCGGGGCGCTCGGTGTCGTCGGCCGGACGCTGGCCGGGCAGCGGCACCAGCGGGGCGCCGGCCGCCAGCCGGCGGGCGCGCGTCCGTAGGGCGGCCACCAGCAGGAAGCAGATCCCGACCAGCGGGTACACGGCGGCCGGGACCTGGGCCGGCGGGCTGAGGTGGAGGTCGAGGTCGCCCTTGTGGGGGACCAGCCACATCGAGAAGGAGAAGAAGGCGATCAGCGTCGCGCCGAAGATCGGCCGCCAGCGGAGCCGGCGGACGGCCACCGGGCGCGAGCGCTCGTGCGCGGCCTCGGCGGCCAGCAGTACGACGACGGGCACGCACCACACCCAGTGGTGGGTCCAGCTGATCGGCGAGATCAGCACCGCGGTGACCGCGGCGCAGCACACGCCCCAGGCCTCGGCCCGGGGTGTCCAGCGGGCGCTGCGGTGGGTCCAGGCGGCGACGGCGAGTCCGGCGACGGCGACCAGCGCGCCCGCGATCGTGGCGAGCGTGCCGGGGTCGGCGCTGTGCAGTACGCGGGCGACGGCACCGCGGACCGACTGGTTGTCGACGATCTCGGTCTTGCCGACCCGGGAGGAGTCGTAGAGGTACTTGGTCCAGAAGCCCCAGGTGGCGTCGGGCAGGACGGCGGCGCCCAGCAGGAAGGTACCGAGGAAGGTCGCGCCCGCCACGAAGGCGGCCCGGACCCGCCCGGTGATCAGCAGATAGACGGCGAACAGGCCCGGGGTGAGCTTGATGCCCGCCGCGATGCCGATGGCGATGCCCTTGCTGAGCCGGGCGTCGGAGCGGGTGAGGTCCCAGAGGATCAGGCAGGCCAGCGCGAGGTTGATCTGGCCGTACCGGAGTGTGGTGAAGACGGGTTCCAGCCAGACCCCGCCGCCGGCGACCAGGATCACGCCGAGCGGGCGCAGGTCACGGCGCGGCCAGCCGACCAGCTTGAACGAGAGATGGGCGAGCAGGCCGAGCAGCGCGACGTTGCCGAGGGTGATCGCCACCCGCAGGAAGCCGATCGCGAACCAGGTGGTCGGCACGAAGAGCATCGCCGCGAACGGGGGGTAGGTGGCGGGCAGGTTCCACTCGGTGACCCGCAGGCCGTACAGGTCCGTGCCGTTCGCCACCGCCGCGCCCTCGGCCCGGTACACGATCATGTCGACCATCGAGGTGCCGACGAAGTGCCGCACGACGGCGTACGTGAGCAGGGACAGCAACGCCACCGCGCTGACGGTCAGCAGTGGCCGCCGTGGTGCCTCGCGCAGCGCCCGGACGGGCGCTGACAGGCCCGCCGCCAGCCGGGCGGACGCGGGGGCGCGCAGGTGGGCGGGGGGCGGCCCCGGCACGGCCTGCGCCGTCCCGCGCTCGTCTTGCACCGCTGTCACTGTTAGCTCCGTCCACCGTTCGACCAACTAACGACCATACCCGATCGCCGGCGGCCGGCCGGGGTGGCGAACAGCACGCCGACGGGCGCCCTCCCGGGCGGGCGGACGAGCGGATCAGCTCAGCTCAGCCGTCCAAGCGTGGTGGCTACGTCCGTGGTGGCTACGTCCGTGGTGGCTACGTCCGTGGTGGCTACGTCCGTGGAGGAAGCGTCGACGGTGGGTGGCAGCGTCCAGCACGGGGAGCCGGCGGGCGGCGGCGGGACGACCCGCCAACGGGAGCGGTCCTCGTCCGCCCGCCAGTACGGGACCCGGTCCTCGTAGTAGATGCCGTAGGCCCAGTACTCGGGCGACTCGTGGCAGACGAGGTCGGGGTACGGGTCGAAGCCCAGCCCGCCCCAGCGGTCGTTGATCTGTGCGAGGGCCTCCGCCCGGGAGATGGCGAAGCGTTCCACCATCTCCCGGGCGATGTCGTCCAGGAACTCCGTCATCCCGGAGTCGAGGCGCATCAGGAAGCCGCTCACCGGCATGCTCCGCGCCGCCGCCGAGCACCGGGCCCGGCGACGGCGGCCACAGCTGTTCCCGCGGCCGCGGCGGTTCCCGCGAGGCGGACCGGCACCGTCACGCGGGCGCCGACTGCGCCGTCAGCTCGGTCGCCGCGTTCTGGAAGGCGTTGAGCTGCGTCGCAAGATCGCGGTCCGCATCGTCCGCGCGCTGGAGGATCATCTGGATCTCGGCGCTCGTGTCCTCGGCCCGGGCCCGGTTCTGGTCATCCATCCGCTTGCTCGCCTCGGGGTCGTCGCCGAGCCTACCCGGAGCCGGAGGCGTCCAGGTGACGCTGCCGTCGTCGCCGACGATCAGCCCCTTGGACTTGGCCTCCTCAAGGGTGTTGAGCAGGTCCCGCTGGGCAGTCCTGATCCGGTAGGCGCCGTTGCGCAGCGCGTCAGCCATCGGGGCGAGGTCGGTGATGGCATTCGCCAGCCGTTCGTCGGTGTGGTCGATCGACTTGTTGGCGGCCACGGAGGCCTCGCCGGTCCAGCTGGACGTCCGGATGGGTTCGGCGGTGCCGGCCCTCCAGTCCTGCTGGCGGTTGAGGAGCGCGTCGTCGAGCTGCCGGTACGCGTCGGCCGCGGTCTCGAGGGTGTCGGGCTTGGCGTCGCGCAGGGTGGGGATGTCCATGACCATGGCTCAGAGCCCCGCTGCCTTGGGGCCCTCGCCCCGGATGATGCGGTCCATACGCTCTCGGTCCTCCTTGGTCGGCGGTTCGAACTGGTGCTCGACGAGCGGCAGGTCGTCGCCCTTGATCGGGTGATGCGCCTCGTCCATACCGTTATCGAAGAAGCCGTTGTCGAAGAACGGGTCCGGGTTCGGCGCCGGGTGGCGGGGCACCGGGCCCGTGATGAAGGGCCTGTTGGAGCCCCCTTCGGGGTCGACCCAATGGATCGGGTTGACCTCGCCGATCGGGTAGGTGATGTTCGGCGGCTCGAACGGGTTGACGTTCTTGGACGGCGGCGCCGGGAACGGCCGCTCCGCCGGGTAGGGACCGATCCAGACGTTCTCGGGGCCGTTCGGCTTCCCGATCGCCGGTGGGCGCTGGCCCGGGGTCGGCCGGGTGGATCCCTGGTCGCCGCCCACACCGATGGTGTGCCCGAGCAGGTCGGTGAGCATGCTGGAGCCCGGGTCCGTGGCGGACTGCACGGTGGTGCTCGGGCCGACCGGCGCACCGCCACCGGCCGCACCACCGGCACCGGCCGCACGGACGCTGGCGATGCTGGTCGACCCACCGCCACCACTGAGTGCCGTCGCCGGGGCGCTCATCGACTGGAGCGCCTTGTCATCGCCACCGCGGTAGGTCTCCGCGGTCTTGATGAGGTTCTCCCCGCACTTGTCCATCTCCGTGGTGATGGAGTCCAGTGCGGCCTTCCAGGCGTCCGTGCAGGCGTTCAGTGTCGCTGCGGACTGGAAGCCCTTGAGTCCGGCCTCGGCCTGGTCGCTGGGACCGAGGACGCCCTTGCTCGCCTCCGGGATCTGCGGGGCCGTCTTCTGTGCGCTGCGCCCGGCCGCGTCCAGCACGGCCGGGTCCACGGCGAACTGACCACCGCCGCCCTGATTGTCATTCATATCTGTCCACTCCCCGTGTCTGCCCACCGCGGCGGGCGGTCCCCCGCCGCGCGTACGGGCCGGCCGCCCGCACGCGCTGCGTCCCACAAAATAGCTCAGCCGTCCGAGCATACGCACCCGCCCGAACGCACCCCCGAGATGCCGTTGACCCCTCATCAGAGCTCACCGATCTCTCCTCACCTTCACGCCCGGGACGCCCACTACAGTTCCGTAGCGAGGGCGATCTGCCCACAGATATCGGAAGGATCCACACCATGCCCGACACGGGGGGCAGCGACGGCTTCCAGGTCCGTCCACAGGAACTCCAGGGGGCGGGCAAGACCGCGCAGGAGACCGCCGGCCAGATTCCCTGACCGACTCCCACGACAACTACTTCGGCAAGGAGGGGAAGGGCGGCGACTCGCTCGCGAACGTCGGCAAGATCGTCGCCGGCCACCCGGACCAGATCACCCGCCAGGAGGGCCGATGAGCTCTCGCATCGTGAGAGCCAGGTGGTGGATTGCCGCAGCGGCGTCGCTGGCGCTCGCTCTCGGCAGCTTCCTCGCCTCGGGATCCGACAAGCCGACCATCCCGACCGATCGGGCCAAACAGCAGATCGACGCCGAATTCGCCGCCGTCTCCCAGCTCTTCGACCCGACGATCGAGTGGACCGACCTGCAGTACGCCGTCCATCCGGTCCTCTCGGGGTTCTGCGGCACACAGGGTTGTGAGCGGACCGGCAGGGCTGAACTGGCGGCCAAGCACTGGGCGAAGACCCCGATCGCGGACACCAGACAGGCTGACCTTCGGGAGAAGGTCTCATCCCTGTGGCGTGGACGCGGATACGTGGTCCGGAACGAGGCTCGACTTCTGGAGGTCAAGACCGCGGAGCACTATCTGGACTTCATGATCGACCAGGCGGGATGAATTGAGGTCAACGTGTCGCTCTTCAACGTGACCGATCCGACCGCTCAGGATGAAGGGCACACATTCGACCTCGGGCCCGATGCCGACGGCAGCAAGCACTGCGGCACCGTCGACGATCCGTACTGGTCGCACTGAGCCCGCGCAGCCGGCCGCGGCGCCCGGGAGGGGGCCGCGGCCGGCGGTTGGCGGGGGGCGTCAGCCCGTGTAGGCGCCCAGGGCGCGGGTGAAGTCCAGCGGTTGCTGGACGATGCTGCTGCACGTCGCGTCCGCGTTGGTCTTGGCGCCGCCCTCGCAGGCCTTGTCGCGGGTGCCGGACCACATCGCGAGCCAGGCCAGATGCTTGGTCCTGGCGAAGTCGGCGAGCTGCTTGGCGTCGGCGACGGTGAAGACCTCGGAGGCGACGTCGTTGACGCCGATCATCGGGGTGACCGCGACCCGGGCCCAGGCCGCGCCGTCGTCCAGGCCCAGCACGCTCTTGACCTGCGCCTGGGTGGCGGTCGCGGCGGCGATGGCGTACTTGCCCATCTGGCCCTGCGGGTTGGGCGCGACACCGTCGCCGAAGTCCATCGCCATGATGTTGACGGGCCCGATCGACACCCCGTTCTTCTTGGCGTCCGCGACCAGATCGACCCCCTCCTGGGTCAGGCCGGAGGGGAGCGCGGGCAGGGTGAAGGAGACGTCCAGGGTGCGGCCCTTGGCGGCGGCGTTCTTCTGCAGCTGCGCGATGGCCTGCGCCCGGCGGGTGTTGGCCGCCGCGTCGGCGATGGCGCCGCCCTCGACGTCGAAGTCCAGCCTGGTCAGGCCGTAGGCGTCGACGGTCTTCTGGTACGCGGCGGTCAGGTCGGCCGCCGAGGAGCAGGCGAGGGCGAGTTCGCTGCCGTTGGCGCCGCCGAAGGACACCCGGACGTCCCCGCCGATCGCGCGCAGCGCGCCGATCTGGGCGGCGACCGCGTCGCTCGGCAGGTCGCTCACACCGCCCCACTTGGGGGTGCAGCCTCCGCCTGAGACGACGAAGGCGAGGTTGAAGGTCGTCACGCCGGTGGCCTTGGCGGTGGCGACCAGGTCGTACGGCGGGTAGAGCGAGGTGTCCACGTAGGGGGCGAACCCGGCGCCCCCCGGCGCCGGGTCGGGGGTTTTCGTGGGGCTCGGGGTGGGGGTGGCGGTGGGGGTGGCCGTCCGGCTCTGCGAGGCGGTCGGGCTGGGCACCGCGGTGGTCGGCTTGGCGCTGGTCGGCCTGGCGGTGGTCGGGGAGGCGGTGGGGGTGACCGGGACGGAGGGCGAGGACGTCGCGGTCGGACGCCCGGACGGGGTCGGGGCGGGGCCGCCACCCGGCTTGCAGGAGACGTTGTTGATCAGGCATCCGCCCGGCTCGGCCTGGGCGGCGCCGGAGCCCTGGACGACGAAGCCGACCACCAGGCTCTGGCCCGGGTCGATGTGCCTGCTCCAGGACTCGGGCCGGATGGTGACATGCCCGCCGGAGACGCTGAAGGTGGCGTTCCAGAGCGAGTCGATCTTCGCGCCGGCCGGGAGGTCGAAGGCCAGCGTCCAGTCCTCGATGGCCTTCTGGTCCGGGTTGGTCACCAGGTACTGGCCGGTGTAGCCGCTGTCCCAGGCGCTGGTGCGGCTGTAGACCGCGCCGAGCGAGGCCGCGCTCGCGGAGGACGCGAAGGTGACCACACCGCCCGCGACGATCGCGGCGGCGACCGCCGAGGCGCCGATGACCGCACCCTTGCGGCTGCGCCGGCGGCTTCCTGTACGGCGGCTGGGCTGGCTCGTCATGATGGGCGTACCTCCGCGAAGTGACCGTGGGGATCGGGCCGGTGGCGTACTCGCCGAGCCGGGCGACGCCGACGGTATCCGTCCGCGGAGCCCCGGAAGCGCCTGCTCAGGGAGGGGTACACCTCTCTTAAACCGGACTTAAGGAAGATCCTCGAAATCCCGCCGCGCGGACGGGCCCACGGCCGAAGCAGAGGGCCAGCGCAACCGCCGGGCCGCGCAGGGCAACGCGACGCGGCGCAGCCCCGCGCCTCAGCGCTGGAAGAGGGAGTTGCGGGCCCTGCGACGGCTGGTGCGGGCCGGGGCGCCGTCGGGGCGGGTCTGCAGACGCAGCCGGATCTCGGCGCCGCCGAGTACGGCGGAGCGGCCGAGCGCGAGGTCGCCGCCGGTGGCCTCGGCGAGCTTGCGGACGATGTCCAGCCCGAGGCCGGTGGAGCCGTCCCCGCCCTGGCCCTGCCCGCGTTCCAGTGCGGCGGCGGGGTCCGCGAAACCCGGGCCGGCGTCGCCGACCAGGACGATGACGGAGCTGGCGGTGGCGAGGACGTCCACCGAGAACGCGGTGCCGATCGCGGTGTGCCGGAAGACGTTGCCGAGCAGGGCGTCGACCGCGGCGGCCAGGTCGCCGCGCTGGACGGGCACCAGGGCGAGGCGTTCGGCGCCGGCCAGCTGCCAACGGCGGCCTTCGTCCTCGGCGAGTGCGGACCAGAAGCCCACGCGCTCGCGGATCACCTCGGCGGCGTCGCAGCCCACGGTGACGGCCTGCGGGTCGTCGGGGGCCCGGCCCCGGGCCGAGCGGATGATCTGGTCGACCTCCCGTTCCAGCTGGGAGACGGCGTGCCGGGTGGCGTCGGCGGCGTCGCCCTCACCGAGCGAGGCGGCGTTGAGTCGCAGCACGGTCAGCGGGGTGCGTAGCCGGTGCGACAGGTCGGCGGCCAACTCCCGTTCGGCGGCGAGCAGATGGACGACCCGGTCGGCCATGGCGTTGAACGCCTGGGCGGCCTCGCGCAGCTCCTCGGGGCTGCCCGCGGCCTGCTTCCCCTCGACCGGTACCCGGACGGCGAGGTTGCCCGCGCCGAGTGAGCGGGCGGCGGCGGCGAGCCGGCGGGCGGAGGTGACGATGCGGGCGCCCATCCGGTCGGCGACCAGCACCGAGATGGCGACCAGGGCGAGGGCGACCAGCGAGAGCACCAGCCAGGCGGTGGTCACACCCCGGGTCAGGTCCTCGTCGGCGACGTACACCTCCACCACGGCCACCCGGGAGGTGTCCACGGCGACGGGCTGGAGCAGGGCGTAGCCGCCGGGTACGTGGACGGTGAAGGAGCGGCCCTGCCCGGCGGCGGTGGCGATATCGGCGGCGGCGGCCCGGACCTCGCCGATGCTGGGACCGGCGGGCTCGGCGGCGCCCACGCCTGGGGCGGCGTCAGCGGCGGGGGTCGCGACCGGGGACGGCGCGGTGCCCGCGGACGGGGTCGCGGCGGGGGACGGCGCGGTGCCCGCGGACGGGGTTGCCGCGCCGGACGGAGCGGCGACGCCCGTGGACGGCGCCGCGCCACCGTCCACGGCGGCACCGGTGGACGCGGCGGCACCAGCCGCCCCGGCGGCCCCGCCGGACACGGCAACGGACGGAGCGCCGCCCGCAGGTGGCGGCAGATGGACGGCCATCCGCCCCTGCGCACCCGCGTCCGTGCTGGCCACCGCGCGGTGGAGCGCGCTCTGGTCGGTGGTGATGGCGAGCGCGGGCCCCAGCGCCGCGGCCTGCCGCTCGGCGGCGGTGAAGGCGCGGTCGCGGGCGGTCTGCTGGACCATCAGGCCGAGCGGGATGAGGAAGGCGAGGGCGACCATCGTGGTGCCGGCGATGGCCGCCTTGATCAGCGCCCAGCGCAGCGAGCGCCCGAACCGCCTCATGGGCGGTGCTCCCCCGGGCCGGGCCCGGGCGCCTGGCCGGTGGGCTCCAGCCGGACCCCCACACCGCGCACGGTGTGCAGGTAGCGCGGGTTGGAGGCGGTCTCGCCGAGCTTGCGGCGCAGCCAGGACAGGTGGACGTCGATGGTCTGGTCGCCACCGTACGTCTGGCGCCAGACCTCGGCGAGGAGTTCCTTGCGCGGGACGACCACGCCGGGTCGCGCGGCCAGGAAGGCGAGCAGGTCGAACTCACGACGGGTCAGGTCCAGCGTCCGCCCGTCCAGGACGGCCTCGCGCCGCTGGAGGTCGATGGCCAGGCCGCCGACCCGCAGCACCTTGGCGGCGGGCGCGGAGCCGCCGCCGAGGCGGCGCAGCACCGCGGTCATCCGGGCGGTGAGGTGTTCCCCCGAGAAGGGTTTGACCAGGTAGTCGTCGGCGCCGTCGTTGAGCAGCCGGACGATCTCCGCCTCGTCGTCCCTGGCGGTACAGATGATCACGGGGACGTTGGTCAGGCCGCGGATCATCTTGAGCGCCTCGCTGCCGTCGAGGTCGGGCAGGCCGAGGTCCAGGATCACCAGGTCGCAGCCGACCTGGGCGACTTCGCGCAGCGCCTCCAGGGCCGTGCCGACGCTGCGCACCGCGTGTCCGGAGCCGGACAGATGCCGGATGAGGGCGGAGCGTACGAAGGGGTCGTCCTCGACCACGAGCACTGTTGCCATGGCCCTGCACGCTACGCCATCGGGGCCAGGTGGTCTGTACCTCGGGGTGGTTGGGACGGGTCGGGCCCAGGCCGCGGTGGTCCGGCGGCGCCCGTCGGGCCGCGCCGCTCGCCGCGCCGGGGTGCCCGCCGGGGGCTTGCGCCGATGCGGCAGGATGAGCGGACGATGCGGAACGGACTGGTACAACTCGGCGCCTGGGCGGCGGCCACCGGGGCAGCGGTGGCGCTGTCCTGGTTCGGTGTGCACGCGGTGCTGACGGGCGCGGCCTTCGAGCGCCCGACCGCGCTGCCGCTGCCCTCGCCCACCGGCTCCGACGTGCCCACCGGGGGGCCATCGGCTCCGGGGCCCGCCGGCCGGCCCGAGCCGTCGGCCGACCCGGCGTCAGCCGGCCCCGCCCCGACGGGATCGCCGGCCTCGGCGAGCGCGGCCGCCTCCACCTCGCCGCGCCCGGCCACGCCCGCGCCGCCCGGACCGTCGGCCTCGCGCAAGCCGTCCCCGTCCCCGACCGCGACGGCGGCCACCGGCGCCGGTGCCCCCTCCACCGCGACCTCCGTGCGCAGCGTCCTGGTGCCGGGCGGCCGGGCGGCGCTGGACATCCGCGCGGACCGTGCCGAGTTGGTGTCCGCAACCCCGGATCCGGGCTGGCAGATGCAGGTCTGGCACGGCGACCAGTGGATGCGGATCGACTTCTCCAAGGGCGACAGCGCCAACTCCGTCTTCGTGACCTGGAACGGCCACCCCCCGGACGTCCAGACGGTGGTCCGCTGAGCCCTCCCCGCCGCTCCGCCCCTGTCGCTCCGTCCCTGACCGCTCCGCCCCGGCCGGCCCCAGCCACCGTTCCCGGCCCGTGCACGGGCCTCCGGCAGCCGTGCGCTAGCCTCCGGCGGGTGAACGCGATGGAGCAGCAGCTGTCCCGGCCGTCAGACCCCGGTGCCCGAGCGACGGCCGGGCCGCGCTCCGGGAGCCGGCTGGGGTGGCTGGACGCGCTGCGCGGGCTGGCGGCGGCGGTCGTCGCGCTGTACCACTTCAACCTGCCCTACCTGATCCCGTACGGCGTGACCGTGGGCGACCGGTTCGACTACGGCATCTACGGGGTGATGCTGTTCTTCCTGGTCAGCGGCTATATCGTGCCGGCCTCCCTGGAACGCAGGGGCGATGTGCGGGCGTTCTGGATCGGACGGCTCTTCCGGATCCACCCCGTGCTGCTCGTCGTCGTCGCCGGGTCGCTGCTGGTCCTGCCGACCGCCCACCGTGTGGTGGCCGGGTTCGCCTACGAGCACCCGCTGCTCTCGGTGGTGGCCAACGGCATGCTGCTCCAGGACCTGACCGGGGTGCCGAACGCGCTGAACGTGATGTGGACGCTCTCGTACGAGATGGTCTTCTACTTCTTCGTCACGGCCCTGTTCGTCCTCGGCCTGCACCGGCGCAGCGCGCCGATCGCGGTCTCGCTGGCCGCGGCGGCCCTGCTGCTGGGCGGAGTCGCCTCGCAGGCCGCGCTCTCGGTGGATCCGCTGTCCACCAGGCACCTGGTGCTGTCCTGCGCGGTGGTGGCGGTGATGGGCCTGGCCTGTGTGCTGAGCGGCAACCCCGCGCTGACCCGGACCGGGGCCTTGCTGCTGGGGGCGCTGGGCCTGGTGCTCGCCGGGTGCAACGGCCGGGCGTCGCTCTTCGAGACCCTGATGATCTTCGCGACGATGTTCTCCGGGACGGTCCTCCACCGCGCCGAGAACGGCCAGCTGGCCCGCCTCCCGGCGGCGCTCTGCTGCGGGTTCGTGATCGCGGCGGGGTTCCTGGTGGGCGCGCTGTACGACGACGGGCCGGCGCTCGCCCGCACCTTCTCCAGCACCTGGATGTCGTGGTCCTACGCGTATGTCGGCGCCTGGGTCACCTTCGCGCTCGGGATGGCCCTGCGGCGGCGGCGCTTCCCGCGGGTGCTCGGCTGGCTCGGCGCGGTCAGCTACTCGCTCTACCTGCTGCACAACCCCGTCGTGCATGCGATGGACTGGCTGCTGGAGGGGCACCCCTTCCCCCGTACCGGGCCGGGGAAGTTCATCCCGACCGCGATCTTCGTGGTGGTGGTGCTGGCGCTGAGCCACCTCGCCCACCGCCTGGTCGAGCTGCCGGCGCAGAAGCTCGGGCGGCGGGTCCTGCGGGCCCTGCCCAGTGCCTCGCTGCTCCCGCCCGCCGACTCCCCGGCCCAGGCGGTCCCGAGCCCGGTGCTCCCGACCCCGGCGGCCCCCGCAGCGACCGTCGCGACGGAACACGAGAGGGCGCCGGTCGGCGGCCGCTGACGACCGCCCCCGCCCTGCCGGCACCGCGCCGCCGCCGGCTCACCCCAGGGCGGGCCGCCCGCCGGTCGGCGGGCCGCCGAGGGCGACGTACCCGGGCAGGTACGGCCCGGCGTAGCCGGAGCGGTCGACCAGCGTGTGCCAGGTGCCGCCGGGTATCGCGATGGTGGCGAGTACGACCGTCCCGTACCGGTCGGTGGCCTCGTACGGTTCGGCGAGGGAGGCCGCGCCGCGGTCGACGGCGTAGTCGTAGGCGTAGTGGACGTCCGGGACGGCGACGGACAGGTCGAGGACGCCCTCCCCCTGCTCGGCGAGGTGGGTGGCGATCCGCCGGCCGCGTTCGCCGATCACCTGCAGGACCGAGGTGAGGACGAATCTGGTGCCCGCGCCGCGCAGGACGTACGAGACGGTCTCCGGTTCGCCGGTCTCGGGGCCCGCGTAGGCGGTACAGCGCAGCCCGAGGGCGGCGGCGTAGCGGCGGGCGGCCCGGCGGGCGTCCGCGACGACCAGGACGATCGCATCGGTGCGACCGGCCGTCACCGGGTCCACCCCGATGGAACAAGCCTCCTCCGCATACGCACTGGTGATGGCGAGTTCGGCTGCGGTGTCGGTCATGACGGCCCTCCCGGTAGGCGTGCGAACCACTGCCTGGCCCCGTGGCGCGGTGTGGGGCCCGCCCCACGGGGTTGTGGCTGGAGGGTGGACCTCCGCACACCGATGCGCAACTGTTCCGATTCCTCCTGGTCAAGGTGTGCTGCCGGGCCGGAGAATTGGCACTGCCGCTGTACAGAATGACCACCGGACGGAGCCTCGATGCCCACCGCCAACTCCTCGATGCCGCCCACCCCCTCCCCCGGCGGCTCCGCCAACGACACCATCGACCCTCTGGACGGCAGGCTGATCCGGCTGCTCGCCGAGGAGCCGAGGATCGGCGTCCTGGAGTGCTCGCGCCGCCTCCAGGTCGCCCGGGGCACGGTGCAGGCCCGGCTGGACCGGTTGCAGGCCAAGGGCGTGATCGGCGGCTTCGGCCCCGAGGTGGACCCGGCCGCGCTGGGCTACCCGGTCACGGCGTTCGCCACCCTGGAGATCTCGCAGGGGCAGGGCGCCGACGTGCGGGCGCATCTGGCGTCGGTGCCGGAGGTGCTGGAGCTGCACACCATCACGGGGCACGGCGACATGCTGGTGCGGATCGTGGCGCGCTCCAACGCCGATCTTCAGCGGGTGATCGACCGGGTGGTCGGCTTCGACGGCATCGTCCGGTCCGCGACGGCCATCGCGCTGGAGAACCCCGTCCCGTACCGGATCCTCCCGCTGGTCGACCAGGCCGCCATGGAGTAGCGGCCCAGCCGGGGCAGGCCGCCGCCCGTCCAGGCACCGGCGACAGCGGTGACTGCGGTCAGCAGCTGGGGACGGCGCCGCCGCTCCTGAGCGCCTCCAGAGCCGCCACCGAGTCGTTCAACGTCTCCACCGGCACCAGCCGCAGGCCCTTGGGCACGTTCACCTTGGCGTCCGAGCACTCGCCCTTGGGCACCAGGAACACCGTCGCGCCGTCGCGCGCCGCCGCCTTGGTCTTCAGCGGCACGCCGCCGACCGGACCCACGTTGCCCTGGTCGTCGATGGTGCCGGTGCCCGCGATGACCTGCCCGCCGGTGAGGTCGCCGCCCTTGCCGTCACCGCTCAGCTTGTCCACGATCCCGAGGGCCAGCATCGCCCCGGCGCTCGGGCCGCCGATGTCGCCGAGGTCGACCTTCACCTTGACCTGGGCCGGCGACAGGTTCAGGTGCGCCAGCGCCGCCATGGTCGCGCTGTCCTGCGACTCGGTCATCTGGGCCGCGGTGACCTCGTTGGCCTTCTCCGGGTCCTTCTGCGGGTACACCGACTCGGTCGGGCGGACCGCCTCGTCCTGCTCGACCCAGGCCTGGAGCGAGCGCCAGAGTGTGGTCTTCTCGCCAGGATTGGTCGCCGAGATGGTGACCATCCGCAGCTGGCCGTCGGTCTGCCGGACGGGGGCGCCCGCGATGGTCAGCACCGGCCGGTCCTTGTAGTCGCCCAGGGTGTCGGCCGTCACCCCCGGCCAGGTGAGCGTGTACGGCAGCGGGAGGAGCCACGCGACGCCGAGCAGCGCGGCGACCAGCACACCGCACAGCGTCAGCGCGCGCGTGCGGGGGGAGGTCAGGGCCGGGGGAAGCTTCAGGTCGGGCACACAGGCATCCAAACACACCCGCCCGCCCCGCGGGGCTACCGCAGGGCGTCGGCGACCTCCGTCGCGGCCTCCACGACCCGCGGACCGACCCGCTCGGGGACGAGTCCGTTGAGCATCACCACGCCGACACTGCCCTCGATCCCGCTCAGGCCGACCAGCGCGGCGGCCGCGCCGCACGCGCCGGACTGCTCCTCCGCGCGGGTGATGACGAAGCCCTGCTCGGGCCGGCGCTGGCTGGGGAAACCCCGGGCCTCCAGGATCGCCCGCCCGGCGGCGCTCTCGCTGAGCGGGTGGCGCAGCCCCGTGCGGTACGCGACGTGGAAGTCCGTCCAGCTGGGCTCGACCACGGCCACCGCGAGCGCCTCGTTGCCGTCCACCAGGGTGAGGTGGGCGGTGGCGCCGAGGTCCTCGGCGAGGCTGCGCAGTGCGGGCAGGGCGGCCTCGCGCAGCAGCGGGTGCACCCGGTGGGCGAGCCGCAGCACGCCCAGGCCCACCCGGGCCCGCCCGCCGATGTCGCGGCGGACCAGGCCGTGCTGTTCCAGGGTGGCCAGCAGGCGGTAGACGACGGTCCGGTTGACGGCGAGGCGGGCCGCCAGTTCGGTGACGGTCAGCCCGCGCTCGGAGTCGGCGAGCAGTTTGAGCACCCGGACACCACGGTCCAGGGTTTGGGAGGTTTCGGCAGTCACGACGCGCATTCCTTTCCGCGGCGGTCGCCGGCCGACGGAGCCGGCCGGGACGGAGGTGTCGCGCGCAGGTGGGTGGCCGCGCTGGGACCGGCGGTGCGTCCTCATCGACGTCCTGGCGGTCCTGCGGTCGCCCGTCTCGTGGGGTGGCCTTGCGAGAGAGCGTGGTGGGGGAAAGGTAGTGAAGAGATGCTCCCCACGGAAGCCTTTGTCCAGAATTCGGTCATGATCAGTTCGATCAATTCCGGCCGAACGGGACAAATCACCCCATCTCATGGGGGCATGGCGTGCACCAGTTCGAGCACAGTCCGGAGACCGGACACCCGCTGGCCACCCGCCGGGCACCCCCGGGACGGGCCCCGGGCCACCCGCGGCCAGGACGGCGGCCCGGTCCCGGGCTCGGCAGCGCACGCGGCGGGCCCACCGGAGCGCACGCCGGTGGACCCGCCAGTGAGTCAGTGCGCCCTCAGTGCGCCTCTCAACGCACCCGGCGGACGAGGGGCGCTACTTCGCCCACTCCCTGATCTTCGCGATCCGCCCCTTGAGCTGGTTGGCCGTCGCCTGGGCGGTCAGCGGGCCGCCGCACTGGCGGCGCAGCTCGTTGTGGATGGTGCCGTGCGGCTGGCTGGTGCGGTGGTGCCAGGCCGCGACCAGCGCATTGAGCTCCTTGCGCAGCTCGCGCAGCTCCTGGTGGGTCACCACCGGCCGCTGGTCCGCCGGGAGCTCCAGCAGGTCCGCCTCCTCGGCCGGCCTGCCCTTGCTGCGCTGGATCTGCCGGTGCTGGCGCTTCTGCAGCAGCATCTGGACCTGGTCCGGCTCCAGCAGGCCGGGGATGCCGAGGTAGTCGTCCTCCTCCTCGCTGCCCGGGTGCGCCTGCATGCCGAATTCCATGGCGTTGTAGAGCACCCGGTCGAAGACCGCGTCCGAGCCGATCGCCTCGTAGGAGAACTCGTCGCCGCCCGCGCCGTCCGGCCCGTCGTTGGCCCGCTCGGCCTCGGCGAGCAGCCGGTCCTCCTCGTCGAAGAGGCCCTCGCCCCCCTTCTTGGGCCGGTCCAGGACGTGGTCGCGCTGCAACTCCATCTCGTTGGCGAAGCCGAGCAGCATGGGCACCGAGGGCAGGAAGACCGACGCCGTCTCGCCGCGCTTGCGGGCCCGCACGAATCGGCCGACGGCCTGGGCGAAGAACAGCGGCGTGGAGATCGAGGTGGCGTACACGCCGACGGCGAGCCGGGGGACGTCGACGCCCTCGGACACCATGCGCACCGCCACCATCCAGCGGTCGTCGCCGGCCGAGAAGTCGGAGATCCGCTTGGAGGCCTCGGCCTCGTCGGAGAGCACCACGGTGGCCTTGGTGCCGGTGATCTCGCGGATCATCTTGGCGTAGGCGCGGGCGTTGTTCTGGTCGGTGGCGATCACCAGGCCGCCGGCGTCCGGGATCGCCTTGCGGACCTCGGTGAGCCGCTTGTCGGCGGCGCGCAGGACGTTGGGGATCCACTCGCCCTGCGGGGCC
Source organism: Kitasatospora sp. NPDC050543 (assembly GCF_044457565.1). Classification (NCBI taxonomy): domain Bacteria; kingdom Bacillati; phylum Actinomycetota; class Actinomycetes; order Kitasatosporales; family Streptomycetaceae; genus Kitasatospora; species Kitasatospora sp. NPDC050543. The sequence goes on along the minus strand of NZ_JBITGZ010000011.1, from coordinate 71,454 downwards.
AGCGCGGTGCGCCAGGCCTGCGCGATCAGGTCCTTGGTCATCGGCTCGCCGAGCCTGGCCTCCAGCTCGTCACCGGACTTGGTCCGCCAGCGCATGTTGCCGCTGTACGAGAGGAAGATCACCGGGCGCACGACGTGGTCGGCGAGCGCGTGCCCGTAGCCGTAGGTGTAGTCGGCGACCGACTTGCGGATGCCGTCGCTGCCCGCCTCGTACTGGACGAAGGGGATCGGGTTGGTGTCCGAGCGGAACGGCGTGCCGGTCAGGGCGAGGCGGCGGGTGGCCGGCTCGAAGGCCTCGAAGCAGGCCTCGCCCCAGGACTTGGAGTCACCGGCGTGGTGGATCTCGTCCATGATCACGAGGGTCTTGCGGGCCTCGGTGCGGTTGCGGTGCAGCATCGGGTTGACGCCGACACCGGCGTAGGTGACCACGATGCCGTGGTAGTCCCTGGACAGCGGACCCGAGGAGTAGGCCGGGTCGAGCCTGATGCCTATCCGGGCGGCGGCCTCGGCCCACTGCTTCTTCAGGTGCTCGGTCGGCGCCACGACGGTGATCTGCTGCACCAGGTGGTTGTGCAGCAGGTACGAGGCGAGGGTGAGCGCGAAGGTGGTCTTGCCTGCGCCCGGGGTGGCGACCGCGAGGAAGTCGCGCGGCTGCTTCTCGATGTAGCGGTCCAGCGCGCCCTGCTGCCAGGCCCGGAGTCTGCCCGCGGTACCCCACGGGGCACGCCCGGGGAAGGCGGGCGAGAGGTGGTGCGAGGACGCGGGTGCGGCATGGCCTGCGGTGCGCACGGGTGCGTGCGGCTCCGCGGCGTCGGAGAACAGCGGCATCGAGGAGGCGGCGGCAGTACTCACGGTCTCCGAAGGGGGATCGTCGCAGGTCAGAGGCGGTCTTGCGGCCCCATCCCACGGTCGGGTGGCGGTCGGACAACCCGCCTAGCCTACCGGGCCCGGCCCCGACCCTGCGTCCGACACGGAGGCGCTCACGACCGATCGGCGCGAAGGGCCCGCAGCCCCTGCGAGATCACCTTGACCTCGTCGACCTCCCCCGTGGCCACCGCGATCACCAGTTCTTCGGCGGCGTCGATGTCGGCCACCAGGTCGACGCCGTTGATCGCCAGGAAGGTGGCGCAGGAGAGCCATGCGGTCCGCTTGTTGCCGTCGAAGAGCGGGTGGTTGATCAGGAGCGACTGCAGCAGGGCGGCCGCCTTGTCGAGCAGATCGGGATAGGCCTCCTGGCCGAACATCTCGGCCTTCGGCCGGTGCGCGGCCGATTCGAGCAGCCCGACGTCGCGCACCACGATCTGCATGTCGTCACAGGCCGCCTCCGCCACCGCGAGGATGTCCTCCGCCGTGAGGTAGAGGAAGCTCACTTCAGCCGATCCATGAGCTCACGCCACTTCGCGGCCTGCTTGAGCGCGGTCTCGCGCACCATCGCCTGCTGGGCCGTCCGGGCCAGGTAGTCGTCCACGGCCCTGACGACCAGGGCGTTCATGCTGATGCCCTCCTGCTCGGCGCGCTGCTTCAGGGCCTCGGCCTGGTCGTCACGGAGACGAAGGTTCATTGCCATGTCATGAGGCTACCCCGGTGGGGCCAATCTGGTACCGGCATGTCCCGACGTGGCCCAGGTCACCCTGAATCGGTCGCGGATCCCGGGTAAGACGCGGCATCACCCGGACTCTCACAGGGGGTGAGGCCGGCCGTCACACCCGTCCCCTCGGCCTCACATTCACCAACGGGAGGAACCCACCGTGTCCGTCGCAGTCGAGCACAGCGTCCAGGCCCGCCTCATCATCAGCACCCACCGCTCCGCCCTGCTGCGGGTCACCCTCCGCTACCGGGCGGACGACCCGCTGGCGGTCCGGATGGCCTTCCCCGCCGAGTACTCGCTCGACGGGGACGGCCGCGCGGACGCCTCCGGGCAGACCGGGCCGGGCGCGGGCCCGGACGTGGTCTGGGTCTTCGCCCGGCAGCTGCTCACCGCCGGCCTGGACGCGCCGGCCGGCGTCGGCGACGTCCACGTCCGGCCCGCCCAGGGGCGGCGCACCGTGGTCGAGCTGCGCGCCCCCGAGGGAGTGGCGCTGCTCCACTTCGAGAGCGCCGGCCTGCGGCGCTTCCTGTGGAGCAGCCACCTGCTGGTCGCCGAGGGCGAGGAGCACCTGCACCTGGACGCCGACCGCGCGCTCGCCGAGCTGCTGGGCTGACGGTCTCCACCCGGCCCGCGGAGAGCCGCCCGGGGCGGGCCGTCCGCGGAGAGCCGCCCGGGCCGAACCGCCCGGCGGCGCCCGCTCAGGACCCGAGCCGGCGCATCAGCCGTACGCCCTGCGCGGCGGTCAGGTGCGGCAGGTACGCCTTGCCGATCGCCCGGGTGATGCTGGGCAGCGCCGCCGGGTCCGGGTACACCATGTACATCGGCCGGTACTCGGGCTGGAACTTGGCCTTGAACGCGAGCAGCGAGCGGAAGCCGTAGACCGGCTCCATCACCTTGCCCAGCCAGTCCAGCGTGCGCTGGAGCGTGGTGGGCGGCTCGCCGCGCTCGGAGCGGGCCAGCGGCGCGCCGGACAGGGACAGGAACCTGGCGCCCTCCTCCTTGAAGCCGAGCGCGGCGGAGGCGATCAGGAACTCCATCACGCCGCGGAAGCCGCCCGCACGCCGGCGCATGAAGTCCAGCGTCCAGCCGACCGGTACGCCGTCCTCGTAGACCGGCATCCAGCTGGTCAGCCCGTGCACCGTCCGGTCGCCGTCGACGGCGATCAGCACCCGGACGGCCGGGTCCAGGAGCTCCTCCAGGCCGCCCAGGGTGAAGCCCATCTCCGGCAGGCCCTTGTCGGAGACCCACTCCTCGGAGATGGAGCGGATCTGGTCCCTGATCGCGATCGGCGCCTCGTGGTACGTCCACCACTCGGCGACGATGCCCTGCTTGCCCGCCTTGTTCAGGGAGGTCCTGATGTCCTGCCACTTCTTTCCGGTGAAGGCGAGCTCGGGCAGCGCGACCACGGTGTCCTCGGCGACCTGGAGCGAGCGCCAGCCCAGCTGCTCGGCGGCGTCCCTGATGCCGGGGGTGACGCTGTAGAAGCAGGGCGTCCAGCCGCGCGAGTCGCAGTAGCGGGCGAAGCCGGCCACCGCCCGGGCGCGGGCCTCGGGCTCGCCGAACGGATCGCCGGTGGTCAGCGCGACGGTCGCCAGCACCCGGTAGGGCACGGCGGCCTGCCCCTGGGCGTCGAACCAGTAGTGGTTGCCGTCCCAGGTGCTGATGAAGGAGATGGTGCTGCCGCCGTGCGCGACGAGCAGCGCCCGCGCCCTGGCGGCGTCCTCGGCGTCGACGTGCACCACGGGCCGGCGGAAGGCGATCAGCAGGAAGGTCAGCGAGATGATCCAGAAGATCAGGCCGAGGTAGATCTCCAGGGTCTGCGCCATGCCGCCGACCGCGATCGGGTAGTCGGGCAGCAGGTCGTTGTAGGCGGGCGGCAGGAACTCCGCGGGCAGGCCGGAGAGCAGCCGGGTGAAGGTGGCCGGCGGGTCGTACTGGTCGCGGACCAGCAGGCCGATGCCGACGTACAGGGCCGAGCAGAGCAGCAGCGTCCCGCCGATGACCGCACCCAGGCGCAGCACCACCCGGCGGGGCAGCCGCAGCCGGAAGTGGTGCCGGGTGGCCAGCAGCATCACGATGGTGAGCACCGGCAGCAGCAGGCCCTCGACGAAGTACTCGACGACGTACCCGGTGTCGGCGGGGTTCTCCAGGGCGGCCAGGTCGTCCGCCAGCAGCCAGGCCAGGATGCCGATCCAGATCAGCTCGGTGACGACGGTGATCCGCCAGGCCAGCCGCAGCCCGCGGCGCAGGCCCTCGGCGAGGACGAGCAGCAGGGCCGGTACGGCCGCGGCCATCAGCCGGCCGGGCGAGTCGAAGAAGCGCACCACGGAGTGCGCCCGGGCGCAGTCGTGCGCGGAGATGTCGCAGGCCTCGGCGACCTCGTCGGCGGTGAAGACGTGCGAGAAGTAGAGGTCGGAGAAGGTGCTGAACGGCCCGATGGCGTTCTGGTAGAGGGAGGCGACCAGGGGCCCGAGGGCGGCGGCGACCAGGCAGAGCGCGACCAGTACCCGGATCTCGGTGTGCGAGCTGCGGCGCGGGCGCAGATGGACGGAGCCGCGGTGCAGCAGCGCACCGGCGGCCAGGCCCAGCATCGCGGCGGCGAAGCGCTGGACGCTCTGCAGGTGGCCGATGTAGAGCACCGCCACGACCGGGATCAGGACCACCAGCAGGTGCAGGCGCCGGCGCCACAGGATGGTGAGCCGGTAGCCGAGGACGGCGGCGAGGGCGAACAGGCCGACGGCCGGGCCCACCGCGATCTGGTCCTGGATCGCGAGGGTCCACTCGGCTCCGGCGGCGACGCCCAGGCGCACCAGCGCGGTGCCCAGCAGGGTGCCGAGGATCTGGCCGCCGACCAGGGTGGCGATGGTCAGGGCCCGGCCCAGGCGCTGCTCGGCGGGCGGGCCGACGATCACCAGCAGCAGGCTGGTGAACACGTACGCGCCGATACCCGAGCACCAGAGCAGCGAGCTCAGTGGTGTCCACCAGCGCCCGGCGTCGAGCGTCGGCAGCCCGACGCCGACGTGCTCCAGCAGCTGCTGCGAGGGGCCGACGGCGAGGCTGCCGGTCGCGGCGCCGACCACCCACAGGGCGGCCAGCAGCGCGAGGGTGATCGGTGCGGCCCGCAGCTGGGCCGCGACGGCGCGGGCCGCCTGGCGGAGCCGGCCCGCGGCCGGCCCGGATCTGCGGGCGACCGGGGCGGGGTCGGGCTCCGGTGCGGGGGTTGGGCCGCTCATCGGATGAGTCCTGTCTGCTGGGCCAGCCAGGGCAGGTTCTGCTGGAGGGCGGCGCGGAAGACCGTCCAGCTGTGCCCGCCCGGGTAGGTCTGGTAGAGCACCTTCATCCCGGCCTTCTGCGCGGCGGCGTACATCTTCTCCTGCTGCGGCCGGAACTCGCCGTCGCCGCTTCCGACGGCGAAGACGCCCGAGGTGTCGGGGAACTGCTGCCGGGCCATGACGTGCAGCGGGTCGACCGCGTCGAAGGCCGCCTCGTCCCCGCCGAAGGCCTCGTTGACGCTCTTGCCGTGGCTGCCCAGGGTGGGCTCGTCCTGGCCGGAGATGTCGAGGAACGAGCCGTAGACCTGGGGTGCGTTGACGGCCAGTTGCAGGGCGCAGGTGCCGCCGAAGGAGAGCCCGCCGATGGCCCAGGAGCGTCGGCCGGTGGCGGTCTGCAGATGGGTGTGGACCCAGTCGGGAACGTCCTGGGCCAGGTAGGTCTGCACCTTGGCGATCCTCGAATCCATGCAGAGGGTGTTGGTGAAGGGCCCGCCGGTCCCGTCGGAGACCACCACGATCGGGGCCAGGCCCTGGTGTTCGGCGGCGAAGCCGTCCATCAGGTCCTGGAGCCCGCCGGAATTCACCCAGTCGGCCGGTGCACCGGGCTGGCCGGGGAGCAGCACCAGGACGGGCAGCAGTGGCCGGGGGTTGGCCTGGTAGGCGGGCGGCAGGTAGACGTACGCGTCGCGGGCGTCGAAGCCGGACCTGGTGCCCGGGATCGTCGTGGTGGAGATGGTGCCCTTGGCGGGCAGTCCGGCCGGCGGGTGCCACACGTCCGCCAGCACCTTGCCGGGCGGGACGGTGAGCGTGCTGGTGGCCGGGCCGGTGCTGAGCACCTCGGTCTCGGTGAGCCAGGGCGCGAACAGCACCCGCAGGGTGGGGTACTGGTCGAATTCCCGGTTGATCTGGGAGGAGGCCATCAGCACCACCAGTGCCGCGCCGACGACCGCCAGGGCCCGCCCGCGCCAGGGCAGCGGCGGCATCCGGAAGCCGGCCAGGCACAGGCCGAGGATCGCCACGCCGATCCAGAACGTCACCGGGTGCGGCAGGCCCTCGGCGAAGGGGTGCCACCAGTCGTCCACGATCAGCTGGAGCGCCACGGTGAGCGCCGCGGCGAGCAGGACGGCAAGCGGCAGCCGCCGGGTCCACCAGCGGGGATCGCGTGAGAGGGCGAGCAGCAGCAGCGCCGCCCAGCCCGCGACCAGCACGACCCAGGGGATCACGCCGTGGGTCAGCGGCCAGTCGAGCGGGTTCCAGGTGGCGGCCAGCGGCCGGGTCATCGTGCTCCTTGTCCCCCCGTGCTGGTGTGCACCAGGTACGCGTAGGCGACGACGTTGCCGCCGTAGCCGTTCTTCTCGCTGAAGTCGCCGCCGCAGGTGATCAGCCGCAGCTGGGCATCGGCCGCCCGGCCGTAGACCTTCGCATCGGGGAAGTGCTTCTTGTCGTAGACCTCGATGGCGTAGATCTGATAGACGGCGGTGGCGCGGTCCTGCCTGACGACCTCGACCTGGTCACCCCTGCGCAGGGCACCGAGATGGTAGAACACGGCCGGTCCGCGCTGGTTATCGACGTGGCCCGCCATGATCGCGGTTCCGCGCTGGCCCGGGGTGGCTCCGTCGCGGTACCAGCCGGCCAGGTTGACCTCCGCCGCGGGCGGCGGCTGGAGGTGGCCTTCGGAGTCCAGACCGAGGCCGGTGACGGGGGCGTCCAGCCGGACGGCGGGGATGCGGATGCGGGTCGGGGCGGACGGGCCCAGCGGGGGGACGGTGGACACCGGTGCGAAGCCGAGGGCCTGGGCGGCGCCGGGGGTGGGCGGCAGCGCGCCGTGGCCGCCGTCGTTCAGCATCCAGGCACCGAGGACGATGGCCGCGCCGACCGCGAGCGTGCCCGGCCAGGGGCTGGTGCTGTCCTGTCCGCCCACCCCGGCTCCCCTCTGCTCGCGACTGCCCGGCTACTCGCCTGTCTGGCTGCTCGGCCGCTTGGGCCAGTGAACCGGGGCCGGGCGCCCGGCACATCCGCACAGCTGCCCGGTGCCGCCCCGCCGAACGGCGGGGCGGCACGTATGACGGCAGGTCAGCGGCGCTCCCGAGCTCGGCCCCGGACCGGCGTCGGCCGTGGTCCGGACGGGTGGCCGGCCGGTCCTCAGCGCCGCACCCGCGGCAGCCGGGGGCGGGTCAGGAAGCCCTCGGCGGCGGCGTTGGCCGCGGCGATCGCGAACAGCTCGGTCGTCTTCTCGTACAGCATGAAGCGCGGCCGCCACTGCGGGCGGTACTTGGCGTTGGAGCGGTAGAGCGACTCCAGCTGCCACCAGCGGGAGAAGAACCGGAGCACCCCGCGCCACAGCCGCAGCACCGGGCCGGCGCCGAGCCGGCCTCCCTGCTCGAAGACCGAGCGGAACATCGCGAAGTTCAGCGAGATCCGCTCGACCGCCGGGTCGCCGGCCGCGGCCCGCAGCAGCAGCTCGGTCACGAGGAACTCCACCAGCCCGTTGTCGGACTCCCGGTCGCGGCGCATCAGATCCAGCGAGAGCCCGCGCGTGCCCCACGGGACGAAGCTGAGCAGGGCGCAGGTGCGGTCCTTCTCGTCGCGGCACTCCAGCAGCAGGCAGTCCCCGTCCTCGGGGTCGCCGAGCCGGCCCAGGGCCATCGAGAAGCCGCGCTCGGTACGGCCGTGCCGCCAGGCGTCGGCGAGGTGGACGAGCTCGGCCAGCTCGTCCTGCGGGATGTCGCGGTGGCGGCGCAGCACCGCCCGATACCCGGCCTTGGCGATCCGGTTGTACGCCTGGCGCAGCGGGCGCATCTGGCGCCCGTCCAGGGTGAAGGAGGCCGTCTCGACGATCGCCTCGTCGCCGTACTCCAGTGCCTTCAGCCCCGAGCGCGCGTACACCTCGCCGGCCCGCTCGCTCGCCCCGGTGACGGCCGGCACCCAGGCGTTGGCGCGGGCCGCGGCCCGCCATGCCCCGATCGCCTGCGGCCAGGCCTCCGGGTCGCCGACCGGGTCGCCGGAGGCGAGGGCGACGCCGGCGACCACCCGGTAGAGCACGGCGGCCTTGCCGGAGGGCGACCAGCAGACCGACTTGTCCCGGCGCAACGCGAAGTAGCCCAGCGAGTCCCGGTCGCCGTGGCGCTCCAGCAGGATCCGCAGCCGCTGCTCGTCCTGCGGGCCGAGGTGGACCTGCCCGCGCGGGGAGCGCAGGAACACCCGCAGGACGAGCAGGAAGAGCACCGCGCCGAGGACGTTGAGCAGCAGGTCCAGCCAGCCGGGCACGTCGACCCCGCCCACCTGGACGAAGCCGGAGACGGTGAACAGCCGCAGGACCGCGTAGCCGAAGCTCTCGCCCCAGCCGGGCACGGGGTCGGTGTAGCCGCGGACCAGCAGGGCGCCGAGCACGGTCAGCACCAGCGTTCCGCCCAGCAGGACGCAGAGCCCGAGCACCACGTTGCCGCGCTCGCCGCGGACGTGGAAGGCGGGGCGGCCGATCATCAGCGCGGCCAGCAGGGCGAGGGTCAGGGCGGCGGAGACCCAGTTGAAGGGGTGGGCCCGGTCCTGCGGGAGCGCCACCAACGCCAGCATGAACAGGGCCGCGTACAGGGCGACCACGGCGGTGGTCACGATCCAGGCGGCCCGCTTGCGGCGGCGCAGCATGACCGCGAGCAGGCCGGTGAACAGGGCCGCGGTGAAGCCCGCGGTCAGCAGGACGGGTGTGAAGAACTCTCCGGAGTTGATCTGCTGGACGCGGTCGCGGAACGGCGCGATCGGGGCGGCCAGCAGGTTGAGGACGGCGGCGACCCGGATGTACCACTCGGCGGCGACCGCGCAGCGCATCCGCCAGGGCGCGAGCGCGGGCGGCAGCGGGGTCGGGCGGGCCGGCTCGGGAGCGGGTGCCGGGGGCCGTTCCGGTGCGGGGGCGGGCGCGGGCGTCGGCGCGGGCGCGGGCGTCGGCGCGGGCTCGGGCTCGGCGGCGGGGGCGGGGATGGGCAGTGGTCCGCCCGCGCCGGTCGCCCGGTCGGGTGCGCCGGCCAGCACGTTGTAGAAGGAGCTCTTGGCGGCCAGCACCCGCTGGTGGATCCGGGCGTCCCGGCGTTCGGACCTGGCCAGCCGCTTGGGTCTGGTGCGGTAGCGCCAGCGCGCCCAGGGGCTGCTCGGCCGGGCCAGCCGCAGCGCGCCGACCAGGGCGAGCGGCGGGAGCATCACCCCGAGCAGGCCGGTCCACAGCTTGCCCTTGAGCAGGCTGATCACCACCAGGAGCAGCAGGACCCCGGCCACCACGAGCTGGCCGGCCGTCAGCCGGCGGCTGAAGCCGCCGAGCGGCAGTTCGCCGAGCAGCAGCAGGCCGATGACGGCGACGGCCAGGATCACCGCGTCCACGGACTTGCGGCCCTGCTCGCTCCAGTACACGTCCTCCAGGTGCAGGACGAGCGCGAACTCGTCCAGGACCAGGCCGCAGCCGATCCCGAAGGCCGCGCCGAGCAGGTCCCACGGGGCCTCGGCGCAGCCCCGGACGGTGAAGGAGCCGACTCCGGCGACGATCATCAGGGCCTGGCCGAAGACCACGTGGTGGATGTGCAGCCCACCGGGGGTGACGTTGCCCGGCCACCAGCTGGTGCCGCGGCGGATCATCCGGACGCTGAAGCGGATGAAGAGGAAGGAGCCCATCAGGCCGACCAGCAGCAGGAACAGCGGCTGCCTGCCGCTGTCGATGATCCGGTGCCGGTACGTGTCGATCAGGGCCTGCCACATGACTGCGCGGACCTCCCGGGGGCGTCGGGCCGGCGGCAGCGACCCGGTGCGGCTCGGCGACTCCCCCTCATGTGACGATGGTTCAGCTCGGCCCGCGACCCGGCGTCCGGTGCGGCTGGTCCGAACGGGCGATCAGCTCCTGGCACCCGCAGCGGATCGGCCGGAGCTCCGGCAGCCCGTGCGATGCTGAAGCGATCGTCAGGTCTATCACCCCACTTGTCGGACTGTACGTCCGCGCTGTCCGCTGCCCTGTGCCACCTCCTGCCCGTACGGTCCCAGCTCCCGCGCCCCCGCCGCACCGCAACCCGCGCCGCCGGCCCGCGCTGCTCACCGACCGCGCCGCTCATCCACCACACCGGCCGCCCCCGCGCCGGCCATCCACCGCGCCGCCCCACGAACGGAGTGACCATGGACGCTCTCTCCCGTCGGACCCTGCTGGCCGCCGGAGCGGCCACCGCCGCCACCCTGGCGGCCGGCTGCTCCAGCACCGACAGCGGCACCGGTGGCGAGCAGGCCGCGGCGCCGCCGGCGGAGGCGAGCGGTGCGGCGGCGAAGAGCGACACCCCGGCCGCCGCCCCGAAGCCGCCCGCCACCCTGATCGGCGACGGCTCGACCTCCGACACCGGGCCGCAGCCGAACCAGCCGAGGGCCGAGCCGCTGAGGCTGGGCGAGCGTCCACCGCAGTTCGTGGTGTTCTCCTGGGACGGCGCCGGCGAGCTGGACAACGGGCTGTTCGCCCGGTTCCGCCGGCTCGCGCAGGAGCACAACGCCTCGATGACCTTCTTCCTCAGCGGCCTGTACCTGCTGCCGGAGTCGAAGAAGGACCTCTACAAGCCGCCGCAGCACAACGTCGGCGCCTCCGACATCGGCTACCTGAGCGACCCGCACATCCACGAGACGCTCACCCAGCTCGGCGCGGCCTGGCTGGAGGGCCACGAGATCGGCACCCACTTCAACGGGCACTTCTGCGGCGCGACCGGGGTCGGCCAGTGGTCCTCCGAGGAGTGGGACAGCGAGATCGAGCAGGCGATGTCCTTCGTCATGAACTGGCGTACCAACACCGGCTTCGGCGACCTGCCCGCGCTGCCGTTCGACTACCGCAAGGAGCTGATCGGCAGCCGCACCCCCTGCCTGGAAGGCCAGCGCGCCCTGCTGCCGACCGCGGCCAGGCGGGGCTGGAAGTACGACAGCAGTGGCGGCGGCGGACTCCAGGTGTGGCCGCAGAAGTTCCACGGCGGCGCGCTGTGGGACTTCCCGCTGCAGTCGATCCCGTTCCCCGGGCACACCTTCCAGGTGCTCTCGATGGACTACAACATCATGTTCAACCAGTCCGGGAGCAACACCAAGGCCGATCCGGCGCTGTACCCCGCCTACCAGGCCCAGGCCCGGGACTCCTACCTGGCCGGCTTCGAGCGGGCGTACACCACCAACCGGGCGCCGTTCATCATCGGCAACCACTTCGAGCAGTGGAACGGCGGCATCTACATGAACGCCGTCGAGGAGGTCCTGCGCACGATCGCGGGCAGGCCCGAGGTGCGGCTGGTGTCGTTCCGGCAGCTGGTGCACTGGCTGGAGGCGCAGGACCCGGCGGTGCTGCGCAAGCTCCAGAGCCTCAACCCGGGCGAGGCGCCGGCCGGCGGCTGGGAGGCCTTCATGGGCGCCCCCGCCGGCTGAGCCGGCGAACGGACGCGAACGGACGAACGGCCGGCCGCGCTAGCCGGTGCGGGTACGGCTACGGGTGCGGCCGGAGAGCAGGGCGCCCAGCAGGGCCACCCCGGTCATGGTCAGGAAGATCACCGCGAAGGCGCCCGACGTACCGGCGCCCTGCGCCGCCTGCTCGGCGTCGGCCTGGCCGACGCCGCCCAGCGCCGAGAACAGCACCCCGGCCAGGCCCACCAGCAGGACGTTGCCCAGCGCATCGCTCATCTGCAGCGAGGCGGAGTTGGCGCCGGCGTCCTCGGGCGCCGACAGCCGCATCATCAGCACGCTGATGCTCGCCACCGCCAGGCCCATCCCGATCCCGCCGACCGCCCAGGACAGGGCCGCCACCCAGACCGGAACGGCCGGGACGAGCACCAGCGCCGCACCGGCTATCGCCAGCGCCGTCAGCACGAAGCCGAGCCTGATCATCGCGTCGCGGTACTTCTCGGCCCCGGGCCGGCCCTGCAGCCATGAGCCCAGCGCCCAGGAGAGGCCGCCGCTGGTCAGCGTGAGCCCCGCCAGCGTCGGCGACAGGCCGCGCTGGGTGACCATCATCAGCGGGATGAACGCCTCGGCCGCGAAGAACGCCCCCGCCGCCACGCCGCGCAGCAGGATCACCGTCGGCAGGCCGCGGGCGGCCCGTACCGTGCCGGGTGGCAGCAGCCGGATGACGGCGGGCACCAGCAGCGCGGCGCCGACGGCGGCCGGCAGCAGGCCGATCAGGTCCAGCCGCTGGCCCGCGTACTGCAGCAGGCCGGCACCGAGCGCGGCCATCGCCGCCAGGGCGGTGCGCCGGCGGTCGAAGCCCTCGCTGCGCAGGCCCGGCTGCTCCCGCTCGGAGCGGCGCAGCGCCGGGCCCATCACCACCAGCGGCAGCAGGATCAGCACCGGCACCGCCAGGAACACCCAGCGCCAGCCGAGGTGCTGGGTGACGGCGCCGGAGACCACCGGGCCGACGATCGAGGGCAGCACCCAGGCCGCGGAGAACGCGGCGAAGACGGCGGGCCGCAGCCGCTCGGGGTAGGCCCGCCCCACCACCACGTACAGCGCGACGATCACCAGGCCGCCGCCCAGGCCCTGGACGGCGCGGCCGGCCACGAAGGGCCACATCCCGGGCGCGGCGCCGGCCATCACCAGGCCCGCGCCGAACACCGCGATGCCGGTGAACAGGGGTTGCAGCGGGCCGCGCCGGTCGCACCACTGGCCGGAGACGACCAGGGCGAAGAGCGTGGTGGTGAAGTAGCCGGAGAAGGCGAAGGCGTACAGCCCCAGGCCGTCCAGCTGGCGGGCGGCCACCGGCATCGCGGTGTTGACGGCGGTCGCCTCGAAGGCCAGCAGCAGCACCACGGAGACGATGCCCAGGGTCAGCGCGCGGTAGCGGACGCCCATCACCCCGCCGGGGTCGTCCGCGCCGGGCGGGCGCTGGTCGGGCGCGGGATCGACCGAGGTGGGGGAGGCTGTGGTCATGGAGAACATCGTAAGACCCAATGTTCGGAATGACTCCTGACTTTCGTCCCAGGGCGGCCTGGGACGCCGGTCCTAGGACCACACGGCGCGGGTCCGCCGCAGGCACCCGGACGGCGGGCGGGGATCAGTGGCCTCCCACCGAGATGTCGAGGTCGCGCGGGGTGAGCAGCCGGACGCTCAGCGCGGCGAGCAGCATCAGCGCCGCACCGCTGAGGCCGACCACCCCGAGGGAGTGGGGGAAGGCGTCCCGGGCCAGACCGGCCCCGGCGCCCCCGGCACGCTCCGCCGGCGCGAGCGCACCGCCGAGTGACTCCCGTACGGTCCCGACGGCGGCGCCGGTGACCCCCTCGGCGGTCGGCCTCGCCGACGGCAACCCGTCCCGGTACGTCGCGGCGGCGATGCCGCCGAGCACGGCGACAGGGGTCAGTGCAGCACCTTCAGGCCCACCACACCGGAGACGATCAGCAGCAGACAACCGATCCGGGCCGCCGTGGCCGGGTCGCCGAGCGCCACCATGCCGTAGAGCGCCGTACCGACCGCGCCGGTGCCCACCCACACCGCGTAGCCCGTACCGATCGGGATGGTGCGCATCGCGTACGCCAGCCCGCCCATGCTGAGAACCAGGGCGACGGCGAAGACGACGCTGGGAACCAGGCGGGAGAAGCCCCTGGACGACTCCAGGGAGACCGCCCAGAGGGTCTCCAGGACGCCGGAGATGATCAGAACGAGCCAGGCCATGACGCAGAACCTCCGCAGTGATCAGCGGCCGGGTTGCCGCTGGTCCTGCGCCGTCTTGTCCTGCCGGGTACGACGCGCTCGTCCGGGGTGATCGCGTGATCGCTCACCTGCCTTCGACGGTAGCACGACGCGCCATACAGAATTTACATTCGGATATTGACGCACCCCGGAGCGCACCCCATAAGATGAATTCACCAAGCAGCGCAACGACAGGAGTCGGACATGAACAGGAAGCCGGTGGCCCTTTCCGCGCCCCGCACCTGTACCGCTCCCCGGTGTTGTCGCGCCTGCCCCTGCGCCTGAACGCGCAGCCCTCCCCCGGCCGTGTGCCCGAGTGGCTCAGGGAACCGCCTGCAAAGCGGTTTACGCGGGTTCGATTCCCGCCATGGCCTCCCCCAGAATTGCCGGTCAGCGAATTCCCGCTGCCCGGCAATTCGTCGTGCAATTCCTCGCCCCATTCGCCGCGCCATTCCCGGAGAATTCAGCGGTACAACGGCGGCCGGCACGGCGCGACCGGATCGGCTCCGTCGACCGGCGCCCGCTCTGGACGCCCGGCCGGACGCCACCATCGACGCCGAGGCCACGCAGGTCGCATTCAGCCCGCGGGCTGCCTGAGGCTGCGCCGGGTCAGGCGGTGATGGCGTCCTCGGGGCGGATCGGGAGGCGGCCGACGGGCAGGCCGGTGGCGGCGCGGACGGCGGCGGCGACGGCGGCCGGGGCGACCACGGCGGGCACGGCGCTGACGGCCTTGGCGCCGAAGGTGGCGACCACGTCGCGCTCCTCCAGCAGGGCCGCGATCCGTACGTCCGGGGTGTCCAGCGCGGTGGGCAGCCGGTAGCCGGTGAGCGAGGGGTTGGCCAGCAGGCCGCCCTCGGTGCGCAGGTCCTCCAGCAGGGCCAGGCCCACGCCCTGGGCGACGCCGGCCTCGATCCGGTCCTCGATCTGGCGCGGGTTCAGCGCCCGGCCGACGTCCTGGGCGACGGTGACGTCGACCACCCGGACGGCGCCGAGCTCGATGTCCACGTCCACCACGGCCCGCATCGCGCAGAAGGCGATGGAGACGAAGGCGTCGCCCTGGCCGGCCTCGTCCAGCGGCTCGGTCGGGTGCGGGCGGCACTGGGCGGTGGCCCAGAGCTCCTTTCCCTCCAGCGCCTCGCCGACCGGCATGCCCAGCACCCCGTCGTAAGAAGTGATCTTGCCGTCGGAGATCGAGAGCAGCTCGACCGACATCCCGAAGTTCGCCGCGATCGGCTGGAGCAGCTGGTGGCGGACCATCAGCGCGGCCCGCTCGACGGCGCCGCCGGAGACCCAGGTGTGCCGCCCGCGCGCCGAGGGACCCGCGATCGACTGGTCACTGTCCACCGGCGCGATGTAGACCTCGCTCACGCCCAGCACGGACTGCACGATCTGCCGGGCCAGAGTCGCGAAGCCCTGGCCGGAGTCCACGGCGGCGCAGATGACGGTGGCGTGGTCACCGCTGACCCGCACGGTCGCGGTGGAGACCTCGTCCTCGCCCTCGGCGCCGAGCATGTGCACCATGCCCACCGCGTAGCCGATGCCGCGCCGCACCGCCGCCGGGTCCCCCGCGCCGCCGGGGCCGCCGGGCAGCAGCCAGTCGGCGTCCGGGTCGTCCACCGGCAGGACGGGCAGCGGCTCGCCCGCCACGGCGTCGAGCAGGGCGGCGACCGGCGCGGGGCAGGTGACGGCCTGTCCGGTCGGCATCGGGTCCCCGGTGGCGAGGGCGTTGCGGCGGCGGATCTCGACCGGGTCCAGCCCGAGGCGGGCGGCCAGCTGGTCGAGCTGGGACTCGTACGCGAAGCAGGTCTGCAGGGCGCCCTCGCCGCGCATCCGACCGGCGGGCGGGTTGTTGGTGCGTACGGCCCAGGCGTCCACGAAGACGTTCGGGCAGACGTAGGGGCCGACCGAGAACGCCGTCGCGGCGGCCAGCGCCTCCGAGGACACGTCGGCGTAGGCGCCGCCGTCCAGCAGGATCTGTGCCTCGACCTTGACCAGCCGGCCCTCGGCGTCCGCGTGGTGACGGTAGCGCAGCAGGGCCGGGTGGCGGGCGGTGTGGGTGTGGAAGGACTCGGCGCGGGTGAGGGTCATCTTCACCGGGCGGCCGGTGCGCAGCGCGAGCAGCGCCAGGGTGACCTGGAAGGACAGGTCCTCGCGGTCGGCGGTGGCCCCCGGCACGCCGGTGACGACCAGCCTGACCCGGTCGGGCTCCAGGCCCAGGCACGCGGCGGTGCGGTCGCGGTCGCCGTGCGGGTCGGTGGAGGACAGGTGCAGCTCGACGCCGCCGTCCGGGCGCGGCACGGCCAGGCCCGCCTCGGCGCCGATCGGCGCCGGGTCCTGACGGCCGACCTGGTAGAGGCCCTCGACGATGATCTCGCCGACCGCCTCGGGGTCGCCGGTACGCAGCGGCAGGTGGCGGAAGAGGTTGCCGTCCGGGTGCAGCGGGGCGGCGGTGAAGGCCTGCTCGGGGTCGGTGACGGGCTCCAGCAGCTCGTACTCGACCACGATCGAGGCGGCCGCAAGGCGCGCGGTGTCGGGGTGGTCGGCAGCGACGGCGGCGACCGGCTCGCCGTGGTGGCGCACCACCCCGGCGGCCAGGATCGGCCGGTCGGCGACGATCGGGCCGTGCGGGGCGCCGTCCTGGCCACCGTCCGGGCCCGGCGGGAGGTCGTCGGCGGTGACCACGGCGTGCACCCCGGGCAGGGCGAGCGCGGCGGAGGTGTCGACCGAGACGATCCGGGCGTGCGGGTGCGGGGCGCGCAGCACCGCGCCCCACAGCAGGCCCTCGGCCCAGAGGTCGGCGGCGTACGGGTAGATGCCGAGCGCCTTGGGCAGGGCGTCGGTGCGCAGCGGGGAACTGCCGAGGCCGAAGGGCTCGGGGGTCTGACTCTCGCCGCCGTCCGGCCGGGCACTGTCGGTCTGGGGCACTGCCGCGATGTCGGTCGGCGAGGTCATGCGTGGCGGTCCTCGGGAATGGGGGTGCCGTGGGCGGGGGTCGCGCCGTACGGGATGCCGTGGCCGGCGTCGGTCGGCACGCCGTGGGGTGGCGTCGGGATGTACGGGGTGCCGTGCGCGGGCGTGCCCTCGGGGCCGGGGCCGTCGAAGGCGGTGCCGTGCGCCGGGGTGCCCTCGTAGACCGGGCCGTCGTACCCGCCGTGCATCTGCGGCATCGGCTGCATCGGCGGCATCTGGGGCACCTGCTGGTAGGGCACTCCCAGGTACGGTGTGCCGCCCTCGTAGTGACCCTGGCCCTCGTAGGGGACGCCGCCCTCGTACGGCTGGTCCGGCAGGTAGGTGCCGTGCGCGGGTGTGCCCTGGAAGGGCGCCTCGGCGTACCCCGGCTGCGGGAACTGACCGGGCTGCGGGTACTGGCCCTGCTGGGGGGCGTGGTGCTGGGGCACGTGCTGCTGCGGGGTGTGGTGCTGGGGCGCGTGCTGCGCGGGGATGCCCGTGATGGGCGGCAGCACCCCGGTGTCGTAGACGCCGTCGTAGCCGTACTCCATGCCCACCCCGACGCCGGTGCCCGCGGCGGTCGGCTGCGTGGCGTACTCCGCCATGTACTCCGTGGCGTGCTCCGCGGCGGCCGGGACCTGCGCGGCGGACTGCTGCGGGATGTGCTCGACCCAGGCCTCCGAGTCCGCGTAGACCGGCAGTTCGCCGGCCAGCGGCAGGTCGGCGGCGGACTGCGCCGCCGGCGGCGCGGCCGGGGGTGCGGCCGGCTCGGCGGCGGGTGCCGACGGCTGACCGGCCGCCGGCTCGGCCTCGTCGGCCGCGTCGGGCTCCAGCTCGGCCTCCGCCTCCAGGGCGCGGGCGTCGGCGACGCTCTGGACGGCGGCCAGCACGCCCCGGTAGCCGGTGCAGCGGCAGAGGTTGCCGCAGAGCGCCTGACGGGCCTCGACCTCGCTGGGCCGGTGGTTGCGCTGGAGCAGGTCGTGCACGGCCATCGCCATGCCGGGGGTGCAGTAGCCGCACTGCACCGCGCCGGACTCGGCCAGCGCCAGCTGTACGTCACTGGCCGCGCCGCCCGCCGAGAGCCCCTCGACGGTGTTGATCTCACTGTCGGCGGCGAGCGCCGCGGGCACCAGGCAGCCCGCCACCAGCTGTCCGTCCACCTGCACCGAGCAGGCCCCGCACTCGCCCTGCTCGCAGCCGTCCTTGGCGCCGGCCAGGCCGAGGCGCTCGCGCAGCACGTAGAGCAGGCTCTCCCCGATCCAGGCGTCGGTGACGGGCCGTTCGAAGCCGTTGACCCGCAGCGTGTACGAGGCGCACGGCCGCAACTCGGCGCTCACCGGCGGAGCCGGGTCGAGCGGGCCGGGATCGATGGAGTCTGTCGTCACTTCAGCGCCCTTCCCAGTGCCCGGCGGGCCAGCACCGCTACGGTACGCCGCAGCCGGACGGCCGCGGCGCTCGGCCCCTCGGTGGCGGCCTCCCACGGGCCCTCGGCGCCGTAGTTGTCGGGGACGCAGGCGCCTGCCACATACTCGCCGAACGCGGCGGTCGCGGCCGGGTCGATCTCCCGGGAGCCCTCCCAGTCGATACAGCCGGCGACCCAGGCCTCGGCCTCCAGCGGCCGCAGCGGCACCGGGGCGACGGCTCCGACTGCGCAGCGCACGGCGCGGCGGGCGGGGTCCAGGACGAGGGCGACGGAGGCGGTGGCGCGGGACGGGCCGCTGCGGCCGGTGGACTTGAGGAAGACCTGCGGTGCGTGCAGCAGCGGCACCCGGACCCAGGTGAGGAGCTCTCCCGGGCGCAGCGGGTCCAGGCCGGTCAGCAGGTGGCTGATCGGGACCTCGCGGGTGGAGCCGGGCCGGGCCAGGGTTGCGGTGGCCTCCAGCGCGGCGAGCACCGGCAGGGTGTCACCGGCGGGCGCGGCGGTGGCGATGTTGCCGCCGAGGGTGCCCACGTTGCGTACCTGCGGGGGGCCTGCGGTGCGGGCGGCGTCGGCGAGCGCGGGGATCAGGGCGGCGAAGTCGGGCCGGTCCATCCGGGCGTGGGTCAGCCCGGCGCCGAGCACCGCGGTGCCGCCGTCCTCGTAGCGCCAGCCGCGCAGCTCGGTGATCCGGCCGAGGCCGATCAGGGCGGCGGGGCGCAGCCGTCCGGCGTTGACGGCCTCCATCAGGTCGGTGGCGCCGGCCACCGGCACCGCGGCCGGGGTGGCGGCAAGCGCTTCGACGGCCTCGTCGAGGGAGGCCGGCAGCATGATCGTCCGGTTCACCTGGGTCCCACCGTGCTCCACTTGCTCATCGACTGCCTGCCGCCCCCGGCCCTCGGCCGGGTGTCCGCGTCGGCAGCACGGCCTGGCCCGTAGGGTACGGGCGATCGGGCCGGGTTGGGCAACTCTGGCACACAATGCTCGATGATCATTTCTGGGGCGCCGAGCGCGCGTGACCGATTGAGACCGAATCCGGATGGTATCTGCTCCGGTCCGGCGCGGGCCGGAGCAGATGTTCACCTGCTCTTGACGCCTGGATGCCGTCGCAAAGTTCCCACGGACGAATCCCCGGCCGCGTCACACCCGCGGCGGCTCCCCCTCGATCGGGCGTCCCGCCACCCCGGGCCACCACTGCCACGGCCGCGGCCCGGCGGCCGGGTGGTACTCCACGCCCAGCGCGTCCAGCCGGGGCAGGAAGTGCCGGGAGCCGAGCAGCTGGCGCAGTGTCCCGGGGCGCCCCGGAGCGCCCCGGCGGGGCCGCGGGCCGTGATCACCGCCCGGTCGGCGCGTACCGAGATCCGGTACGCCTCGGCGGCCGGCGCCCGGTCCTCGATCAGTTCGACGGCGCTCGCCCCGCCGCCCGTACCCGCGCCGCTGCCGACCGCCGGGCGCAGCGGCAGGCCGGTGGCGTTCTGCGTGGCGCGCAGCCAGTGCTCGGCGGGCTCCAGGGCGGGCACGGCGGTCGGCGTGGCGTCCGGGCCGAGCAGCAGATCCTGCCCCGCCCGGCGGCGGCCGCCGTCGGAGCGGGAATCAGCTGCAGCGCGGCGAGGTCCTGCGGATCGGGATCCTGCGGGGTGAGGTCCTGCGGGGTGAGGTCCATCAGGCCGTCACGCCCCGCCGAACGGCGAGTGACACAGACCAATCACCGATGGACCCGCCACCCGGCGGGCGGCTCAGCCCTGGTCCTTGCCGCCGCCCTGGCCGTCCTGCGGCTTGCCGATGCCGTCGTAGATCTCCTTGCACATCGGACAGACGGGGTACTTCTTCGGGTCGCGGCCGGGAACCCACACCTTGCCGCAGAGCGCCACCACGGGAGACCCGGAGAGCGCGCTCTCCATGATCTTGTCCTTCTGGACGTAGTGGGCGAAGCGCTCGTGGTCGCCGTCCCCGTTGGACACCTGCGGGACGGGCTCGACCAGGGTGCCGGTGCCGAGGCCGCGCTCGGGCTCAAGAGTGCTCATGAGTGCCAAGTCTATGGGGGCGCGGCGAGAGCGGGCCAGTGTCGGGCGCCCGGCCCGGTGGGACGGCGGCGACCCGGCCCGGCGCCGTGGCGGCAACCCGGCGGGCGGGCGGCTCAGTTCAGCGTCGGATCGTCGGGGTACGTCGCCAGCAGCGCCAGCGGCCCGCGCTGGCGGCGCAGCACCGCCCGCCAGAGCCGCTCCGGCTCGGGGCTGGAGATGTCCCCCGGTTCGGCGTCCACCAGGTACCACGCGCCGCTCGCCAGCTCGCTCTCCAGCTGGCCGGGCGACCAGCCCGCGTACCCGGCGAAGATCCGCATGCCGCCCAGCTCGCCGGCCAGCACCTCGGGTGGCGCCTCCAGGTCCACCAGGCCGATCGCGCCGTGCACCCGCCGCCAGCCCAGCGGCTGGCCCTGGGCCGGCTCGCCGGGCGCCACGCCCAGTCCCAGCGCGGAGTCCAGCGCGACGGGCCCGCCCTGGAAGACCACCGGGGGCTGCCCGACCAGGCCTCCCCAGCCGTCGAGCACCGCACCCACCTCGATCGGGGTGGGGTGGTTGAGCACGACGCCGAGCGCCCCCTCCTCGTCGTGGTCGAGCAGCAGCACCACCGCCCGGGTGAAGTTCGGATCGGTGAGCAACGCGGTCGCGACGAGCAGTCGGCCGGTGTGCGATTGGGCCGCGGTCATGCCCACATGATCCCGCAGGACAGGCCGGTACGGGTAACCCCACGCCCAATCGTCCGGGGCCCGACGAACACCCGTACGGACGCACCGGCGGGCGCCGGACCACCCTGAGAGAGCACTATCACGGAACAGGCGGAAGGGAACCAAGCGGACGCCTACTACCATCTACTGATGGTGGACACCCCCCATGCGGCGGAGATTCGGTCGTCCGGGGCCCCACAGCTGCCCGAACGACCCACCACCGCCCACCCTCCCCAAGGGCTGGCACCCACTCACCTGGCATCCCGGATTGCGAGAACGATGACCGACGACGTCCTGCTGGTCCACGGCGGAAACCCGCTCGAAGGCGAGATCCGAGTCCGTGGTGCGAAGAACCTGGTCCCCAAGGCCATGGTCGCCGCCCTGCTCGGCACGGGCCCCAGCAGACTGCGCAACGTCCCGGACATCCGTGACGTCAAGGTCGTGCGCGGCCTGCTCCAGCTGCACGGTGTGACCGTGCGCACGGGTGACGAGGAGGGCGAGCTGATCCTCGACCCCTCGCACGTGGAGAGCGCGAACGTCGCCGACATCGACGCGCACGCCGGCTCCTCGCGGATCCCGATCCTGTTCTGCGGCCCGCTGCTGCACCGCCTCGGCCACGCCTTCATCCCGGGCCTGGGCGGCTGCGACATCGGCGGCCGGCCGGTCGACTTCCACTTCGAGGTGCTGCGCCAGTTCGGCGCCACCATCGAGAAGCACCCGCAGGGCACCTACCTGGTCGCCCCGCAGCGCCTGCGCGGCACCCGGATCGAGCTGCCGTACCCGTCGGTCGGCGCGACCGAGCAGGTGCTGCTGACGGCCGTCCTGTGCGAGGGCGTCACCGAGCTGCGCAACGCGGCCATCGAGCCGGAGATCGTCGACCTCATCTGCGTCCTGCAGAAGATGGGCGCGATCATCTCGATGGGCACCGACCGCACCATCCTGATCACCGGCGTGGACGAGCTCGGCGGCTACAACCACCGTGCCCTGCCGGACCGGCTGGAAGCCGCGTCCTGGGCGTGCGCGGCGCTGGCGACCAAGGGCGACATCTACGTCCGCGGTGCCCGCCAGCTGGAGATGATGACCTTCCTCAACACCTTCCGGAAGGTCGGCGGCGCCTTCGAGGTGGACGACGAGGGCATCCGCTTCTGGCACCCGGGCGGCGAGCTCAAGGCGATCGCCCTGGAGACGGACGTGCACCCCGGCTTCCAGACCGACTGGCAGCAGCCGCTGGTGGTCGCGCTGACGCAGGCCAGCGGGCTGTCGATCGTGCACGAGACGGTCTACGAGTCCCGGCTCGGCTTCACCTCCGCGCTGAACCTCATGGGCGCGCACATCCAGCTCTACCGCGAGTGCCTCGGCTCCACGCCGTGCCGCTTCGGCGCCCGCAACTTCCAGCACTCGGCGGTCGTCTCCGGCCCGTCCAAGCTGATCGGCTCCGAGCTGGTCATCCCGGACCTGCGCGGCGGCTTCTCGTACCTGATCGCGGCGCTGGCCGCGGAGGGCACCTCCACGGTGCACGGCATCGACCTGATCAACCGCGGCTACGAGAACTTCATGGAGAAGCTCCGTGACCTCGGCGCCCACGTCGAGCTGCCCAGCGAGAATCTGGTGACGTCCTGACGCCCTGACGGGCCCCGTACGACGGCCGGTGGCCGGGTTCCCCTCCGGGGGCCCGGCCACCGGCCGTCGCGGCACCGGGCGGCGCAATCGCGTCGACGCGGCCGCCAACGCCGCAGGGGCGGACCGACCGGAGTCGATCCGCCCCCGCGGGCGTTCAAGCGTCTACCGCGAGGCTCCTGGGGAGCCCTGCGTCAGTTGCCCTTGGCGGCTTCCTTGAGCTTGGAGCCGGCGCTCACCTTGGCGCTGTAGCCGGCCGCGATCTGGATCGGCTCGCCGGTCTGCGGGTTGCGGGCGGTGCGGGCAGCGCGGTGGGTGCGCTCGAAGGTCAGGAAACCGGGGATGGTGACCTTCTCGTCGCCCTTGGCGACGACCTCGCCGACGATCTCGGCGAACGCGGCCAGAACGGCGTCGGCGTCCTTGCGGGTCACCTCGGCGCGCTCGGACAGCGCGGCCACCAGCTCACTGCGGTTCATGTGTACTCCTGTGGTCTGTTCGCGTTGCGGTGTGCGGGGGCCCCATCGGTCGTCCCTCCGGGGATATCCGGCTGGGCCGCTGGTCCGCACACTGTGCTCATTCAGGCATTGGGTGGTCAGGGGTTCGGGCTCGTACCCCGAGCCGCGAGCCGTGCATGTCGGCCCGCGTGCCTGCCTGGGAACGAATCCTGCCCCGACCGGCCCCGAGAAAGCCAATCGGGCCCCGGCAGCGTTGACCCGAACAGCGCCCGCCCTCAGAAGCGGTGACGCTCCGTCGGCACCGGCGGACCGGCGCGGGCGGCGGTCGGGACGACACGCCGGAAGACCAGGGGGACGTTCCGTACTTGTCGGACACGCCTGCCCCGTGCAGGGCTACCGTACGCCCAACCACCGACAAGCCCAAACACGCCCCTCGCCCTTGTGTCGCAAGGGTTCGGGGCGGACTTGGGTGGGTAAGGTCGCTAATCGGTCATTTGACCGACAATGAGACACCCCCTGAACGGCACCGCGTCAGAGCTTGACGGAGGGAAAGGACGAGGTGTCGAGGGTGCCGACGATGCCCGGGGTGGGCCTGGCCGGAGCCGGCTGGCCGGGGCCCGCGGCAGCCAGTGCGGCGTCCCGCACGGCGGAGGCGACGGTCTTGGCGACGTCCGGGTGGAAGACGCTGGGGATGATGTAGTTGGCGTTGAGCTGGTCGTCCGCGACGGTGGTGGCCAGCGCGCGGGCGGCGGCGATCATCATCTCGGTGTTGACCGTGCGGCTCTGCGCGTCCAGCAGGCCGCGGAAGACGCCTGGGAAGACCAGCACGTTGTTGATCTGGTTCGGGAAGTCGCTGCGGCCGGTGGCGACCACCGCGGCGGTCTGCCGGGCGACGGCCGGGTCGACCTCGGGGTCGGGGTTGGCCAGCGCGAAGACGATCGCGTCCTGGGCCATGGTGGCCAGGTCGTCGCCGTCCAGCACGTTCGGGGCCGAGACGCCGATGAAGACGTCGGCGCCCGCCACGGCCTCCTTGAGGCTTCCGGTGCGCCCGGAGCGGTTGGTGTGCTCGGCGATCCAGCGCAGGCTGTCGTTGAGGTCCTCACGGCCCTGGTGGACCACTCCGCGCACGTCGGCCACGGTGGCGTGCTCGACGCCGGCCGCCAGCAGCAGCTTCAGGATGGCCGTACCGGCGGCGCCGGCGCCCGACATCACCACCCGGATCTCGGAGATCTCCTTGCCGACCACCTTCAGCGCGTTGGTCAGCGCCGCCAGCACCACGATCGCGGTGCCGTGCTGGTCGTCGTGGAAGACCGGGATGTCCAGCGCCTCCCGCAGCCGGGCCTCGATCTCGAAGCAGCGCGGCGCGGAGATGTCCTCCAGGTTGATGCCGGCGAAGCCGGGGGCGATCGCCTTCACGATCGCGACGATCTCGTCGGTGTCCTGGGTGTCCAGGCACAGCGGCCAGGCGTCGATGCCGGCGAAGCGCTTGAACAGGGCCGCCTTGCCCTCCATCACCGGCAGCGCGGCCGCCGGGCCGATGTTGCCCAGGCCCAGCACCGCGGAGCCGTCGGTGACCACGGCGACGCTGTTGCGCTTGATGGTGAGACGGCGGGCGTCCTCGGGGTTCTCGGCGATCGCCATGCAGACCCGGGCGACACCCGGGGTGTAGATCATCGAGAGGTCGTCACGGTTGCGGATCGGCAGCTTCGACGACATCTCGATCTTGCCGCCGAGGTGCATCAGGAAGGTACGGTCCGAGACCTTGCCGATCGCGACACCGTCGATGGCCCGGAGCTTCTCGACGATCTCCTCGCCGTGCGCGACGGAGGACGCGGCGACGGTCACGTCGATCCGCAGTGCCTCAAGGCCGGAGGCGGTCACGTCGAGACCGGTCACCGAGCCACCCGAGGACTCGACGGCGGTGGTGATCGAGCTCACCGCGTTGCCGCGGGCCGGGACCTCCATCCGCACCGTGATCGAGTTGGAGACACTGGGCACCGTCGCCATCGACGTCCTTCTTCCGTCCACTGGGGCTCTGCTGAGGGGTCTGCGAGCCGGGCGGTCCCACGGCGAACCGTGGATTCAACAATTTGTTGAAGGTGACGCCCAGCGCATGCTAGACCTCGATCGTCGCACCTACCAGGGGGTAGCCAGAAATAAAGTTCATAGAGTGTCCGAACTCCACAAAGCAGGCTGCGGCCGTTCGGTCCACGTTCGGGAAATCTGTCGCGAGGAGGTTGGCACTCGGGACTGATGCGTTACATTGGACGGGACACCGGCTCGATCCAAGCCCCCGGGCCCAACCTTAGTCGCTTCGAGCGACCACTTGCCGCGAGGCGAGCATGGCGGGTCGGTGTCGCCAACGTAACAGCGAGGGCCCCCACCGCAGGTGGGGGCCCTCGTCGTTGACGGCCCGTCGGCCGACCCTCGGTCAGCCGAGCAGCAGCGCCGGGACGCCGTCCGCGTCCGGCAGGTCGTCCGGCCCGGACAGCACCGTCAGCCGCTGGGTGGCCCGGGTCAGCGCCACGTACAGCACCCGCAGGCCCGCCTCCGACTCGCCCGCGATGCCGGTCGGGTCGGCGACCACCGTCGCGTCGTACTCCAGCCCCTTGGCCTCCAGGCTGCCCAGGGCCACCGCGCGCTCGCCCAGCCCCTCGATCCAGCCGGCCGCCTCCGCCCGGCGGTCCATCGGGACCACCACCGCCACCGTGCCGTCCACCTCGGCCAGCAGCCGGGTCAGCTCGGCGCGGGCCGCCGCCGCGAACGCCCGGGGCGCCGGGTCGGCGACGGCCGCGAAGCGCGGCGTCACACCGGTGGAACGCACCGCGCTGGGCGAGGGCGTGCCGGGCGCGGCCAGGGCCAGCACCTTGGCGGCCACCTCCGCGATCTCGGCCGGGTTGCGGTAGTTCACCGTCAGCGTGTGCCGGCGGCGCGGCTTGCCGGCCAGCACCTCGTCCATCGCCGCCTGCGCCTCCTGCGGGTACGGCCAGGAGCTCTGCGCCGGGTCCCCCACGATCGTCCAGGTGGCCATCCGGGCCCGGCGGCCGATCATCCGCCACTGCATCGGGGTGAGGTCCTGCGCCTCGTCCACGATGATGTGCGCGTACTCGGTCCGCTCGACGGGCATCCGCTCGCGCTGGCGGGAGTTGCGGTCGGCGTAGGTGGTCACCTCGTCCAGGCCGCTGAGCAGGTCCACCGCGTCCACCTCGCGGACCTTGGGCCTGGCCGCCTCGCCGAGCAGCAACCGCAGCTCGTCGACCAGCGCCACGTCGTGCGCCGAGAGCTCGCCCTCGCCGCGGTCCGTCAGGTGCCGCCAGGAGGCCGCCAGCAGCCGCGCCTCGTCCGGGGTGACGCAGCGGCGGGCGATCCGGTTGGTGTGCCGGGTCTGCCGCAGGGTCGCCAGCACCCGGCGCGGGGTCAGCGCGGGCCACCAGGCGTCCAGGAAGTCCAGGAACGGCGCCTCGTCCGAGACGTACTCGTCGAAGGACTCCTTCTCCTCCTGGCGCTGCTCGCGGGCGTAGTGGTCCGCCGGCTTGGGCAGGTGCCGGGTCGCCTCCTGCCACAGCGCGTCCAGCAGCAGCCGGCGGGCACGCGGGCGCAGCAGGTTCAGCGGGGTGCCGCCGCTGCCGACGACATGGCCGCGCACCGCCTTCAGCCGCTCCGCGTCCAGGCGCAGCACCTCGCCGCGGGCGACCACCTTGAGCTCGGTCGGCGCGCCCAGCTCCAGAGCCGCGCGGGCGGCCCGGCGCAGCAGCTGGACCATCCGGGCCGAGCCCTTGACCCGGGCGGCCTCCGGGGTGTCGTAGGTGCCCGCCTCGATGCCGTCCACCAGGGAGCCGACCGCGCGGATGGCGACCTGGCCCTCCTCGCCGAGCGAGGGCAGCACGCCCTCGGTGTAGGAGACCAGCAGCGCCGTCGGGCTGACCACCAGGATGCCGCCGGCGTAGCGGCGGCGGTCCTGGTAGAGCAGGAAGGCGGCGCGGTGCAGGGCCACGGCGGTCTTGCCGGTACCGGGGCCGCCGGTGACCAGCGTGGCGCCGGCCGCCGCGGCCCGGATGACCTCGTCCTGCTCCTTCTGGATCGAGGAGACGATGTCGCGCATGGAGTGGCTGCGGGCCCGGCCGAGGGAGGCCATCAGGGCGCCGTCGCCGACCACCGCCAGCTCGCGACCCTCCAGCGTCGGGGTGAGGTCGGGGCGCAGCAGGTCGTCCTCGACGCCGATCACCTTGCGGCCCTTGGACCGGATCACCCGGCGGCGCATCACCCGGCCGGGCTCCAGCGGGGTGGCCCGGTAGAAGGGCGCGGCGGCGGGCGCCCGCCAGTCGATCACCAGCGGGCCGTACTCGGCGTCCAGCACCCCGAGCCGGCCGATGTGCAGGGTCTCGGCCACGGCCGGGTCGGCCGGGTCGAGCGGGGTATTGGAGGGGATGCCGTGCTCCTCCGGCGCGTCGGCCTGCTGGAGGTCGATACGGCCGAAGAGGAAGTCCTCGAACTCGTTGTTGAGCCGCTGGAGGTGTGCCCCGGCCCGGTAGACCTGGGCGTCCCGCTCGGCCAGCGCGCCGGGCGTGCCGATCTGGACCCGCTTGGCGGCGTCCTCCAGGATGTACTCGGCCTCGGCGAGCTTCTCCTCCAGCCGGTGGTAGACGGTGTCGAGGTGGCGCTGCTCTTCGGCGATCTCACGGTCGCGGACGGTGTCGGTGTCGGTGACGATCTCAGTGTCGCTCTGCATGGCCTCGGTGGTTGCGGCGGTGTACTGGGTTGAGCCGTGCGCGCCCAAGGAGCCCCCTGACGTACATCCTGCGGTGGTGGTCCGCCTCGGAGAATGAGCGGACAGAAGATCCTACGCCCGACCCCCCTCCCGGCGCCGCACCGCCCGGCTGTTCTGCCGGGCGCACGCGTGCTCCTCATCCGGACGCGGTCCGGGGCCCGGACGCACGAAAGCCGCCCTCCGGATGGAGGACGGCTTCCGATACACATGGGGTTGGTGGAGATGCCGGGAATCGAACCCGGGTCCAGTGGAGTGGATTCAGGACTTCTCCGAGCGCAGTCCGCTGTGAGTTTCTCGGCCCTGGCGGTCACGCGGACAAGCCGCCAACAGGCCCAGCTGCTGTTTGATTTCCCATCCGCCCTCGCAGCCCGGGCGGACGGTTGAGTTCCCTAGATTATGCCAGGGTCCGGGTCGGGAACTCCCCGGTCTGACACCCAAGCACTCTTGCTGCTAATTAGGCAGCGAGAGCGAACTGCTGGGAATCGCGCTTAGAGTTGGCGATTATTTGTTTGCGACAGATGGTTAACGAGATCATTGCCGCGTTCCTCGGCTCGCTTCTCCTGTTTCGACTTCCCCTGTCGAAGCCGATCATCCCCATGTTTTGTTGACAAACAGCCCCGGGTGGTCACCCACCCGGTGTTGCGTGAGCCATGGTACGCGCTCGGACCTGGCAGGGTCCAGCGGATTAACCCTGACGCCGGCGTGCCGCCGCGACGGCGCGGGCCGTCTCGCGGGTGTCCTGCTTCTCACGCAGGGTCTGCCGCTTGTCGTACAGCTTCTTACCGATCGACAGCGCCAGTTCGAGCTTGACCCGGCCGTCCTTGAAGTACAGCGACAGCGGGACGAGCGTGTGGCCCGAGTCGTTGAGCTTCCCGGCGATCTTGTTGATCTCCATCCGGTGCAGCAGCAGCTTGCGCTTGCGCCGGGCGGCGTGGTTGGTCCAGGTCCCCTGGGTGTACTCGGGGATGAACACGTTGTCGATCCACACCTCGTGGTTCTGGATGTACGCGTAGCCGTCGACCAGGTTGGCCCGGCCCTCGCGCAGCGACTTCACCTCGGTGCCGGTGAGTACGATGCCGCACTCGTAGGTGTCGAGGATGGTGTACTCGTGCCGCGCCTTCTTGTTCTGCGCGATCAGCTTGTGTCCCGTTTCCTTTGCCATAGCGCCGATCATTCTCGCATCCCGGCGACGCCTTCGGCAGCCCCTTTAGCGGCGGGTCCGGGTGCCGGGCCCCCGCTCACGCCCCGGGGCCGAGGCCGGCCAGCACCCGCAGGGCCAGCTCGCCCGCGTCGCCGGGCTCGGTGGCGAGGACGTCCGGGGCGAGCCCGGTGCCCTCCGGGGAGCGGCCGGCCGGGGTGTAGTAGCGGCCGACGGTGAGCTCCAGCACGGCGCCGTCGGCGAGTCTGCTGGGCTGCTGCACGGTGCCCTTGCCGAAGGTCCGGGCGCCCACCACCACGGCGCGGCAGCGGTCCTGCAGGGCGCCGGTGAGCAGCTCGGCCGCGCTCATGGTGCCGCCGTCCACCAGCACCACCAGGGGTGTGGTGGTGTCCCCGCCGCGTGCGGCGGTCAGCTCGCGCCGTTCGCCGCGCTCCTGGTAGGAGGCGACCGGGCCGCCGTCCAGGAAGACCGAGGCGGTGCCGACGGCCTCCTCGACCAGCCCGCCGGAGTTGCCGCGCAGGTCCAGCACCACGCCGGCCTTGGCTCCGCGGACGGCGGCCCGCACCTGCTGGGCGACGCCGCTGGTGAAGCCCCGGACGGTGATCCGCACCACCCCCGCGGGCGTGCGCTCCACCGCGACCTGCTGACTGTCCAGCAGGGCCCGGCGCAGCGGCACCTCACGGACCGGTCCGTCGTGCCGCTGGACGGTGAGGGTGACGCCGGAGCCGACCTGCCGCTCGCCCTCGCGCCCGCGCAGCCGGGCGACCACCTCGGTGACGGGCAGGTGGTCGGCCTGGTCCTCGCCGATCCGCAACAGGCGGTCGCCCGGGGCGATCCCGGCCACGGCGGCCGGCCCCTCGGGCTGGACCTGCGAGACGGCCGTCACGCCGTCCTGGCCGCGCCCCACCGACAGGCCGACGCCCAGGTAGCGCCCGCCCAGACCCTGGGTGAACTCGGCGTACTCCTGCGCACTGTAGTACGCGCCCCAGCGGTCGCCGCTCGCGCCGAGCAGGTTCTCCGCCTGCTGGGCGGAGAGCTGCGCCCCCGTCGGGTCCTGACCGGTCGCGAGGGCCGGCGCGGGAGCGGCGACGGGCAGGACATCGGCGGAGGTGCGGCGCGCACCCGGGGACTGGTCACCCCAGGCGCCGGTGGCGGCACCGGCCAGCAGCACGGCGCCGAACACCAGGCTGAGGGTGGCTCCCTGGCGCAGCACCGAGCCGCGGTGACGGCGCGGAGTCTCTGGCATGGCATCTGAGTCTAGGCGCAGCGCCACCGGCCAGGGGCGAAACAGTCCTGTTCGGCGGCCCGGTGTGACACGGACGGCCCCGGACGGCGTGCTGCCGTCCGGGGCCGCCGGATCCTTGCGCGGTGACGTAGCGTCACACCTTCAGGTACTTGCGCAGGGTGAAGAACGCCGCGATGCCGGCCATGCCCATACCGACCACCACCAGCAGCGGAATGACCGCGAGCACCGAGCCGAGGCCGATGAAGTGGATGAACTGCACCCGGCTGGCCAGCCAGTTCTGGACGAAGAAGTGCCCGCCGAGCAGCAGTCCGGAGGCCATCGCGGCACCGAGCAGCGCGGCGAACGCGGCCTCGGCGATGAACGGCATCTGGACGTAGAAGTTCGAAGCACCGACCAGGCGCATGATGCCGGTCTCGCGCCGCCTGCTGAACGCCGACACCCGGACGGTGTTGACGATCAGCAGCAGGGCGACGAAGAGCATCAGCACCATGATCACGAAGGCCGCCGTCTGGAGGCCGTTGAGCAGGCCGAAGAGGTTCTCCAGGATCTTGCGCTGGTCCTCGACGGACTTCACCCCCGGCTTGCCGGCGAAGGCGCTCTGGATGACGTCGTACTTGGTCGGGTCGGTCAGCTTCACCCGCCAGGACTGCGGGATGGCCTCCGGGCCGAGGACGGAGATGAGCGGGTTGTCCGGGTTCATCTCCTTCCAGTGCTTGTAGGCGTCGGTGGAGTTCTCGAACGTCGAGGTCTGCACCACCGGCATGTTGTCCAGCGAGGACTTCACGGCCGCGATCTGGTCGTCGGTGGCGGCCCCGTTGACGCACTGCGGGGAGTTCCGGGTATCCGACTTGGTACAGAAGTAGATGCTCACCTCGACCTTGTCGTACCAGTACCCCTTCATGGAGTTGACCTGGTCACGGACCAGGAGGCTGGCACCGGCGAGGGCGAGCGAGAGCGCGACACTGACGACGACCGCGATGGTCATCGTCAGGTTGCGGCGGAGACCCACACCGATCTCCGACAGGACGAACTGGGCGCGCATGCGTTTCCAACTCCAGGGTCAATGCTGGTCGGGCAACTTGGGCCGGCGGCCTACGAAGGTCAGTGCTGGTACCCGTAGACGCCGCGGGCCTGGTCGCGGACCAGCAGCCCCTTGTCGAGCTCGATGACGCGCTTGCGCATCTGGTCGACGATGGCCTGGTCGTGCGTGGCCATCAGCACCGTCGTCCCGGTGCGGTTGATCCGGTCGAGCAGCTTCATGATGCCGACCGAGTTCTGCGGGTCGAGGTTTCCGGTCGGCTCGTCCGCGATCAGCAGCATCGGCCGGTTGACGAAGGCCCGGGCGATCGCCACGCGCTGCTGCTCACCACCGGAGAGCTCGCCGGGCATGCGGTCCTCCTTGCCGCCGAGGCCGACCAGGTCCAGCACCTCGGGCACCACCTTGTTGATGGCGCTCTTGGGCTTGCCGATCACCTCCAGCGCGAAGGCCACGTTCTGGGCGACCGTCTTGTTGGGGAGCAGGCGGAAGTCCTGGAACACGGTGCCCAGCTGGCGGCGCATGTGGGGCACCTTCCAGTTGGACAGCTTGCCGAGGTCCTTGCCCAGCACGTGCACCTCGCCGGTGCTCGGCCGCTCCTCGCGCAGGCACAGGCGCAGGAAGGTGGACTTCCCGGAGCCGGAGGAGCCGACCAGGAAGACGAACTCGCCCTTCTCGATCTCTAGCGAGACGTCCGACAGGGCTGGACGGTTCTGCTTGGGATAGGTCTTGGAGACGTTGTCGAATCTGATCACGGCTGCATCACGGAGGCCATCCTAGGTGGAATGGCGGCCGGCCCGGCCGAACTTCCGTGACCCGATCGTTACTTCGGGATCGGAAGACGCGACCCCGCGGCGCCTTTCCTCGGTCGATCCCACCCCCGGCATCCGGCCCGGGGCGGGCGGACGGAGTGGAATGCGCCACTCCCCGGGTTGGGACCATACGCGAAGCGGCTGTCGCCCCGCAGTGCCAGCCCAGGACAACAATCGGATATTGGTGGAGAATGACCCGATATGCCCCGAAAATTGGGAGGCATCTCACAGCGCGGGAGCCGAAGCTCCCAGAACCTGGCAGAGTGGAGGCAGCGGCCGGGATTGGCCACTACCCCGCACAGGGCATGAAGAGGAACCAAAGCCCCGTCCGGCGCGTTGGCTGTAGCGAGGAGGAGATCGCATGACCTGCGACCATCTGGTGTGCGCCAACTGCAACGGCCGAGTGAGCGAGGGCCGCTGCGCGGTGTGCCGCGCCAACCGGGCCCGTCTTCAGGAGCAACAGGGCCCATTCGCCGCGCTCTCCCCAGCCATGCTGCTGGCGCTGCTCGCCACGCTGCTCGTGGTGGCGCTGATCGCCCGGCAGGCCCTGGCCTGAGCGGCCCGGGACGACAGACGTACGAGAGAGGGCCCCGGACGGAATTCCGTCGGGGCCCTCTCTCGTACGTTCCGGGGGTTCGGCCCGGCAGGGCCTAGTCCTCGGCGCTCTCGCGCTGCTTGCGCCAGCGGATCCCGGCCTCGATGAAGCCGTCGATGTCGCCGTCCAGCACCGCCTGGGGGTTGCCGACCTCGTACTCGGTCCGGACGTCCTTGACCATCTGGTACGGGTGCAGGACGTAGGAGCGCATCTGGTTGCCCCAGGAGCTTCCGCTGTCCTTGAGGGCGTCCATCGCCTCCTTCTCCTGCTTGCGGCGCAGCTCCAGCAGCTTGGCCTGGAGGACGTTCATCGCCGAGGCCTTGTTCTGGATCTGCGAGCGCTCGTTCTGGCAGGAGACCACCGTGCCGGTCGGCAGGTGCGTGATGCGCACCGCCGAGTCGGTGGTGTTGACGCCCTGGCCACCGGGGCCCGAGGCGCGGTAGACGTCGACCCGCAGCTCGCCCTCGTCGATGTCGACGTGGTCGCTCTGCTCGACGACCGGGAGCACCTCGACGCCCGCGAAGGACGTCTGGCGCCGGCCCTGGTTGTCGAACGGCGAGATGCGCACCAGGCGGTGGGTGCCCTGCTCGACGGAGAGCGTGCCGTAGGCGTACGGCGCCTTCACGGTGAAGGTCGCCGACTTGATGCCGGCCTCCTCCGCGTAGGAGGTGTCGTAGACCTCGGTCGGGTAGCCGTGCCGCTCGGCCCAGCGCAGGTACATCCGCATCAGCTGCTCGGCGAAGTCGGCGGCGTCCACGCCACCGGCCTCGGCGCGGATGTTGATCAGCGCCTCGCGGGCGTCGTACTCGCCGGAGAGCAGGGTGCGCACCTCCAGCTCCTCGACCGCCTTCTTGACCGAGTTCAGCTCGGCCTCGGCCTCGGCGCGGGTGTCCGCGTCGTCCTCGGCCTCGGCCAGCTCGAACAGCACGGCGAGGTCGTCGACCCGGCTGTGCAGGGTCTCGACGCGGCGCAGCTCGCCCTGGAGGAAGGAGAGCCTGCTGGTGACCTTCTGCGCGTTGGCGAGGTCGTCCCACAGGTTGGGGGCGGCTGCCTCCTCCTCCAGACGCGCGATGTCGGCCCGGATTCTGTCCAGGTCGAGGACGGCCTCGATCGACCCCATGGTCGTTTCGAGGGACTTGAGCTCTTCGGAAGGATCGACGGCTGCCACGCCACCAGCCTAATGGCTCGCGGGGGTCGGTCGGCGACACAGCCCCCCGCTGGCCCCGGCAGGGAGCCTGCGAGCAGGCGTTTACGGGCGCCCGGTGGGCGCCTGGGTCCGGTGCCCGCCCTGGGCGCCGGACCCAGGCGTGCCGGCGCCGGGCTTGCCGGTGCCGGGCTTGCCGGTGCCCGGGCCGGCGGTGCCGGCGGTGCCCGGGCTGTGCTGCGTACCGCTGCCGTGGGTGGCGGGCCGGCCGGCGCCGTCGGCGAACGCCGTCCAGGCCGCCGCGGCGCCGGCCAGCAGCAGGACGGTGGCCAGCAGCACCGCCAGCAGGCGGCGCCGGCGCAGCAGCGCCCGCCGCCTGCGGTGCCCGGCGGGGCTCGCGGTGCTGCGCTGGGCGCGCGACTCGGCGGCGTACGAGGCCAGCTCCTGGGCGGAGGGGCGGCGCAGGCTGGTGTGGGTGTCCCGGGTGGAGTCGGGGGCGGCGCCGGGCACCAGCGGGACGGCCGGGCCGCGCCGGCGCTTGTGGGTGCCGGGGCCCGCGTCCACCTCGGTGTAGACCGCCTCGGCGGGCGTCAGCGCCTCGGCCTCGGGGGCCCGCCCCTGCGCGGGAACCGCCAGCGCGGGCAGTCCGGCCAGCGCCGGCAGCTGCTCGCGCAGCCGCTCGGCCAGCTCGGCGGCGCGCAGCCGGGAGGCCGGGGCCTTGGCCAGGCACTCGGCGATGATCCGCCACAGGCCGTCCGGCAGACCGGGGACGGGCGGCACGCTCTCGGTGACGTGCCGGCGCAGCACGGCGCCGGTGTGGCCGCCCCCGAACGGGGTGAAGCCCGCCAGCACCTCGTACAGCACGGTGGCGAGGGCGTAGATGTCGACGGCGGCGCGCGGCTCCAGGCCCTCGATGATCTCGGGGGCCAGGTAGTCCGGGGTGCCGATGATCCTGGTGGCCCTGGTCCGGCGGGGGGCGTCGACCAGGCGGGCGATGCCGAAGTCGGTGAGCTTGGCGCGCGGTGCGCCGCCGGGCCCGGGCGGGCCGGCCAGGTCGAGCAGGACGTTCTCCGGCTTGACGTCGCGGTGGACGATGCCGGCGGCGTGCGCGGCCGCGAGGCCGTCGGCGACGTCGGCGATCACCGAGACGGCCGCCTGCGGGCCGAGCACGCCGTCCCGTTCCAGGCGGGAGCGCAGATCGGTGCCCTGGACGAGCTCCATCACCAGGGCCAGGTCGCTGCCGTCCACGACCATGTCGCGCACGCCGACGACCCGGGGGTGGTCGAGGCTGGTCAGGGCGGCCCGCTCCTGGACGAAGCGGCCGACGAGCACCTGGTCGGAGGCCAGGTCCTCGCGCAGCAGCTTGACCGCCACCGGGCCGTCCGGCCCCTCGCCGAGCCACACCGTCCCGGCGGAACCCCGGCCGATGACCTGGTGGACGGTGTACCGGCTGCCGATCTTGCGTGCCAATGCTGCTCCGTGGGCGGCGGGAGCGCGCTGAGACTGTCACGCGCTCGGTAGGTCGGTGCTTCAGCGACCAACCTACGCGCCCGAGGGGCCTGTGCGGGACGCCGAAGGGGTTCCATCGGGCGCCACTTGACGGGAAAACTTGTGAAGTGTCGACATATCGGCATTCCCGGCCCCTGGTCGGGGCCGGGAGCCGGCCGGGTCAGCCCGCGACGCTCTTCCAGGTCCTGCTGATCCAATCGCTCGCGGTGGAGACCCAGTCCTGGACGTTCGCCCAGTACTCCGGGAGCGGCGTGAAGTTCCACAGCGCGACCGCCGCCAGGGCCAGCACCATCAGCACCACCAGACAGCCCTTGAGGCAGCCCAGGCCCGGGATGTACATCCGGTTGCGGCTGCGCCGGCGCGGCTCGCGCTGCGGCGGGGCCTGGCGCGGCGCGGGCTCGCGCGGCGCGGTGTCGCGCTGCGGCGGCTCCCGGTGCTGCGGGGCCGCAGGCTCGGCCCGGCGCGGTACCGGCGCCGGCGGTGGCGGCGGGTAACCGCCCTGGCCGGGGTACTGGCCGCCCGGGTTGCCGTACGGCGGCGGCGCGGCCTGGTAGCGGCCCTGCTCCGGGTGCTGCGGCTGGGCCTGCGGGTACTGCTGGGGGTGCTGCGGGCCGCCCTGGTACGGCGGCGGGGCCACCGGCGGCCGCTGCGCGTAGCCGCCCTGCGGGTTGCCCTGCGGGCCGCCGGCCCGGCGCGGGTCCTGGCCGTAGCCCTGCGGCGGCGCGGGAGGGCCGCCGTACTGGCCGGGCGGCGGGGGCTGCTGCCCGGCCTGGTACGGCCGCGGCGCGACCTGCGGGGCGCGCAGCTCCTCCGGCTCGAAGTATCCGATCTCGGTCTGCTGGTTGCGGTCGCGGGCGGCCCGCAGCTGGGTCTGCCACGGGTGCGGCGCCTCCGGCTGGCCGGCCGGGGGCCGGCCCGGCGGGTCCAGCGGCGGCATCATCTGAGTGCGGTCCCCCGCGCCGAACGGCACCGCGCCGCCCGGCGGCAGGACCTGGGTGCGGTCCTCTGCGGCCGGCCGGCCGCCCATCATCCGGGTGGCCGCCGCCGCGTCGAAGCCGCCGGCGGGCAGCACCTGGGTGGCGTCCCCGGTGTCCGGAACGGCCGCCGGGGGCGCTCCGGGCACCGCGGCCGGCTGCGGGTCGGGCAGCAGCAGCGCGGCGACCGCCAGGGCCTCGTCCACCGCCGCCGGGGAGGCGTGCACACCGACCCCGGCCGCGACCACCCGCAACGCCCGGCCCAGCGAGGTGGCGCTCGGCCGCTGCGCCGGATCCTTGCGCAGGCAGCGCTCGATGACCGTCCAGAGCGGCTCCGGCATGTTGGCGGGCCGCTGCGGCTCCTGGGCCAGGTGCGCCTGGAGGACCGCCAGCGGACCGTCGCCCTGGAACGGCGGACGGCCGCTGACCAGCTCGTACAGCATGATCCCGGCGCCGTAGACGTCCACCGCGGAGGTCTGCGGGCGCCCGTCGGCCGACTCCGGCGCGATGTACGCCGGGGTACCGATGAACTCGTGGGTGCGGGTGATGCCCGGGGAGTCCGCGAGGCGGGCGATGCCGAAGTCGGTCAGCATCGGGTGCATCTGCTCGGTGCCGTCCGCGTACGTCGTGGCGAGCAGCACGTTGGCGGGCTTGAGGTCGCGGTGCACGATGCCGTCGGCGTGGCTGACGGCCAGCGCGTCGGCGATCTGGGCCATCAGCAGGGCGCCGGCGATCGGGCTGAACGGCCCGTTGCTGCGCAGGTAGCGGTAGAGGTCGGGGCCCTCGACGAGGTCCATCACCAGGGCCAGCAGCTCGCCCTCCACCACCAGGTCGCGGACCTGGACGATGTTGGGGTGGCTCAGGCGCAGCAGGACGGAGCGCTCGCGCAGGAAGCGCATCACCACGTCCGGGTCGGCCGCCAGCTCCTCGCGCAGCACCTTGATCGCGACCGGCCGGCCTGGCTCGATACCGGGCACGACGACGTCCTCGCGGACCCGGGCACGCCAGACGGTGCCGGTGGCACCCCGTCCGAGGGTCTCCTCAAGCAGATACTTGCTGCCGACTGGCCGCACCTGTCGCACTCCTCGCCGTGCCGCTGCCGCGGGGCGCTCTCCGCCGGTGCGGTGAGCCTGCCGGGCCCTTTGTCCGGCCACTCTAACGGTGTCCGTTCGCGATTTCGCTGTGCCCGGACGGCCCGGCACACCGGGCGCACCGGGCCCGCGGCGGGGGACCGTCCCCGACTGGAGGGACGCGCGGGGGGCGGCTTCGGTTGACCTGACTGGGCGTCGCCTTCACCATGGCGATGATCGCAAGATCGTCAAATCCGGTACCGTGCGCGGACTGTCGGTGATGGGTGGCAGGATGAGACTGACCACTCTTGTGGCCCATAGGTCGTCGCGGTTGCCCGTTCCCCCCTGGGCAGCGCCGGCATCGGCACACAGCGTCAGCACCAGCAGAAGGGACCGCGGGCGAGATGCAGATCCGGCTGACCGTCCTCCGACCGCGCAGCGGCCCGGCAGCCGCCGGCTCCGCCATCCCCCATGTGGACGTGCTGGTCACCGCCCCCGTCGGCACCGCGCTGGGCGCCGTGGCCGGCGCACTGGCCGGCGCCGTGGGTGTACGCGGCCCGCGCGCGGCCACCCACGTGCACCTGTACTCCGGGGCGCACCGGGTCGACGAGCACACCCTGCTCGGCCACCCGCCGCTGCTCGACGGCGCCGTGCTCAGCCTGGGCGAGCCCGACCCGACGGCCGACGTCGAGGTACCCGAGCAGGCCGCCGCCGAGCTGCGGGTGATCGGCGGCCCGGACGCCGGCGGCGTGCACCGCCTGCACGGCCAGCAGATCCGGATCGGCCGCTCCAGCGAGGCCGACGTCCCGCTGGACGACCCGGACGTCTCCCGGCTGCACCTGGCCCTGCACCTGGCGCCCGACGGCCGGGTCACCGTCAGGGATCTCGGCTCGACCAACGGCACCACCCTGGACGGGCGCTTCGTCACCGCCGACGAGGACGTCCCGCTCGGCGAGCCCGGCCTGCTGCGGCTCGGCGAATCGACCCTCCAGGTGGCCACCCACCCGGCCAGCGGCGAGCGGCCGGGCGCCGCCCGCTCCGCGCTGCCCGACGGCCTCGGCCACCTCCGGCTCGCCGCCCCCACCCCCGGCAAGCCCGCCGAGCCCGCACCCGAGCCACCTGCCGGCCCCGAGCCGCCGGCCGCCGCCGGCCGGGCCCGAGCCCTGCTCGCCCGCAGCCTCGGCCTGGGCGGAGCGCCCGCCGACCACGGGCGGGACACCGCTGCCCAGCAGCAGGCCGCCGCCCGCGCCCGGCAGGCCGCGGCCCAGCGCGAACGCTGGCCCGACCTCGCCACCCTGCTGCTCAACGCCCTCGGCCCCGGCCCCCGCCTGTGGGAGCGCGGCCCCGCCCACCCCGACGCGCTCACGCTGCGCCTGGGCACCGCCGACCTCCCCCAGCCCCCGCAG
This sequence comes from Kitasatospora sp. NPDC050543, assembly GCF_044457565.1. NCBI lineage: Bacteria > Bacillati > Actinomycetota > Actinomycetes > Kitasatosporales > Streptomycetaceae > Kitasatospora > Kitasatospora sp. NPDC050543. Next base: position 33,049 of record NZ_JBITGZ010000011.1, on the reverse strand, counting down.
TCCCCGCCCGCGGGGCCGGGAGGCGCCCCCGGCAGCCCGCTGCCCGCCGTCCCCGTCACCCTCGACCTCCAGGCCGCTGGCAGCCTGGGCCTGGCCGGCCCGCGCGCCCGCCTGGACGCCCTCACCCGGGCCGTGGTCGCCCAGCTCGCCGCGCTGCACCCGCCCACCGGCCTGAGCCTGGTGGTGGTGGACGCCGACCCGGCCCGCAGCACCGAGGAGCGCACCGACGCCTGGGCCTGGGCCCTGTGGCTGCCGCACCTGCGCCCCGCCCACGGCCAGGACTGCCGGCTGCTGCTCGGTCTGGACGACGACCAGGCCACCGCCCGCCTCACCGAGCTCACCGCCCGGCTCACCGCCCCGGACCCGGCCGCCGGCCTGCCCGCCACCGTGGTCGTGGTGGACGGCATCCCCGGCTCGGAGGCCGCCCGACAGGCCCTGGACCTGCTGCTGCGCCAGGGCCCGGCGGTCGGCGTCTTCCCGGTCTGCCTCGCCGAGCAGCCCGAGCTGCTGCCGCGCGGCCTCGGCGCCAAGGCCCTGATCACCGGCGAGGTCGCCACCCAGCTGACCATCGACCGGCCGGCCACGGTCGGGCGCGAGAAGGTCCACGACGTCTCGCTCGACGCCGTCTCCGACGCCTGGGCCGAGCGGCTGGCCCGCCTGCTCGCCCCGCTGCGCGAGGCCGCCCCCGCCAGCCGCGGTCCGCTGCCGGCCTCGCTGCGGCTGCTCGACCTGCTCCAGCTCGACACCGTCACCCCCGCCAAGCTCTCCGCCCGCTGGGAGTCCCGGCCCACCGGCATCGGCGCCGCGACGGCCCTGCTCGGTACCACCCGCGACGAGCTCTGCGCGGTAGACCTCGCCGACCCGGAGCTGACCCTGCCCTCCCCCGACCCGGGCGGCCCGCACCTGCTGGTGGGCGGCGCCAGGGGTTCGGGCAAGACGGAGCTGCTGCGCACCCTGATCGCCTCGCTGGCGGTCTCCGAGCGCCCCGACCGGCTCTCGGTCATGGTGATCGAGGGCCGCAGCCCCGCGGACGGCGACGAGCAGGCCGGCCTGCGCGCCTGTACCGAGCTGCCGCACGTCACCGCGCACCTGAACGCCGCCGCCGACCCGCGCCGGGCACTGCTGACCGCCGAGCAGCTGCTGGACGAGCTGACGACGCGGGAGCGCCTCTTCGACGGGCTGGACTTCGCCTCCTGGCACGCCGCCCGCATCCTGGACGGCACCGCGCTGGACGGCACCGCCCTGGACGGCGGCCCGCTGGGCAGGCCCGCCGCCGTACCGGCGATGGCCGCGCCCGTGCTGAGCACCGCCACGGTCGGCACGACCGCGCACTGCGCCGCCCGCGGCGGAGCCGGCGCAGGCGAGGGCCTGAGCGCCAAGGTCGTTCAGCAGCGCAGCGGCGAGCCGGCCCCGGCCGAGGGCCCCGCCCCCGCCCGGCTGGTCGTCGTGGTCGACGACTACGAGGCGCTGCTCGCCCCCACCTCCGCCGCCGGCCGGCCGCTGGCCCGCGCGCTGTCCGCGATCGCGCGGCGCGGCGGCCCGCTCGGCGTCCACCTCGCCGTCTCCACCGGGCACCCGGAGGAGACCGCCGGGACGGACGTGGACGAGGCCGCGCTGCTGCGGATCGCCCTGCGCACCGACTACCCGTCCGACTCCGACCTGCTGATCCACCTCGGCGACGCCGCCGCGCTCGGCGAGGACACCCCCGGCCGCGGCTATCTGCGGCTGCCCGACGGCGGTGTGACGGCCTTCCAGACCGCCAGGATCAGCGGCCGCATCCCCCGTACCGCGACCCTGCGCCCGACGGTCGTCGCGATAGACCCGGCCCAGCTCGGCGCACCGCCCGCCCGCCGCCCGGTCCGCGAGCTGGGCAACGGCCCGACCGACCTCGCCCTGCTCGCCAGCGCCCTCCAGCGCGCCGCCGCCACGGGCTGAACAGCAGCGGGCCCGGAGTGGGAGGTCGGCGATCCGACTTCCCACTCCGGGCCGCTTGCGTTTCCAAGTGCTCCGGACACGGGTGAGGGCGGGACCGTACCGGACAGTCCCGCCCTCACCCGGGGTGCTGTCAGCGCATCGAGCCGGTGCGCAGCAGCGTGCGGATCACCCGCATCGCGACGGAGAGGCTGGACAGCTCGTAGTTGTCCGAACCCCTTATGTCGTCGAGGGTGCTCTTGGCCCGGTTGAGCAGCGTCGCGTTGAGCTCGGCCCAGGCGGTGTAGCGCTCCTCGGGCGTGGCGCCGTCGGGGCCGCAGGCCAGGATGTCGGCCGTCAGCGCGGCGTGCGCCGCGAAGAGGTCCTCGCGGATGGCCGCGCGGGCCATCGACGACCAGCGGTCGGTGCGCGGCAGCTCGATGATGCGGTCGAGCAGGTGGGTGATCTGGAGGCGGTCGGCGAGGTCGTAGTAGAGGTCGGCGACCTCCGCGACGTCCTTGCCGGAGCGGTCCGCGACCTCGGTGATGTCCAGCGTCGGGAAGGTCGAGGACAGGCCCGCGATCCGGGTCGCCAGGGACTCCGGCACACCGGCGCCGGCCAGCTCGCCGTAGACCGACTCGAACCAGGCCAGGTCCTCGCCGCGCAGCGGCTTGGGCAACGAGCCCCAGACCTGGGCGACCCGCTCGCGGAAGAACTCGATGGTGCCCGCGATGTCCAGCGGCTGGCGCCGGTTGTTGAGCATCCACCGGGTGGCCCGCTCGACCAGCCGGCGCGAGTGCAGGCGCATCTTGATCTGCGCCCGGGCCGGGACCTGGTTGTCCAGGCCCGCGATCTCGGCCCAGATGTCCTCCAGGCCGAAGACCGCGCGCGCCGCGGTGTGCGTGCGGGCGATCTCCTCGTACGTCGCGCCCGTCTCCTCGCGCAGGCGGAAGGCGAAGGTGCAGCCACCGCGGTTGATCGTGTCGTTGACGATCAGGGTGGTGATGATCTCCCGGCGCAGCGGGTGGTTGTCGATCGCGTCGGCGAACCTGGTGCGCAGCGCGGTCGGGAAGTACTCGTGCAGCGCGGAGCGGAAGTAAGGGTCGTCGGGCAGCTCGGTGGCGAGCATCTCGTCGGCCAGGGTGATCTTCGTGTACGCGAGCAGCACGGACAGCTCGGGCTGGGAGAGCCCGCGGCCGTTCTGCTGGCGCTCGCGGATCTGCCGCTCGGTGGGCAGGAACTCCAGCGCCCGGTCGAGCTGCCCGGCCTGCTCCAGCCGGTTGATCATCCGCGAGTGGACGTTGACCATGCTGACGGCCTGGGCGACGGCGTTGGCCAGCACCACGTTCTGCGCGTAGTTGTTGCGCAGCACCAGGTGGCCGACCTCGTCGGTCATCTCGGCGAGCAGCTTGTTGCGCTGCTTGACCGTCATGTCGCCCTCGGCGACGACCTGGTTGAGCAGGATCTTGATGTTGACCTCGTGGTCCGAGGTGTCCACACCGGCCGAGTTGTCGATGGCGTCGGTGTTGATCCAGCCGCCGGTGCCCTCGGGGCCGCCGACCGCCGCGTACTCGATGCGGCCGAGCTGGGTGCAACCGAGGTTGCCGCCCTCGCCGACGACCCGGGCGCGGACCTGCTCGCCGTTGACGCGGATCGCGTCGTTGGCCTTGTCGCCCACCTCGGCGTTGGTCTCGCCCGAGGCCTTGATGTAGGTGCCGATGCCGCCGTTCCAGAACAGGTCGACGGGCGCCTGGAGGATCGCCTTCATCAGCTCGGCCGGGGTGAGCCTGGAGGTCGCGATGCCCAGGGCGGCGCGCACCTGCGAGGTCAGCTGGATCGACTTGGCGCTGCGCGGGAAGACCCCGCCGCCGGCCGAGATCAGCGACTTGTCGTAGTCGTCCCAGGAGCTGCGCGGCAGGTCGAAGAGCCGGCGGCGCTCGGCGTAGGAGACGGCGGCGTCCGGGTTCGGGTCCAGGAAGATGTGCCGGTGGTCGAAGGCGGCGACCAGGCGGATGTGCTCGCTGAGCAGCATGCCGTTGCCGAAGACGTCACCGGACATGTCGCCGATGCCGACGACGCTGAAGTCCTCGCTCTGGGTGTCGACGCCCAGCTCGCGGAAGTTGCGCTTGACGGACTCCCAGGCACCGCGGGCGGTGATGCCCATGCCCTTGTGGTCGTAACCGGCCGAGCCGCCGGAGGCGAACGCGTCACCCAGCCAGAAGCCGTAGGACTCGGCCACGCCGTTGGCGATGTCGGAGAAGGTCGCGGTGCCCTTGTCGGCGGCGACGACCAGGTAGGTGTCGTCCTCGTCGTGGCGGACCACGTCGGAGGGGTGGACGACCTCGCCGGCCTTCAGGTTGTCGGTGATGTCCAGCAGCGCCGAGATGAACGTCTTGTAGGACGAGATGCCCTCGGCCAGCCAGGCGTCCCGGTCGACGGCCGGGTCCGGCAGCTGCTTGGCGACGAAGCCGCCCTTGGCGCCGACCGGCACGATGACGGTGTTCTTGACCATCTGGGCCTTGACCAGGCCGAGGATCTCGGTACGGAAGTCCTCGCGCCGGTCGGACCAGCGCAGGCCGCCACGGGCGACCTTGCCGAAGCGCAGGTGCACGCCCTCGACCTGCGGCGAGTACACCCAGATCTCGAACGCCGGGCGCGGGGCCGGCAGGTCGGGGATCGCCTTGGGGTCGAACTTCATCGAGACGTAGCGGTGCCAGCCGCCGGTCTCCCCGGAGTGCTGGAAGAAGTTGGTCCGCAGGGTGGCCTTGATCAGGTGCAGGAAGGAGCGCAGGATGCGGTCCTCGTCCAGCGAGACGACCTCGTCCAGGGCGCCGGACAGCTCCTCCAGGATGCCCTCGGTCAGCTCCTGCGCCGCCAGCTGGTGGCTCGGGCTCAGCCGGGCCTCGAAGAGGTTGACCAGCAGGCGGGTGGTGTGGGTGTTGTTGCGGAGCGCGTCCTCCATGTAGTCCTGGGAGAAGGTGCTCCCGGCCTGGCGGAGGTACTTGGCGTACGCGCGCAGCATCATGGCCTGACGCCAGGTCAGCCCGGCGGTCAGCACCAGGGTGTTGAAGCCGTCGTTCTCGGCGAGGCCGGTCCAGACCGCCGCGAAGGCCTCCTGGACGCGCTCGCGGGCCTCGTCGGTCAGCTCGGTGGACTCCCGCAGCCGCAGCCCGAAGTCGTAGACCCAGGCGGTGGTGTGGTCCGAGCGGGTCAGCGCGTACGGGTGCTCGTCGAGCACCTCGACGCCCAGGCGCTGGAGGACCGGCAGGACCTCGGTGAGCGAGATCGGGCCGCCGACCCGGTAGATCTTGAAGCGGCGCTCGTCGTCGCCCGCGCCGACCGGCTGGTAGAGGTTCAGGCGGAAGTCGCCCTCGCCCTGCAGCGACTCGATCTGCTTGAGGTCGGCGACGGCGGTACGGGCGGTGAAGTCCGCGCGGTAGCCGTCGGGGAAGGCGTTGGCGTACTTGCGGGAGAGCTCCGCCGCCTTCTCCTCGCCCAGCTCGGTGTGCAGCTGGTCGTTGAAACCGTCCATCCAGAACCGGGCGGCCTCGGCGAGCTTGCCCTCGATCTGCTCGATCTCGGCGTCGGTGAGGTGCGGCAGCTCGCTGCCGGGGGTGACCCGCACGACGAAGTGCAGTCGGGTCAGCACCGACTCGGTGGACCACACCGTGTAGTCGATGCTGGCGCCGTTGAGCTCCTGCATCAGGATGTCCATCAGGCGCAGCCGGATGCGGGTGGTGTAGCGGTCGCGCGGGAGGTAGACCAGTGCGGAGAAGTAGCGCCCGTACTCGTCCTGGCGCAGGAACAGCCGCAGCCGGCGGCGCTCCTGGAGGTAGAGCACGCTGGTCGCGATCTGCAGCAGCTCCTCGGGCGGGGTCTGGAAGATCTCGTCCCGGGGGAAGGTCTCCAGGATCTGGAGCAGGTCACGCCCGTCGTGGCTCTCGGTGGAGAAGCCGGAGCTGGTCACGACGTCCTGGACCTTGCGGCGCACGACCGGGATCCGGCTGACCGACTCGGTGTAGGCGGCGGCCGAGAACAGGCCCAGGAAGCGGCGCTCGCCGATCACCTCGCCGTTGGCGTCGAACTTCTTGACGCCGACGTAGTCGAGGTAGGACGGGCGGTGGACGGTCGCCCGGCTGTTGGCCTTGGTCAGGACGAGCAGCTTCTTCTCGTGCGCCTTCGCCCGGACGGGGGCGGAGAGGCGGCCGAAGGCCTCGCTGACCGGGTGGTGGTCGTCGTCGTGGCTGAGCGGGTCGGCGCGCAGGATGCCCAGGCCCGTACCGGCGACGGCTCGGAGCACCTCCTCGCCGTCGTGCTCGACCAGGTCGTACTCGCGGTAACCGAGGAAGGTGAAGTGGTCGTCGGCCAGCCAGCGCATCAGCTCCCAGGCCTCGCCGACCTCCTGCTCGGGCAGGTGGACCGGGGGCTGCTCGGCGAGCTCGTCGGCCAGGCGCAGCGCCGACTCGCGCATCTTCGACCAGTCCTCGACGACCTCGCGGACGTCGCCCAGGACGCGGCGCAGATCGGTCTCGATGCCGCGCAGATCCTCGCGGTCGGTCTCGCGGTCGATCTCGATGTGCATCCAGGACTCGACCACGGCGTCGGCGGGCCACTCGGCTCCGGCGGCCTGGCTGCGGGAGCAGGCGTCGACGTCCAGGATCTCCAGCAGCTTGCCGGTGATGTCACGGCGCACGACCAGCTGGGGGTGGATCACCACGTGGATCCCGCGCTCCTGGCGGGTCAGCTCGTTGGTGACCGAGTCGACCAGGAACGGCATGTCGTCGGTGACGACCTCGACCACCGTGTGACCGCAGGCCCAGCCGTTCTCCTCGACGCTCGGGGTGTACACCCGGACCTCGGCGGTGCCCTGGGGGCGCTTGAGGCCGAGCCGGTAGTGCGAGGCGGCCGCGCCGTACACGTCGACCGGGTCGCGGTCGACCAGGTCCTCGGGGGCGGTGTGGAGGTAGTAGTGGTGCAGGTACGCGGTCAGAGCACCGTTGCTCAGGCCCTCCCCGGGCGCCGCTCCCCCCACCTGGCTGTTCTCAGCGGCTGCTGCTGCCTTGGTGAGCAGTTCGGCCTTGGCTGCGTCCAGCTTGGTCTGCATGGCTGTTTGGCTCCTGTCGCGCGCCGTTGCGTGACTCGGTGGTGTGTGGGTGTCCACCGCCGGGTCTCCGCAAATCTTCTCGTACCTCCCGGCTGAAAAGCGCTCATGGCACGCATGAAGAGCTCTTCCGCTGGGTAAGACAGCACGTTCGGCCTGCGGAGCCAACCCGACGACGCCAGTCAGCCTAACCGGATGAAAGCAGGAAGTCAGGGGACAGGGAGGAGCAAACCCGCAGGAAGAGGGGGCCGTCCTGGACAGCTTGTCCAATCACGTGACCCACCCGTTGTACTGCGGCTCGGCAGTGTCAGTGACTGCCACCAACGAGCGCCACCAACGCCGGGCGCGTGCGCCGGGCCTCGCCCGGCTCATCCCTCGGCGGCCGAGCCCCCGCGCGAGCCGTCGGGCGAGCGGTCGGGCGCGTCCTCTGGTGAGCCCTCTGGTGAGCCCTCGCCTTCTCCGACTCCGGGCAGGATCTCGCGCAGCAGCCGCCGGTCCCGGTCACGCTTGCCCCACTCGCGCGGGTACCCGAGCGAGACCTCCTCGAAGCGCACGCCGTCGTACCAGCTGACGCGCGGGATGTGCAGGTGGCCGTAGACCACGGCGGCGACCGGGAAGCGCCGGTGCCAGTCCCCGGTGCCCTCGGTGCCGCACCACTGGGCGAACTCGGGGTAGCGCAGCACCCGGGTCGGCTCGCGGACCAGTGGGTAGTGGTTGACCAGCACCAGCGGCGCCCCGGGCGGGCAGTCCCGCAGCCGGCGCTCGGTCAGCTCCAGCCGGGCCCGGCACCAGGCGTCCCGGCTCGGGTAAGGGTCCGGGTGCAGCAGCGCCTCGTCCGTGCAGACCACCCCGGTCGAGTGGGCGTACGCGAGCGCCTCCTCCTTGGTCGAGGTGCCCGGCGGGCGGAAGGTGTAGTCGTAACCCACGAACAACGGCGCCACCCGGACGGGCCCGCCCCGGCCCTCGAACAGCGCGTACGGGTCCTCCGGGGTGAGCACGCCCATCGAACGGCAGACCTCCACCAGCCGCTCGTACCGGGCGAGGCCGCGCAGCGTGACCGGGTCGCTCGGGTGCGTCCACAGCTCGTGGTTGCCCGGCGCCCAGACCACCCGCGCGAACCGCTCGGCGAGCAGACCGAGCGCCCACCGGACGTCCTCGATCCTCTCGGCCACGTCGCCGGCCACCAGCAGCCAGTCCTCGGGGGACTCCGGCCGCAGGGCCTGGACGATCTCGCGGTTCGCCCGGTAGGAGATGTGCAGGTCGCTGACGGCCAGCAGCCCGGCCCCGGTGCCGTTCCGCTCCGTACCGTGCGACGCGGTGCTGTGTGGCACAGCCTGCGGCGCGACGCTGTGTGGCACGGCGTGCGGCGCCGAGCTGTGCGGCGCGGCGGCTCGGTCCGGCATCGGCGGCTCTCCTTCGTCGGACACGACCGGCGGTTCCCGGGGTGGGAGCCCGTGGCAGCGCGTCCCCTCCGGTTCTACCAGCGCGGGCCCGGACCGCGCAGGCGAGCCCGCCGGTGAGGCGGGCGGGCACGGCGGTGATTGTGGTCACACCCGACCCGCCGTCAGGGTCGGCCGCCGGGTGGGGGTTCAGCCCATGTGCGGGTAGCGGTGGTCGGTCGGCGGTACGAAGGTCTCCTTGATCGAGCGCGCCGAGGTCCAGCGCAGCAGGTTCTGCGCCGCGCCCGCCTTGTCGTTGGTGCCCGACGCCCGCCCGCCGCCGAACGGCTGCTGCCCGACCACCGCGCCGGTCGGCTTGTCGTTGATGTAGAAGTTGCCCGCCGCGAAGCGCAGTTCCTCCATCGCCTGGGCGATCGCGTACCGGTCCTGGGCGATCACCGAGCCGGTCAGGCCGTACGGCGCACCGGAGTCGACCCGGCCGAGCACGTCCTCCCAGCGGGAGTCCTCGTAGACGTGGACGGCGAGGATGGGTCCGAAGTACTCGGTCCGGAAGATCTCGTTGCGGTGGTCGGAGCTCACCAGCACGGTCGGCCGGACGAAGTAGCCGATGGCGTCGTCGTACTGACCGCCGGCCGCCAGCTCCACCATCGGGTCCTTCTCGGCCCGCTCGATCGCGGCGCGGTTCTTCTCGAAGGCCCGGCGGTCGATCAGCGCGCCCATGAAGTTGGAGAAGTCCGTGACGTCGCCGACGGCCAGCGCGTCGATCTCCGCCAGCAGTTCGTCCTTGATCCGCTGCCAGAGGCTGCGCGGCAGGTACGCGCGGGAGAGCGCCGAGCACTTCTGCCCCTGGTACTCGAAGGCGCCCCGGATCAGGGCGGTCCTGAGGATCTGCGGGTCGGCGGAGCGGTGGGCGAGCAGGAAGTCCTTGCCGCCGGTCTCCCCGACGATCCTCGGATAGGCCCGGTAGGAGCCGATGTTGGCACCGATGGTCTTCCACAGCGACTGGAAGGTCCCGGTGGAGCCGGTGAAGTGCAGCCCGGCCAGGGCCGGGTGGGCCAGCGCCACCTGGGAGAGCTGGTGGCCGTCCCCGGTCACCATGTTGATCACGCCGGGCGGCAGGCCGGCCGCCTCCAGGACGCGCATCAGGTGGAAGGCGGAGAGCGTCTGGGTCGGGGCCGGCTTCCAGACCACGGTGTTGCCCATCAGCGCCGGCGCGGTGGGCAGATTGCCGCCGATCGCGGTGAAGTTGAACGGGGTGATCGCGTAGACGAAGCCCTCCAGCGGGCGGTGGTCGGTGCGGTTCCACACCCCGGGCGAGGAGATCGGCTGGTCGGCCAGGATCTGCCGGGCGAAGTGCACGTTGAAGCGCCAGAAGTCGATCAGCTCGCAGGCCGCGTCGATCTCCGCCTGCTGCACGGTCTTGGACTGCCCGAGCATGGTGGCCGCCACCAGCGTGTCCCGCCAGGGCCCGGCCAGCAGGTCCGCGGCCCGCAGGAAGACGGCCGCCCGGTCGTCGAAGGACAGCGAGCGCCACCGCGGCCCGGCCGCCAGCGCCGCGTCCACGGCGAGCTGGGAGTCCTCCCGGGTGGCGTTGCCCAGCACCCCCAGTCGGGCGGCGTGGTGGTGCGGCTGGACGACGTCGATCCGCTCGCCGCCGCCGAACCGCTGCTCGCCGGCGATGGTCATCGGCAGCGGGAGGGGTTCGGCCGTGAGCTCGTCCAGCCGCGCCGCCAGCCCCGCCCGCTCCGGACTGCCCGGCGCGTAGCCGAGCACTGGCTCATTGCCCGGGGTGGGCACCTGGGTGACTGCGTCGATGGGCATTCGGGACTCCGCTCGGCAGGGACGGCGACGGACGGCAACTCGTCAATCCAGACTGACGAGTGAACGGCCGATCGACGCCGGTGACACGCCACCGGGGAGCGTGGCCCGCGCCACGTGCGGAGCGGATCCCGCGTGCGCCTGTGCGACTCACCCGAGCGGCCGCGCGGCTCGGCGGCCCACCGCACCGCGGGCCGGGGTGGCTCACCCCGGCAGTCGCGCGGCCAGCTCCACCGCCTCCGCCAGGCTGTCCACCACCGGCACCCCCACCGGCTCCAGCTTCTCCCGGGTGTGCGACCCGCCGGTGTAGAGCACCGCGTGCGCGCCCACGCTGAGCGCCGCCAGCGCGTCGTCCGCCGCGTCGCCGATCAGCACCGTCCTGGCAGGGTCCACGGCGGGGCCGAGCGCGGCCAGGTGCCGGCTGAGGTGCTCGGCCTTCTGCCCGCCGGACGGGCCGCTGCGGCCGTCCACCCGGACGAAGTGCCGGCTGATCCCGAACCGCTCGACCACCGGCACCAGCAGGTCGTGGTCGTACATGGAGAGCAGCGACTGGCTGTGCCCGGCCGCCTCCCACTCGCTCAGCAGCCCGGGCGCGCCCTCGGTGAGAGCGCAGGCCGGGCTGAGCTCGTGGTAGCGCAGGTGGAAGGCGTCGTCCAGCAGCAGCCACTCGGTCTCGGTCGGCCGGCGCCCGAGCAGGCGCTCGTAGAACAGCGGGATCGGGATCTCGTACTGCTCCCGGTACTCGCGCAGGCTCATCGGCGCGATGCCGACGGTGGCGAACGCGGCGTTGCTGGCGGCGAGCACCGCCTCCATGTCGTGGAAGAGGGTGCCGTTCCAGTCCCAGATGATGTGAGTACGCACGTCGGGAACGGTAACCGGACGGCCCGGCCACCCGGAAGTCCGGGCGGCGGGAGCGGACCGCACGGCCCGCCCGCGCGGGGCCGGCTCAGCCGAGCAGGGCGGAGATCTCCTGGGTGGCGAACCAGAGCAGGTCGTGGTCCTCGGCGCCGTCCACGGTGAACTGGGCGTCCTGGTCCCCCGCGTCCGCGGCGCCGATCGCGGCGACGGCGGCCGCCACGTCGTCGACCACCTCCTGGTCGGCCACGTCCGCGTGCACGGCCGCCGCCTTGGCCAGCGGCACGGGCCCGGCCAGCACCACCCGGCCGAGCGAGGCCTGGTCCTGGTACTCGTCACCCGCGAACGGCCTCACGGCCGCGTCCGGGACGTCCAGCGCGACGACCACCCGGCGGCGCGGCGCCTGCGGGTCGGCGGCGAGCAGCCGCAGCGAGGACTGGGCGGCCCGGTTGAGCGCCGCGTACTCCAGCTCCTCGATGTCGTCGCTGACGTACCACTCGCGCAGCGCGGGCGTGACGGCGTACGCCGCCGACTGCTCCAGCGCGCCGCCCGGGTGCGCCGCCGCCAGGTCGTTCAAGGTGGTGGGCACGTACACGCGCATCGGGGGCACTCTCCGGTTCTTCGAGGCTTCTTCGAGCGGGTCTTCAGCGGGACTTCAGCAGGTCTTCAGCGGTCTGGAGCAACTACGGAGCAGGTCGGGCGCGGGCAGGAGCGAGGTCCGGCCGCGGCCGGCCCCGGCGGTGCGTGGAGCGGCCGGTGGGCGGAGCGGCCCGCGCGCCCGGTGCGCCCGGTTGCACCGCGCACCCAAGAATACGGCGCCGGTGATCACGCGCTGCACCGCCCGCTGCGGGCCGTCCGGCGGCATGCCGGGCCTACCCCACGCACCCGGTCACCGGACGCCCTCCAGGGCCGCCCTGCTGGTCCGCAGGGCCGTCTCCAGCACCGCGCCCCGCCGGGCCGGATCCATCATGTTCGGCCCCATCACCGCGAGGTCCTCCAGCGTCGGCGCGAGCAGCTGCACCCGCGTGCCGGCCGCCCGCAGCAGGCGCGCCTCGCGCAGCATCTGCCTGGTCACCGCCCTGCGGTAGCGGCTGACCAGCTGGGCCAGCACGCCCCTGGGGCGGTCCCGCTCGCGCCACTCCTTCAGCGCCGCGACCGTCCCGCGCCCGGGCTCGGCGCGGCCCCTGGGGTGCAGCCGCAGGGCCATCGGCGCGAGCACGTACACCTCGTCCAGGCCGCGCCCGAGCATCAGGTCGGCGTTGGTGGCCGACCAGCAGCCGCCGTCCACGTAGGGGCCGCCGGCCACCTCGACCGGCGCGAACCAGCCCGGGAGCGCGCAGGAGGCCATCACCGCCTCGGCCACCTCGGCCGGCGGGGCCTGCGGGTCGCCGAAGACCACCCGGTGCCCCGTGCGGTAGTCCACCGCCGCGACCCGCAGGGCCGAACCCCGCACCCAGCCGTCGGCCCCGGCCAGTCGGCGCACCAGCTCGCCCACCGGTGCCACCGAGCCCCGGCCCGGCGGCACCACGGCCGAGACCATGGTCAGCAGCGGGTACTCGCGCGGGTGCCGGACGGCGTCCCTGAGCAGGCCCGGCGAGCCGATCCCCGGCCGGGGGCGCGGCGGCAGCGCCCCGCCCGCGGCGGTGTCGTAGTCGAAGTCCACCCCGGCCAGCGGGCCGGTGGTGATCGGTACGCCGCGCTGGTGGTCGCGCAGGTCCGCGGCCCGGACGCCGACGGCCAGCATCGCGCCCAGGATCGAGCCGGCCGAGGTCCCGAGGATCACCTGGGCGCCGCCGGGCTGCCAGCCGGTCGACTCCTCCACCGCGCAGAGCGCGCCGATCGTCCAGGCCGCGCCGAGCATGCCGCCGCCCCCGAGGACCAGGCCGCGCCGCACCCCGTCGGCGGAGACCGGGACTGCCGCCGCACCGCTCGTCGAAACCTGTGTCACCGTGCCAGCCACCCGTCCTCTCGCGGAGCCCCGCGGGGCGTCTCCCCCCGATCCTCCGTGCTACCTGTCGGTAGCATCCTCTCCCCCGCCAGGGTAGGCGCACGCAATTCCCGGCGGCGGGGCGTCCCCCTTCGGACCGCGGCGGCACGGCACACACGTCAACCAGCAGGCACGCGGCGGCGGACGACGCCACACGTGGGCCAGGGCGGATCACCCGGATAGGTGACAACAGCGTGGCCTCCACCGGCGCGCGCCGGGCCCTTGCCGCCCCGCGCGAGGCCCGATAGCAAAGGGTCACCAACCGCCCCAGCAGCTCACCGGGAGTACCGCGCATGCTCGACGCCGCAACCGCCCCGCACGCCGGCCACCCGCCCCTGCTGGCCCGGCCACACGTCGGGCTCGCGGCCCAGTACGCCGGTACCGTCCCGCACCCGCGACGCCCGGCCGGGCCGCACCCGGCTCACCGCAGCGCCCCCGTCCGGGCCCCGCGCCACCCCCGCGCCGCCTGCACGGCCGCCGCCGCGGCGGCGGGCGCCGGTGGCGAGCTCGCCACCCGCTTCGCCCACCGCCTGGTCGAGGTGCTCACCGGCCTGCGCCCGGCCGGCCAGCTCCAGCGCCACACCACCCTGGACGGCTACGGCCAGCTCACCGCCCTGGTGCGTTCCGGCCCGCTGCGCCGCTGCACCGGCTCGGCCCGCGCCCGGCTCGGCCGGGTACACGACTCGGCGCCCTCGGCGGACGTGCTGGAGGCGTGCGTCCGGGTCGAGTTCGGCCCCCGGCACCACATGGTGGCCTTCCGGCTGGAGCGGCACCGGCGGACCGACCTCTGGCAGTGCAGCGCCATCGAGGCGCACTAGTTCGGGGCGCCCGCTCGCCTCCGGGGCGCCCCTCTCACTTTGGGGCGCCCGCTCGCCTCCGGGGCGCTCACGTCCGGTGCCGACGGTCGGCGCTCCCGCGTTCGCTTCGCTCGCTTCCTCGCTTCTCCCTTTCGGCACCGGCGCGCCCCTTCGGCTCGGGGCGCGCCGGCGGGGGTGGGCGTCAAGACGTGGGGGCCAGGGTCACGGCGCCGGGGCGGGGGTGACGGCGGAGAGCCTGGGCGCGCAGGGCTCGGGCTGCGCGTTCCGGGTCTTCGACAACGCCGCAGGGCGCCGCCCCCCGGGTCGGGGGGCGGCGCCCTGCGGGCGGGCTGTGCGTGGTGCGGGTCAGGCCTTGCGGCGGCGGCCCTTGGCCGACTTGGCGGCCTTGCGGCGCTCGGCCCTGGTCAGGCCGTCGCCGTCCTCGTCCTGGAGGGTGTCCTCGAAGTCGCCCTCGATGACCCGGTCCTCGCCGTCCACCGTCGGCGCGGTGTAGTGCAGCCGCTGCGGCTTCGGCACCTCCAGGCCCTTGGCCCTGATCTCCGGCCGGGACTCCTTCTCCAGCGAGATCTCCGAGTCCGCGACCGGGACCTCCTCGACCTGCTGCTCGACCTGGACCTCCAGGTTGAACAGGTAGCCGACGGACTCCTCCTTGATGCCCTCCATCATGGCGGTGAACATGTCGAAGCCCTCGCGCTGGTACTCCACCAGCGGGTCGCGCTGGGCCATCGCCCGCAGGCCGATGCCCTCCTGGAGGTAGTCCATCTCGTAGAGGTGCTCACGCCAGCGGCGGTCCAGCACCGACAGGACGACCCGGCGCTCCAGCTCGCGCATGATCTCCGAGCCCAGCTGGTCCTCGCGGGCGCCGTACTGGGCCTGGATGTCCTCCTGGATGTTCTGGGTGAGGAACTCGGGCGTCAGGCCCACCGGGCCGCCGGCCTCCTCCTCCAGGTCCTCCAGGTCCAGGGTGACGGGGTAGAGCTGCTTCAGGGCCGTCCAGAGCTTCTCGAGGTCCCAGTCGTCCTCGTAGCCCTCGCCGGTCGCCGCCTTGACGTACGCCTCGACGGTGTCGTCCATGAAGTGGCCGACCTGCTCCTGGAGGTCCTCGCCCTCCAGCACCCGGCGGCGCTCGCCGTAGATGACCTCACGCTGGCGGCTGAGCACCTCGTCGTACTTCAGGACGTTCTTGCGGATCTCGAAGTTCTGCTGTTCGACCTGGGTCTGCGCGGAGGCGATCGCGCGGGTGACCATCTTCGACTCGATCGGCACGTCCTCCGGGACGTTGGCCATCGACAGCACGCGCTCGACCATGCCGGCCTTGAACAGCCGCATCAGGTCGTCGCCCAGCGAGAGGTAGAAGCGGGACTCGCCCGGGTCACCCTGACGGCCGGAGCGGCCGCGCAGCTGGTTGTCGATGCGGCGCGACTCGTGCCGCTCGGTGCCCAGCACGTAGAGGCCGCCGGCCTCCTTGACCTCGTCCTGCTCCGCCTTCACGGAGGCCTTGGCCTTCTCCAGGGCCTCGGGGAACGCCGCCTCGTACTCGTCGGGGGTGTCCACCGGGGAGAGGCCGCGCTGGGCCAGCTCGGCCGCCGCGAGGTGGTCGGCGTTGCCGCCGAGCATGATGTCGGTGCCACGGCCGGCCATGTTGGTGGCGACGGTGACGGCGCCCTTGCGGCCGGCCTGCGCGACGATCTGCGCCTCGCGCTCGTGGTGCTTGGCGTTGAGCACCTCGTGCGGGATGCCGCGCTTGCGCAGCTCCTGCGAGAGGTACTCGGACTTCTCGACCGAGACGGTGCCGACCAGGACGGGCTGGCCCTTCTCGTGCTTCTCGGCGATGTCCTCGACCACGGCGGCGAACTTGGCCGGCTCCGACTTGTAGATCAGGTCGGGCTGGTCGATGCGCGCGGGCGTCTTGTTGGTCGGGATCGGCACGACGCCGAGCTTGTAGATCTGGTGGAACTCGGCGGCCTCGGTGGTACCGGTACCGGTCATTCCGGAAAGCTTGTCGTACAGGCGGAAGAAGTTCTGCAGGGTGATGGTGGCCAGCGTCTGGTTCTCGTTCTGGACCTCCACCCCCTCCTTCGCCTCGATGGCCTGGTGCATGCCCTCGTTGTAGCGACGGCCGGCCAGGATACGGCCGGTGTGCTCGTCGACGATCATGACCTCGCCGTTCATGACGACGTAGTCCTTGTCCGCCTTGTAGAGCTCCTTGGCCTTGATGGCGTTGTTCAGGAAGCCCACCAGCGGGGTGTTGACCGACTCGTAGAGGTTGTCGATGCCCAGGTAGTCCTCGACCCGGGCGACACCGTCCTCCAGTACGCCGACGGTGCGCTTCTTCTCGTCGACCTCGTAGTCACGGTCGATCTTCAGGCGCTGCACCAGCTTGGCGAAGTCGGCGTACCACTTGGTCGCCTGGTCGGCCGGGCCGGAGATGATCAGCGGCGTACGGGCCTCGTCGATCAGGATCGAGTCGACCTCGTCGACGACCGCGAAGTTGTGGCCGCGCTGGACGAGTTCGTCCTTCGACCAGGCCATGTTGTCGCGCAGGTAGTCGAAGCCGAACTCGTTGTTCGTGCCGTACGTGATGTCCATCCCGTACTGCCGCTTGCGCTCGGCGGGCGTCATGCTGCCCAGCACCACACCGACCTCCAGGCCGAGGAAGCGGTGCACCCGGCCCATCCACTCCGAGTCGCGCTCGGCGAGGTAGTCGTTGGTGGTGATCAGGTGGACGCCCTTGCCGGTGAGCGCGTTGAGGTAGGCCGGCAGCGTGCCGACCAGGGTCTTGCCCTCACCGGTGCGCATCTCCGCCACGTACCCGTGGTGCAGGGCCGCGCCGCCCATGATCTGGACGTCGTAGTGCCGCTGCCCCAGCACCCGCTTCGCCGCCTCGCGGACGGTCGCGAACGCCTCGGGGAGGATGTCGTCCAGGCTCTCGCCCTCGGCGATCCGCTGCTTGTACTCCTCGGTCAGCGCGCGCAGCTCGGCGTCGGTGAGGTTGACGAAGTCCTCTTCGATGGAGTTGACCTGGGCAGCAATCCGCTGCAGCTTGCGAAGGATCTTTCCTTCGCCGGCGCGCAGGATCTTGTCGAAGACGGACACTAGAGCGGGCTCCTTGCCTGTATTGGCACTGGACGACTGCACGAGGGGTTCACCCCACCGCACGGGCCATCGTATGCGAGGAGTCCAATCCGCCGGGAGGTGCGTCAGCACGCTATTCCCGTGTCACCCCTGCGTGCACATCCGGTGATAGCGCTGCCTACCGGGTCAAAGTGGGCGCCCGGCCTCGCAATTGCGCCGTAATTCGTTCTCCCGCCCCGCTCACCGCACGGAATACTCCGCTCATGGCAGACCCGATCACCGCCCCCGTCGTCCTCGGCACCGGCCGCCTGATACTCCGCGCCCCCGAGCCCGCCGACATCGAGGCGATCACCCGGGCGTGCCAGGACCCGGACATCCAGCGCTGGACCACCGTGCCCTCCCCGTACCGGCGCGAGCACGCCGAGTTCTTCGTCCGGACCCTCGCCCCCGAGGGCTGGCGCACCGGCGCCACCCGGCACTGGTGCGTGCTGGAGCGCGCCGGGGGCGCGCTGGTGGGCACCCAGAGCCTGAGCCTGCGGGCGGGCCACCCCGGCACCGCCGAGATCGGCTGGTGGACGGCGCCCGGGCGGCGCGGCCTCGGCTACGCCGTGGAGGCGGCGACCGCCGTCGCCGGGTACGCGTTCGCCGAGCTCGGTGTGCGCCGGCTGGAGTGGTACGCACTGGTCGGCAACCGCGCCTCGCTGACCGTCGCCGAGCGGGTCGGCTTCCGCTTCGAGGGCACGCTGCGCGCGTACGCCGAGCACCGGGGCGCGGTCCACGACGGCTGGCTCGCCGCGCTGCTCCCCGCCGACCTGGCACCTCCGGGAGCGGCTCGTCCGGGCGGTGCGGGGCCCCGGACCTGAGCCGGGCGCCGGTTGTCAGTGCCCCCGACTACGCTCCCCGGCATGACCGTGACGACTCTCAGCGCCGACGAGGCCCGCCGGATCGCGCTGCGCGCACAGGGCCTGCTCGGGGCGCCGGACCGCCGGGGCGGTGTCCGCGGCGTGCTGCGCCACCTCGGCGCCGTCCAGCTGGACACCATCTCGGTGCTGGCCCGCTCGCACGAGCTGGTGCCCTACGCCCGGCTCGGCGCGGTCGGCCGGGCCAGGGTGGAGGCGGCGTACTGGGGCTCGGGGGCGACGTTCGAGTACTGGTCGCACGCGGCCTGCATCCTGCCGGTCGAGGAGTGGCCGCTGTTCGCCTTCCGGCGGCGCCGCTACCGCGACCGGGGGCACCTCTGGGGCCACCAGGTGACACCGCGGACGTACCGGCAGGTGCTGGACAAGCTGCGCACCGAGGGCCCGCTGACCTCGACCGAGCTCGGCGGTGCGAAGAAGACGGCCGAGTGGTGGGACTGGTCGGACACCAAGATCGCGGTGGAGCGCGCGCTCGCCTTCGGTGACGTGGTCTGCACCGAGCGCCGCAGCTGGAAGCGCGTCTACGCGCTGGCCGAACAGGCCGTACCCGCCGAGCTGTTCGGACAGGAGCCGAGCGACCACGAGTGCGTGCGCACCCTGGTCGCCCAGGCCGGCGCCGCCCTCGGCGTGGCGACCAGGGCCGACCTGACGGACTACCACCGGCTCAAGGCCGAGCAGGTGGGCGCGGTGCTCGGCGAGAGCGGTCTGCTGCCGGTGCGGGTGGCCGGCTGGGGCCCGGACGGCACACCGGCCGACGCCTGGGCGGATCCGGCGGCGCTGGCGGCCGAGCCGCGTGGGCGGCACCGGACGACCCTGCTGTCCCCGTTCGACTCGCTGATCTGGGATCGCGCCCGCACCGAGCGGATCTTCCACATGGCGCACCGGCTGGAGGCGTACACGCCCCGGGGCAAGCGGGTGCACGGGTACTTCGCCATGCCGCTGCTGGCCGGCGGGCGGCTGGTCGGCCGGGTCGATCCGGCCCGGGAAGGGCGCACCCTGGTGGCCCGTCAGGTGTCGCTGGCCGCGCCGCGGCACGTCGAGGCGCTGGCCCGGGCGCTGCGCGAGGCGGCCGAGTGGGTGGGCTGCACGGCGGTACGGGTGGAGGCGCTCCACGACGAGGCGCTGCGGCCCGCTCTGGAGAAGCTCCTCGACGCCTGATCCGTCTGATCCGCCCGCCTGATCCGCCCGATCCGTCAGCCTATTTCGAGGATCTTCTCCCGCATCGCGTAGACCACGGCCTCCATCCTGGAGTGCAGCTGGAGCTTCTCCAGGATGTTGCGGACGTGGTTCTTCACGGTGTTCTCGCTGATGAACAGCTCCTTGGCGATCTCCCGGTTGTTCATCCCGGTGGCCACCAGCTTGAGCACCTCCAACTCCCGGTCGGTGAGCCGGGGCGCGGGCACCAGGTCCCGGTCGTCCGAGCGGCGCTGGATCATCGACTTGAACTCGGTGAGCAGCTTGGACGCCATCGAGGGGCTGATCTGTGACTGGCCGTCGGCCACCGCGCGGATCGCGGTCGCGACCTCGTCGGTGGAGATCTCCTTGAGCAGGTAGCCGGTGGCGCCGGCCTTGATGGCCTCGTAGAGGTCGGCTTCCTCGTCGCTTATGGTCAGCATGATGATCTTGGCGCTGGGCACCACGTCCTTGATCGCGGTGCAGGCCTCGATCCCGCTGCGGCGCGGCATCCGGACGTCCATCAGGATGATGTCGGGCAGTAGGTCGGCGGCCTTGAGTACGGCCTCGGCGCCGTCCCCCGCCTCCCCGATGACCTTGATGTCCTCCTCCTCGGCCAGCACGATCTCCAGGCCGCGGCGGAACAGGGCGTGGTCGTCGACCACCAGGACGCGGATCGGCTCGCCGCCGCGCGGGGCGTACCCGGGCTCCGAGGTCTCCCCCACACCCCGTTGTCCCCCCGTGACCGGCCCGCTACCGGGCCTCAGCCCGAAGTGATCCCCCATCCGCTCCTCCCCCGTCGCCGGTCATCGTCGCGCCAATCATTCCATGGCCCACGCACCGGCCGATCACACTCCGCCGCCGGGCGCCCATCGTTGGGTGACTCCGTGCCCGTCAGGGGTGGTGCGCCGGGTGCGGAAACCGGTGACCCCGGCGGCACCGGCCGCCGGGGTCACCCCGCTTCACTGCCTCGGACCGTCAGTCGTTGTCGGGCCCGCCGATCGCACCGCCCGCGCCACCGGCCTCACCGGCCACGGCGGAGCCGTCGGCCTTCAGGTGGATGACACCGTAGTGGTAACCGTGCCGGCGGTAGACCACGCTCGGCAGGCCGCTGTCCTTCTCCACGAAGAGGTAGAAGTCGTGGCCGACCAGCTCCATCTCGTAGAGCGCCTGGTCGAGCGCCATCGGTGCGGCGGGGTGCGTCTTCTCGCGGACGACGAGCGGACCGTCGCCCTCCACCTCCAGGGATCCCATCTTGGTCTTGCGGACCGCCCCGTTGGCAACGCCCTCGACCCGCTCGGGCTCGGGCAGCGCCGCGAGCGCGGCGGTCGCCTCCGCGACACTGATCGGGGTGCGGCCGTTGCCGCCCTTGTGCACCCGGCGCCGGTCTGCGGACTTGCGCAGCTGGGCGTCGAGCTTCGCCGAGGCCAGGTCGAGCGCCGCGTAGGGGTCCGCGGCGGCGGCCTCGGCCCGGATCACCGGGCCGCGGGTACGGAGAGTGATCTCCACGCGCTCGGACCGGTCGGCCTGGCGCGGGTTGTGCTCCTTGGACACCTCGACGTCGAGGCTGATCACCTTGCCGTCGAACTTCTGGACCTTCTCCAGCTTCTCGGCCACGTGCTCGCGGAACCTCTTGGGCACCTCGGTCTTGCGGCCCTTGACGACGATGTCCACGCAGAACTCCGATCCCTCGTGCTGACGCCGATCCGGAGTTGACCACCGGATCGGGCTGAGACCCAGCCGGACCAGTCCGCCCTCTGCCGACCCTCCGCGTCACCGCGGGCGGCGAGCGCGACCGGCCCTCACCTCACTTCCTCCCCACCAGAGACGCTTGAAACCCCCTGGAGCCTTATCGAACACCTCACGCGGGGTTTTCGCCTCCCCAGTCGAACGGAACGAGTCGAACCTAGCGCTGTGGGGCTGACTGTAAAGCTGTTGCACCCTGTCTACCCTCCCCCGAGTGAAATTTGGGTAAATGACTGGACAGCACCCCCCAGACGGCCCATCCTGACCTCACTCTCCGTGCCTGTCGGCCATCAGGAGGAGCCGTGACACCCGTCGCCCCCGGTGCGAAGCCGTCCCTGCTCGGCGAGTTGCTGGACATCCTGCTGCCGGCCCGCTGCGCCGGCTGCCGACACGGCCGAATCCAGCTCTGCGCCTCTTGCCGGGTCGCGCTCGAAGGCTCCCCCGCTGGCCCGACCAGGCTCCCCGGGGTGCACGCGGCCGCCCCGTACGCCGATCCGGTACGCCAGCTGCTGCTCGCCCACAAGGAGCGCGGCGCGCTGCGTCTGGCCGGGCCGCTCGGCGAGGCGCTGGCCCGCGCCGTCCGTTCGGCGCTCGGCCCCGCCGGGGCGGGCGCACCACCGCCGCTCCCACTGCTGCTCGTCCCGATGCCCTCCGCCCGGGCGGCGGTACGCGCTCGCGGGCACGACCCGACGCTGCGGCTGGCGCGGGCCGCCGCGCGCGCACTTCGCCGCCGCGGGCTGCCCGCCACCGCCGGCCCGGTGCTGCGGCACACCCGGCCCGTCGCCGACCAGGCCGGCCTCTCGGCCGCCCAGCGACGGCGGAACCTGCACGGGGCGCTGGCCGTCCCACCGCACCTGCGCGGCACGCTGGTACAGCGTCAGGTGGTGCTGGTGGACGATCTGGTCACCACCGGTGCGAGCCTCGCCGAGGCCGCCCGCGCCCTCACCCTGGCCGGCGCCCGCCCGTGCGCCGCCGCCACGGTCGCGGCCACCGCCCGGCGCCCGCCGGCGGCGGGCCGCGCGGCTCGGCCGGGTACGCTCAGCCCGGGTAGCTGAAGGAGCTCGCCTTGTACGGCAGTACGACCTCGCGCCACTGGCTGCCGGTCAGCCGGTAGATCTTGCTCTCGGTCCCCTGTGCCTGCACCTGCACCGCCAGCACCGGCGGCACGGTGTCGAACTCGCGGCTCTCCGAGGCGGCCACCGAGGCCATCCCCTCACCGCCCTGGAGCGGGGTGTCCGTGCCGGGCGAGCCGTCCGTGTTGATGTAGTGCAGCTGCTGGAGACGGTCCTTCTCCTTGCCCAGCACCAGCAGCCGGTCGGTGTCCGCCCAGGACACCGAGGCGACCTCGGTCAGCAGCGGCGCCGCCATCCGCAGCCCGGAGATCCGCGCCGTCGGCGCGGCCGCGGTACCGCCGTGCAGGATCAGGCCCAGTGCCAGCGAGGTCCGGGTACCCCCGGCGTCCCTGAGCACCAGGGCCACCCGGCTGCCGTCGGAGGAGACCTTCAGGCTCTGCACCGTCCGCCCGTCCAGGCCGTCGACCCGCGCGGGGACGACGGCCTTGTCCCGGACCATCAGCACCTTCGGGGCCTGCGGGTCGCGGTCCACCACCCACAGGTCGCCCCGGCCGTCCCAGCTGGGCGAGGCCAGGCTCTCGGCGGGGCCGCCGTGCCCGGTGCTGGTGAGGACGGGATCGCCCACCCGGTCGTTCTCGCCGAGGCCGACCGTGAACAGCTGCCGCCCGTCACCGGCCACCGCCGCGGCCCGGTTGCCGTCCCGGCGGACCGCGATCGCGCCGAACGGCGGCCGCCCGGCCGGCGGAGTCTTGCCCAGTTCTCCCGGCACGGGGGTGCCGTCGCCCTGATCGCCGGCGGTCATCAGCTGCCCGGTGTCGGCGCGCTGGTAGTACTGCCGGGCGCCGGCCGCGCCGACCAGACTGCCCGGGGCGACCTGCTGGGAGAGGCTGCGGTTGGCCGAGCAGCCGCCACGTGGGCTCTTCAGCTCCAGCCGCTCGATCTGCCCGGTGCCCTGGTCGGAGAGGGTGTAGAAGAGCTGGGCGGCCATCCGCTGGCAGAGCGCGGGCCGGTCGGCCAGCTCGGGGCCGCCGATCTCGACCCGGGCCGTCCTGCTGTCGTCCACCGACACCTTCTGGACGCTGGCGCCGCCGAAGGCCGTACCGACCACCGGGGTGAGCCAGTCCGAGGGGCCGGCGACCAGCGCCTTGGCGGCCGAGGTGAGCGGGTCTATTCGCCGGCGCAGGTAGATCGGGTCCGCCACCAGCACCTCCCGCGCGGTGGGCACCGAGGGGTCGGCCAGCGCGAAGAAGTAGCGGTCCACCTGCCGATAGCTGTTACGGAAGTTGGTCTGGTTGATGATCAGACCGTCCGGCAGCCGGTCGATCCGCCACTCGCCGTTCTCCTTGACGAAGGTGAAGTCGAGCTCCTGCGCACCCTCCGCGAAGCTGTACGAGTGCTTGGCGTCGAGCCGGGCCACCAGTGTGCCGGACACGCTCAGCCTGGCCGCGGTGTCACCCTCCTTGAGGGACTGGCCGCCCGGCATCACCGGGTCCGCGGCGAGCACCACCATGCCGGCCTCGGGGTTCCAGCGGCTGCCGGCCTCCGCGGTGAGGTACTTACGGGCGGTGCCGTAGCCCTCCTCGTCCGCGATCGAGGCGTCCAGGAACCCGGCCAGCAGGCGGACCGGGTCCTCGTCCTTGTTCGGCCCCACCGGGAACACCCGCACCTGGAGGTTCTTGTCGGCCGCGCCCTCGGAGAACTCCACCTTGCTGACCGGCCCGGAGTCCGGCATCGCGGCGCAGCCACCGGCGAGCAGCGAGGCCAGGACGGCCCCGGCCAGCCCGGCCCGGCGCGGGTCAGTCGTCCTGCTGGTCCTTCGCACGCTGCGTCCCCTCCGTGTCCGTCCCGCCCGCGCCACTGCGCGGGCGTGCCACACCGGTGCTCTCCGGCTCAGCCGTCCGCTGCGCCACCGAGGGCCGCCCGGCCGAGGTGTCCACCACGACCTGGGCGCCGGTGGCACCGTATCCCGCCCCCGCCGCGCTGACGTCCGACGGGTCCGAGCGAGGCACGCTGGGCAGCCTGGCGCCCAGGCCTGGGCCGATGCTCAGCACGCCGCCGAGGCCGCTGCCGAAGCCGTTCTGTCCACCGTCCGGCGTCTCGGGGACGACCGTCGGCTCGCCCGCGGCGGTCAGCGCGGTGGCGCCGGCCGGGCGCACCACGCGCCGGTACGGCGTGCCGGAGGAGCCCAGGCCGCGATTGTTGCGCGAATCCTCCGGCTCCAGCCGGAACGGCGCCCGGTTGATCTCGCCGCCGCGGGTACGGGGCAGGGTGAGGCGGAAGTGCGAGCCGCCGCCGGGCTCGCCCCAGGCCTGGAGCCAGCCGCCGTGCAGGTGCGCGTCCTCGACCGCGATGGACAGGCCCAGGCCGGTGCCGCCGGTGGTCCGCACCCGCGAGGGATCGGCCCGCCAGAAGCGGTGGAACACCCGGGAGGCCTCGCCGGGCTTGAGCCCGATGCCGTAGTCCCGCACGCCGATGGCGACCGCGCCCTCGGCCGAGCCGAGCCGGATCACCACGTCCCCGCCCTCGCCGTGCTCCAGCGCGTTGACCACCAGGTTGCGCAGGATCCGCTCGATCCGGCGGGAGTCGACCTCGGCCAGGACCGGCTCGCCGTCGCCGCGGATCACCACGGCGCTGCCCTTGGCCTGCGCGAGCGGATCGGCGGCCTCGACCACCCGGGCGACGATCTCGCGCAGGTCGACGGGCTCGGCGTCCAGCAGCGCGGCGCCGGCGTCGAACCGGCTGATCTCCAGCAGGTCGGCGAGCAGCGACTCGAAGCGGTCCAGCTGGCCCTGGAGCAGCTCGGCGGAGCGCGCCGCCATCGGGTCCAGGTCGTCGCGGCTGTCGTAGATCAGGTCGGCGGCCATCCGGACGGTGGTCAGCGGGGTGCGCAGCTCGTGCGAGACGTCCGAGACGAAGCGCCGCTGCACCCGGGAGAGCTCCTCCAGCTGGCGGATCTGCGCCTGGAGGCCGTTGGCCATCCGGTTGAACGAGTCGCCCAGGCGGGCGATGTCGTCCGTACCGGTGACCTTCATCCGCTCCTCGAGGTGCCCGGCGGCCAGCCGCTCGGAGATCCCGGCGGCCATCCGGACCGGCGTGACCACCTGGCGGACCACCACCCAGGCGATGCCGACCAGCAGGATCACCACGAACACCCCGGCGGTGGCGAGGGTGCCGGTGACCAGCCCGAGGGTCTTGGTCTCCTGGCCGAAGGAGAAGACGTAGTACAGCTGGTAGTCGGTGCCGCCCGGGACACTGAACTGCTTGCCGATCGCCAGGCCCGGCTCGTGCCGCGTGGCGGAGCCGTTCTGGTCCGAGCGGTCGATGACGGTCGGCTCCTCGAACGAGGTGCCGGACTCCCGGCCGACCTCGTCCTTGAGCTTCTGCGGGATGCTGCTCGGCAGGATGTCGCCGGAGTAGCGCGGCCCGAGCAGGCCGGCGCTCTTCGCCGACACCTCCTGGCCGGAGCTGGGCACCATCGCGATCACCGAGTAGACGCCCTGGCCGCTGCTGGCCAGGTCGGAGACCTGCTTGAGCAGCCAGGTGCCGATCTCGTCGGCGGCCGGGCCACCGGTGGAGCCGCTCCTGGACCTGAGCTCGGCGGCCTCGTCGATCTTCTTCTGCTCGATCTGGAAGCCGCCGCCGGCCTGGCTGCGCGCCGTGATCTTCTTGGTGTCCAGCAGCCCGGTACGGACCTGGGCCACCACCACCACACCCAGCACCAGCACCACCGCGACGGAGAGCAGCAGCGCGGTGGCGACCACCCTCACCTGGATGGAGCGCCGGTAGAGCGCCGTGACCTGGTTGAAGACCCGGCGCAGCTGACGCGTCACCAGCGCGGGGATCGCCGCCGGACCACGCCGGGACCGGCGGCCCTGGGTGGTCGAGCTCAGTACGTCCCCGCGCACGGCGGACTCCCCGCCGGCGTCGGTGCCCGATGGGGAGTGGTCAGCCTGGTACGTCACGTCAGCTTGGCCCGGCCTTGTAGCCCACGCCGCGGACCGTCACCACGATCTCGGGGCGCTCCGGATCCTTCTCGATCTTGGAGCGCAGGCGCTGGACGTGGACGTTCACCAGCCGGGTGTCGGCCGCGTGCCGGTAGCCCCAGACCTGCTCCAGCAGCACCTCGCGGGTGAACACCTGCCAGGGCTTGCGAGCCAGCGCGACCAGCAGGTCGAACTCCAGCGGCGTCAGCGGGATGCCCCGGCCGTCCCGCTTGACGGAGTGACCGGCCACGTCGATCACCAGATCGCCGATGGTCAGCTGCTCCGGCGTCGGGTCCTCGGCGCGGCGCAGCCGGGCCCGCACCCGGGCCACCAGCTCCTTGGGCTTGAACGGCTTGGTGACATAGTCGTCGGCGCCCGACTCCAGGCCCACCACGATGTCGACGGTGTCCGTCTTCGCGGTGAGCATCACGATGGGCACCCCCGACTCGGCCCTGATCTGCCGGGCGACGTCGATCCCGTCGCGGCCGGGCAGCATCAGGTCCAGCAGGACCAGGTCGGGCTTGGTCTCACGGAACGCGGCTAGCGCCTTGTCCCCATCCGCGACGAAAAACGGCTCAAAACCCTCACCACGCAACACAATGCCGAGCATCTCGGCCAGTGCGGAGTCGTCATCAACGACGAGGACGCGTCCCTTCATGGATCCATCCTCTCATTACCGGATTGTGACCTGCCGCACAGCCGTGCCAATTCCGGTCCGGGACCCGTACGGAAACCGGGCATTCAGGACCAAAAGTAAGGTCCCGTCCGCCCCGTGAGCCCCGTTGTCGATCAGCACCGGGATACCCCTGGGGCGCCGACACCCACCATGGCACGATGGGGCCCAGCAGGAGCCGACCAGCTCCTGACCACCCGGCCCGCCACCCGCCGGACACCCCGAAGCCCCCTCCGAGGAGCAGTGATGACCGACACTCCGGGCTGGGCCCCGCCCAGCTCGTCCGAGCCGGCCCGCGAGGACGTCCGGCCGCCGGCCGACGCACCCGCCACCGTGCCCGGACAGTCGGGCCCCCATCACGGCACCCAGCCCGGCTGGGGCACCGGCCACGGCGGCCCCTACCCAGGTGGTCAGTACCCAGGTGGCCAGTACCCCGGCTGGGGAGTCCCGCTGAGCCCCAAGCCCGGCATCATCCCGCTGCGCCCGCTCGGCGTCGGCGAGATCCTCGACGGCGCGGTCTCCACCGTGCGCAAGCACTGGCGCCCCGCCCTCGGCCTCTCGCTCGGCCTCGCCGCCGGGGGCCAGGCCGTCATCGCGCTCGCCCAGTGGTGGGCCTTCTCGCACCTCGACTCCCTGGTGTCGGTCGTGGCCGTGCTGGTCGGCTACCCCGTCACCCTGCTGCTCAACATCATCGCGACCGCCATGCTGACCATGGTGGTGAGCAAGGCGATCCTCGGCGAGTCCATCACCCTGCGCACCGCCTGGGCCGACGCGCGGCCCCGGCTGGCCCGGCTGTTCGGCCTCACCCTGCTGAACGGTCTGATCATCGGCGGCATCGTGCTGATCGCCGCCGCGCCGTTCGTCATCGCGCTGATCACCGAGGCCGACGAGGCCATGATCGGGCTGATGATGATCGCCGGCCTGGTCGTGGGCGTCCCGCTCGCCGTCTGGGTGGGCATCCAGCTGAGCCTGTCCGCGCCCGCCCTGATGCTGGAGAAGCAGGGCGTGATGACCGCGTTGGCCCGCTCCCGCCGGCTGGTCCGCGGCTCCTGGTGGCGGATCTTCGGCATCACCCTGCTCACCAACGTGGTGGTCCGCATCGTCGCCGGGATCGTCGCGATGCCGTTCTCCGTCGTCGCCCTCGTGGTCTCCGGCGACAGCTTCATCGACGACTCCGCCTTCGGCGCCTCCGCCCTGGAGCTGCCGCCGATCGCCCTGCTCCTCAACGCCATCGGCGGCACCGTCGCCGGCACCATCACCATCCCGGTGTCCGCGGCCATCAGCGTGCTGCTCTACGTCGACCAGCGCATCCGCCGCGAGGCCCTGGACATCGAGCTCGCCCGCGCCGCCGGCCTGCCCGAGTACGGGGGCACCGGCTGGGCCGGCGGCCCCGCACCGTCACCGGGGGTCTGAACCGGATGCCGATCTGGGGGGAGGGGGCGCTGCTGGCCGGCGGCGCCCCGGTGACCGTCCCGCGCGACCCGGCCCGCGACGCCGCACGGGACGAACTGCTCAACCCCGTCTACCACCAGAACGACCCGAGCATCCTCCAGCGGGCCATCGACTGGATCTGGCACCAGCTCGACAACGCCCTGGCCACCGTCGGCTCCACCGGCACCAACGGCACCACCGGCCTGATCGTCTTCGCCCTGGTCGCCGTCCTGATCGCGGCCGGCGTCTGGTGGCGCCTGGGCGCGCCCCGGCGCGAGGCCCGCACCGCCGCCCTGCTCTTCGACGACCAGCTCCCGCGCACCGCCGCCCAGTACCGCGCCGACGCCCAGCAGCACGCCGACGCCGGCCGCTGGAGCGAAGCCGTCCGCGAACGGATGCGCGCCCTGGTCCGCGCACTCGAGGAGCGCACCCTGCTCGACCCCCGCCCCGGACGCACCGCCGCCGAGGCCGCCACCGAGGCCGGCCGGGCCCTGCCCGCCCAGGCCGCCGCCCTGCACGCCGCCGCCCGCCTCTTCGACGACATCGCCTACGGCGACCGCGCCGCCGACCAGAGCGCGTACCAGCTCATCGGCGACCTCGACCAAGCCCTGGAGCGCACCCGCCCCACCCTCAGCCCGGCCCTGGACGGTGCCGCGTGACCACCACCGCCCCCGCGCCCGCCACGGCCGCCCAGAGCGCCTCCGAGGCCCCGGACGACACCAGCCTCGCCCCCACCCCCCGCCGGCTCTGGCGGCGCTCGCGCCGCTACCTGCTCTGCGCCGCCTTCCTGCTACTGGTCGGTCTCCTGATCGCCGGGCTCAAGGACAGCGGCCGCTACCCGGCGCTCGACCCGCGCTCCCCCGACCCCACCGGCGCCCGCGCCGTCGTCCGTCTGCTCGAACAGCAGGGCGTCACGGTCGAGACCACCAGCACCCTCACCACCCCGGCCACCGGCGCCGGCACCCTCGTGCTGCCCTCCGCCGACCTGCTCACCGAGCGCCAGCTGCGCGACCTCGCCACCGCCCGGTACGGCCGGCTGATCCTGATCGCCCCCGGGCCGGCCGCGCTGACCGCCCTCGCCCCCGGCGTCCACCCCGCCGAGGACACCGGCGGCGCCGCCTACGTGATGCCCCGCAGCACCCCCGCGGCCTGTTCCCTCCCCGAAGCGGTCCGCGCCGGCACCGCCCACCTCGGCGAGATGCTCTACACCCCCGGCCCGCGCGCCGAGGGCTGCTACCCGCGCCACGGCGGGTACCCCCTGGTACGCCTCACCACCGGCCAGGGCAGCGACCTCGTCGTCCTCGGCGGCGGCACCTTCCTCACCAACGACGTCCTCGACCAGGACGGCAACGCCTCCCTCGCGCTCGGCCTGCTCGGCTCCCGGCCCCACCTCACCTGGTACCTGCCCGACCACGCGGCCGGCGCCCCCGCCGCCCGCCAGAAGGCCATCACCGACTTCATCCCGGACGGCTGGTACTGGGCCACCCTCCAGCTCGCCGTCGCCGCCCTGCTCGCCGCCGCCTGGCGCGCCCGCAGGCTCGGCCCGGTGGTGAGCGAGAACCTCCCCGTCGTCGTCCGCGCCGCCGAGACCACCGAGGGCCGCGCCCGCCTCTACCGCCGGGCGGGCGCCCGCGCCCGGGCCGCCGACGCGCTGCGCCGCGCCGCCGTCCACCGCCTCGCCCCCGCCCTGGGCGTCCCGCTCACCTCCGGCACCGCCGACCCCACCGCGCTCTGCGCCGCCGTCGCCGACCGCCTCCCCGCAGACCAAGACCACGGCGCCGCAGCCGTCCAGCTCCTGCTGTACGGCCCGGCCCCGACCGACGACACCGCGCTGCTGCGGCTCGCCGACGACCTCGACGCCCTCGAAAGGCAGGTACGACAGCCGTGACCGACCAGGCCACCGCCACCACTCCCCCCACCGCCGGCACGGCAGCCGACCCCCGCCAGGCCCTCACCGCCCTGCGCACCGAGATCGCCAAGGCCGTCGTCGGCCAGGACGCCGCCGTCACCGGCCTGGTCGTCGCGCTGCTCTGCGGCGGCCACGTGCTGCTGGAGGGCGTCCCGGGAGTGGCGAAGACCCTGCTGATCCGCACCCTCTCCACCGCCCTCAGCCTGGAGACCAAGCGCGTCCAGTTCACTCCCGACCTGATGCCCGGCGACGTCACAGGCTCCCTGGTCTACGACGCCCGCACCGCCGAGTTCTCCTTCCAGCCCGGCCCCGTCTTCACCAACCTGATGCTCGCGGACGAGATCAACCGCACGCCGCCCAAGACCCAGGCCGCCCTGCTGGAGGCCATGGAGGAGCACCAGGTCACCGTCGACGGCGAGCCGCGCAAGCTGCCCGTCCCGTTCCTGGTCGCCGCCACCCAGAACCCCGTCGAGTACGAGGGCACCTACCCGCTGCCCGAGGCCCAGCTCGACCGCTTCCTGCTCAAGCTGATCCTGCCGCTGCCCACGCGCGACCAGGAGTTCCAGGTCCTCGCCAAGCACGCCGGCGGCTTCGACCCCCGCAACCTCGCCGCCGCGGGCGTACGCCCCGTCGCCGGCCCCGAGGACATCGCCGCCGCCCAGGCGCAGATCGCAAAGCTCACCGTCTCCCCCGAGGTGCTGGCGTACATCGTCGACCTGTGCCGCGCCACCCGGCAGTCCCCGTCACTGTCCATCGGCGTCTCCCCGCGCGGGGCCACCGCCCTGCTCGGCGCCTCCCGCGCCTGGGCCTGGCTGGCCGGGCGCGACTACGTCACCCCCGACGACGTCAAGGCGCTCGCCCTGCCGACCCTGCGCCACCGCGTCCAGCTGCGCGCCGAGGCCGAGATGGAGGGCGTCACCGCCGACTCCGTCATCCAGGCCGTCCTGGCCCAGACGCCCGCGCCCCGCTGACCCCACCGCCCCGACAGACCGACCGACCGACCGCTACCAGGGAGCATCACGCATGGCCCTCACCGGGCGTACCGCCCTGCTCGCCGCGCTCGGCGCGCTCGTGGTGGGCCTGCTCCTGCCCTCCTGGGCCGGGATCTTCGCCGTCACGGGCCCGGTGCTCGCCGCCGTCCTCGCCGATCTGCTGCTCGCCGCACCCGTCCGCACCCTGCGGCTGACCCGCAGCGGCGACACCTCCGTACGGCTCGGCGAGCCGGCCCGCGTCGAACTCACCCTCACCAACCCGTCAGGCCGGCCGCTCCGGGCCGGCGTCCGCGACGCCTGGGCCCCCTCCGCCTGGCAGCCCGGCACCGAGATCGCCGCCTCCCGGCACAGCCTGCGCATCCCGGCCCACGAGCGCCGCCGGGTCACCACCACGCTCACCCCGACCCGGCGCGGCGACCACCACGCGCACAAGGTGACGATCCGCTCGCTCGGCCCGCTCGGCCTGGCCGGCCGTCAGGGCTCGCACCAGGTGCCCTGGACGCTGCGCGCCCTGCCCCCGTTCAACAGCCGCAAGCACCTACCGTCCCGGCTGGCCCGGCTGCGCGAACTCGACGGCCGTACCTCGGTACTGACCCGCGGCCAGGGCACCGAGTTCGACTCCCTGCGCGAGTACCTGCCCGGCGACGACGTCCGCTCCATCGACTGGCGGGCCAGCGCCCGCCGCAACACCGTCGCCATCCGCACCTGGCGCCCCGAACGCGACCGGCACATCCTGATCGCCCTCGACACCGGCCGCACCTCCGCCGGCCGGGTCGGCGACGCTCCCCGCCTGGACGCCTCGCTGGACGCCGCCCTGCTGCTGACCGCACTCGCCACCAAGGCCGGCGACCGGGTCGACCTGCTCGCCCACGACGTCCGCAGGCGCGCCGGGGTGGTCGGGCGCTCGCCGTCCGAGATCCTGCCGGCCTTCACCAACGCGATGGCCGGCCTGGAGCCCGCGCTGTTCGAGACGGACATGCGCTCGCTGGTCTCCACCGCCCTGCGGATGGCACCGCACCGCTCACTGATCGTCCTGCTGACCGGCCTCGACGCCGCGCCCGCCGAGGACGGCCTGCTGCCGCTGCTGCCGCTGCTCACCAAGCGCCACGAGGTCGTGCTCGCTTCGGTGTCCGACCCGCACCTCGACGAGATGGCCGGCGCCCGCGGCACCCTGGAAGCCGTGTACGGCGCGGCCGCGGCCGAGCAGACCAGGGCCGACCGGCGGCACACGGCGGACCGTCTCGGCCGCCACGGAGTGACGGTCCTGGACGCCCCGCCGGCCGCCATCTCCCCGGCCCTGGCCGACACCTACCTGGCGCTGAAGGCCGCCGGGCGCCTCTGAGCCGCGCCGCCCGCGCCGGTCAGCGGCGCGCTTGTGGTGCTCGACGAGCTCAGCAGGCTCGACGCACTCAGTAGCGCGGCTTGATCCAGACGTGCACGGCCGGGCTGTCGACCGCCTCCGTGTCGTCGCCCTCCTCGGCCGTACCCACACTCGCGTTCAGCCAGCCGGCCACGCCGTCCGTGAGCGCCACTGCCGAGGACCTGTCGCCGTGGAAGGCCTCGCGGGCCGCCTGGTAGGCGAACCAGCGCTCGACGTGCGCCAGCCAGGCCGCCTCGTCCGGGGCGAAGTGCATGGTGAAGCGCGGGTGCGCCCGCAGCCAGTTGATCACCGTCGGGGACTTGTGGGTGAAGTAGTTGTCGCAGATCAGGTGCACCTCCCCGCCCTCGGGAAGCTCCTTGTCCAACCGGGAGAGGTACTGCCGGAAGGCCACCCCGCGACGACGGCGGTGCAGCGTGCCGACCACCTTCTCGGTGGTGGTGTCGAGGGTGGAGAGCAGAGCCGAGACGGTCGCCGGCAGCGGCTCGTCCTTGAGCGTCTCCAGCGCGGACCGGAGCTTGGGCCGCAGCACCGTCTCCGCGTCCACGTGCAGCGCGAGCACTCGCTCCGGCGGTGCCAGATAGAGGCCGGCGACCTCGTGGGAGGTCTCCATCGCAAAGGGGTCGGTCGACAAGCTGAAGGGCTCGGTACGCGGCTTGGGTTCGGGGTGGGCCTTGGGGCCAGGTCGTGCCATACCGCGATCGTATCTTGCACAAACGCAGAGAACCCCCACCCGGAATCGGGTGGGGGTTCTCTGTGAATGATTGTTCGGCGGCGTCCTACTCTCCCACAGGGTCCCCCCTGCAGTA